>NZ_JBVVPO010000009.1:0-182850 GCF_055811795.1 Bradyrhizobium sp. MI1.7
GTGTTGCGACGACCGTTTGAATCCGCCCAGTACTCCGAGACGATTGTGGTTCAATCGAGAGGCCGCGGCGTACTGGATGCCCCGGTCAAGCCGGGGCATGACACCGAGAATTAGGAAGCGGCCTGCCACTCTTCACGCACGCTGTCGTCGTGCTCGTTGCTCGCCGTGGCAAACCTCATCGCCTCAAACTCTCCGCGCGACACCAGCTGCTCCAGCGCCCACACCGCAGCGCCACGCACCAAAGCGCTCTCATCGCCGAGCAATCGCCGCGCCTCCTCCGCCAGCATCGCCTCACCGGAGTTACCAATCGCGATCAGCACGTTCCGCAAAAACCGGTCGCGGCCGATGCGCTTCACCGGCGACTTCGTGAACAGCGCGCGAAACGATGCATCGTCGAGCCGTGCGAGTTCGGCGAGCGACGGCGCGCGCAATTCGTCGCGCGCGGCGAGCTTTGCCTCGCGTCCCTCCTGCGCGAACTTGTTCCAGGGACACGCTGCAAGGCAATCGTCGCAGCCATAGATGCGGTTGCCGATGGCCTTGCGAAACTCGCGCGGGATCGGTCCCTTGTTCTCGATGGTCAGATACGAGATGCAGCGCCGCGCATCGAGCTTGTAGGGCGCCGGAAACGCCGACGTCGGGCAGATGTCGAGGCACGCCTGGCATGAGCCGCAATGATCGATCTCGGCGTCGTCGCGCGGCAGCTCGAGCGTCGTGTAGATCGCGCCGAGGAATAGCCAGGAGCCGAACTCGCGCGAGACGAGATTGGTGTGCTTGCCCTGCCAGCCCAGATGCGCGGCTTGCGCCAACGGCTTCTCCATCACCGCCGCGGTGTCGACGAACACCTTTACGTCCGATGGCGCGGTCGCGACCAGCCAGCGCGCCAGCGCCTTCAGGCGCTTCTTGATGAGATCGTGGTAGTCGTCGCCCTGCGCATAGACCGAGATCGCCGCGCGCGTGCGCTGCTGCAGGATCGCGAGCGGATCCTGGTCGGGCCCGTAATTGACGCCGAGCATGATGACGCTGCGCACGTCCTGCCATAGCCCGCGTGGATCGACGCGGCGCTCGGGGTGTGCTGCAAGCCAGTCCATGTCGCCATGGCCGCCCGAGGCGATGAATTCGAGAAAATGCTTTCCGGCGTTTTCGATCGTGCCGGATGCGGTGATGCCGATGCAGTCGAAGCCGAGCGCGCGTGCCTCGTTTGCAAGCGCCGCCTTCAATTCGGTCGGATCCGAGTTCAGAAGTCGAGGTCCACGTAGGTCCGCGATGCCGGCACGCCCGCCAGCCATTCGCTCAGCAGCGGACGGAACGACGGGCGGGATTTCACCCGCGCGTACCACGCCTTTGCTGCGTCGTCCTCGCTCCATGGCACGTCGCCCAGATAGTCGATCGCCGAGAGATGCGCCGCGGCGGCGAGGTCCGCGTAGGTGAGCCGGTCGCCGGCGAGGAAGTTCCGCGTCTGCGCCAGCCAGCCGATATAGGCCAGATGATAGCGCACGTTGGCCTTGGCGGCTCGCATCACGTCGGCCGAGGGTGCGCCGCCGCCGTTCTCCTCGCTCATGAAGCGCTTGTAGATGCGCTCGGTGACCAGAGGATGCGAGACCTCCTCGAAGAATTTTTCGTTGAACCAGGCCATCAGCCGGCGCACCTCGACGCGCTCGGCGACCGTTTCCGGCATCAGGCGCTTCGGTCCCATGTCGGCGCCGTAGGCCTCATCGACATATTCGGCGATGATCGCGGCGCCCGGTATGGGCGATTGTTCCTTGTCCACCAGGACGGGCGTGGTGCCGGCCGCATTGAGCAGCAGAAATGCCTCGCGCCGCTCCCAGCTGCGTTCTTCGACCAGCCGCAATTCGAGCCCGTATTCTCCCGCGATCAGGCGGATGAAACGCGAATGCGGGCAGAACGGATGATGAAACAGCGTAAACATGAAGCCTTTGACTATTTGATGGTGATTAAGAATCCATCAATGTTTGTGCGGCGCCACACTAGTCCTTCAAAACCGCGAGGCAAGGGCGTGACGTCGCATTTTGCGATTGCGAGAGCAGGACGAATAGGCGAGAAGAGCCCCGCTTTTCCAGCGGAAATGGACCGTAAATATGTCAGACGCAATACGGGCAGTGATCCTCGGCATCATCGAGGGTGTGACCGAGTTCCTTCCCGTGTCCTCGACCGGCCACCTTCTGCTCGCGGAGCGCTTCTTCCATCTCGGCGAAGGCGCCTTCTGGGATTCGTTTACCGTTCTGATCCAGCTTGGTGCGATCCTCGCGATCGTCGTGCTGTACTTCAAGAAATTGTGGGACGTCGCGATCGGTATGTTCACCGGCGACGCCTATGCGCGCCGCTTCGTGATCGGCGTGCTGGTGGCGTTCCTGCCCGCGGTCATCGTCGGTCTCGTCGCCGGCAAATACATCAAGAGCCTGCTGTTCAATCCGTGGGTCGTGTGCTTCTCGCTGATCGTCGGCGGCGCCATCCTGCTGTGGGTCGATCGGCTCGATCTCAAGGCGCGCGAGCATGACGCCACCCGCTTTCCGCTGCTGATGTATCTCTATATCGGCATCGCGCAGTGCATCGCGATGATCCCGGGCGTGTCGCGCTCCGGCGCCAGCATCGTCGCCGCGATGTTTCTGGGCGCCGACAAGCGCGCGGCGGCGGAGTTCTCGTTCTTCCTCGCCATCCCCACCATGATCGGCGCGTTCGCCTACGATTTCTACAAGAACCGCTCCGAGATGACGATGGACCACATGGGCATCGTCGCGATCGGTTTCGTGGTGTCGTTCATCACCGCGATCATCGTCGTGAAGACTTTCTTGAGCTACGTCACCCGCCACGGCTTCGCGGTGTTTGCCTGGTGGCGCGTGATCGTCGGCACGCTCGGCCTGATCGCGCTGGCGCTCGGCCGTTAACCCCTCGAAAACTCACTGACGCGCCTCAACGCAATATAAGCTTTTGATCGGTAGGCAGTTTCCAGAGCAGGGCGGCGCGCCCGGCACAGGAGCTGAACTATGACCCTCGTCAGCGGCTGGGGGCGTTTCCCGGTCGTCGATAGCGAGCTGCTGCGGCCGCGGTCGTTCGAGGCCGTGGGCGAAGCCGTGGTGACGGGCTCCGTGGCCAGGGGCAACGGCCGCGCCTATGGCGATGCCGCGATCGGCGCCGCAAGGACCATCGCGATGACGGGGTTCGACCGGGTCCGGTCGTTCGATCCCGTGACCGGACGCATCCGGCTCGAAGCCGGCGTGCTGCTGTCGGACCTGATCGACACTTTTGGCCCGCGCGGCTTCCTGCCCTTCGTCGTGCCGGGTACGCGCTTCGTCTCGGTTGGCGGCGCCATTGCCGCCGATGTCCACGGCAAGAACCATCATTGTGAGGGTGGTTTCGGCCGCTATGTCGACAGCATCCTGCTGCGCACCGGGCAGGGCGAGACCATCGAGGCCTCGCGCGAACAGAATTCCGATGCCTTCTTCGCGACCGTCGGCGGAATGGGCCTCACCGGGGTGATCCTCGAGGCGACGATGCGGCTACGACCGGTCGAAACGGGGTGGATCCGCGAGCGGGTGATCTCCGCATCCGATCTCGATGCCGCGATGCGCGCGCTCGATGCGGGCGATTCCGCGACCTATTCGGTGGCCTGGATCGATTGTGCCGCACGCGGCAGCGATCTCGGCCGCTCGCTGATCTATCTCGGCGAGCACGCAAGGACGGGCGAGATTGCCGACGGCGCCGGTGCATTTCCCGCCGGCAAAAATCCCGGCCTCGCGGTGCCCGTCGACCTGCCGTCGATGACGCTGAACCGCTACAGCATCCGCGCCTTCAACGAGCTCTACTACCGCATGGGCGCGCGGCGCGCCGGCGCCAGCCATGTGGTCTCGCTCTATCCGTATTTCTTCCCGCTCGACAGCATCAGTGACTGGAACCGCATCTACGGCCGGCGCGGTTTTCTCCAGCATCAATGCGTGATCCCGGAGCTGGGCGCCCGCGCCGTGCTCGGCGAGATCCTCGATCGCGTCGCCCGGCGCGGCGATGCCTCCTTCCTCGCGGTGCTCAAGAAACTCGGCCAGGGCGACGGCATCCTGTCGTTCCCACTGCCCGGCTACACGCTGGCGCTGGATTTCCCGGTGAAGGGCGACATCCTGAATTTCCTCGACGAGATCGACCGCCTGGTCGTCGCCGCCGGCGGCCGGCTTTATCTGGCCAAGGATGCACGCCAGTCGCGCGCCACGTTCGAAGCTGGCTATCCGGCCTTGCGGCGCTTCAACGCAATCCGCAAATCGCTCGATCCCGCCGGGACCATCCGCTCAAAACTTTCACAACGCCTGTTCGATGAGGTTTAAGCCGTGACGTCACGCAAGTCCGCAATTGTGCTCGGTGGCTCCTCCGATATCGGCCGCGCCGCCGCGCGCGCCTTTGCCAAGGCCGGATACGATGTCGCCCTCGCGGGCCGTGACGTCGCCGCACTCGAGCCTGACGCCGCCGATCTGCGCGCGCGCTACAATGTCGAGGTTGGCCTCCACACATTCGATGTGCTCGATACCGCTTCGTTCGAGGGTTTTGTGAGCGGCCTTCCTGCGTTGCCTGATGTCGTTGTCTCGATCGTCGGCCTACTGGGCGTGCAGCAAAATGCCGAGAGCGATCTCGCGCACGCCACCACGATCATGCGCTCGAACTACGAGGGCCCGTCGCTGATCCTCGGCCTGTTCGCAGAGAAATTTTTGGCGCGCGGCAGTGGTACGCTCGTCGGCGTCTCGTCCGTCGCCGGCGATCGCGGCCGTGCCTCCAATTATGTCTACGGATCGGCCAAGGCAGGCTTCTCCGCCTTCCTGTCGGGCCTGCGCGCCCGCGCCAGCCGCGACGGCGTCCATGTCGTCACCGTAAAACCCGGCTTCGTCCGCACGAAAATGACGGAAGGCATGAAGCTGATCGGCCCGCTCACCGTCGAGGCGCCGGTCGTCGGCGATGCGATCCTCAACGCCGTCGAGAAGAAGACCGACGTCGTCTATGTCAGCGGCAAATGGCGTCTCGTGATGCTGATCATCAAGACGCTGCCGGAAGCGGTGTTCAAGAAGCTGAAGTTTTGAGGCGGTTGCGACCCACACCACAGTCTCGTCACGCCCGGCCTTGTGCCGGGCATCCACGTTCTTGGTGGCCGCGGTGAGAAAGACGTGGATGGCCGGGTCAAGCCCGGCCATGACGCTGCGGAAACCTCAAACGCTCATTCGCTGGAACTGCCCGGCCGCGCGAAAACGCCAGAGATATTGCGGGGCGATGGCCTCCAGCGAATCCGCGGCAATGCCGAGGCCTTCCAGCGTCAGCCCCGCCGCCTTGGCCGCCTCCGACACGACATTGTCGTGCTCGAGCAGCGTAACCTGGTCCGGCGTAAGCTTCAGCGCACCCGGCGCGAATTGCAGGAAGTTGGCCTGGAAGCGAGCAAGGCCGAACGACAGCGGGACCAGCGCCCGCTTGCGGTCGGTGATGGCCAAAATGGCCTCGATGATCTCGCGCATGGTCAGCACTTCCGGCCCGCCGAGCTCGTAGGTCGCGCCCGCCTTGGCCTTGCCGTCGACGGCATCCGCGATCGCGGTGGCGACGTCGCCGACATAGACCGGCTGCATCCTGGTCTCGGCGCCGATCAGCGGCAGCACCGGCGACATCCGCGCCAGCGCGGCAAAACGGTTGGTGAACTGGTCCTCGGGGCCGAACATCACGGAGGGACGGAAGATGGTGGCCGAGGGCACCGCGGCCAGCACAGCCGCTTCGCCGGCCGCCTTGGCCTTGGCATAGCGCGAGGGCGATTCCGCATCGGCGCCGATCGCGGAGACATGCACCAGGCGTGCCCCGGCGGCGGCCGCCGCCTTGGCGACGGTCTCGGCGCCCCTGGCCTGGACGGCGTCGAAGCTCTGCGCGCCGCCCTCGGTGAGGATGCCGACCAGATTGATCACGACATGCGAATCACGCAGCGCCGCCTCGACCGAGGCCGGATAGCGCAGATTCGCCTGCACGGTGTGGACCTGCCCGACCTTGCCGGACGGCTGGAGGTACCCGGCCAGTTCCGGCCGCCGCACCGCGACGCGGACCCGGTAGTCCCGCCGGCACAGCGCGCGGACGACATTCCGGCCCAAAAACCCCGATCCGCCGAAAACCGTGACGAGAGTTTCCAGATTCGATGCCATGGGATCCATTCCTGGGGTCCATTCCTGCGGAAAGAGTGCGTGTTATCAGGCTTGTATCGGGCCGGTTTGCGATGCGCAATCCGCATCCCCGCGCAGGTGCCAAGCAGCATTTGACAACCGCGTCACCGAACCGTAGTAACCGCCTCCGTGCCCCAAACGGCATGCCCAGGTGGTGGAATTGGTAGACGCGCTGGCTTCAGGTGCCAGTGGCTTAACGGCCGTGAAGGTTCGAGTCCTTTCCTGGGCACCATACAATTCTGGAAAATGAGCAATTCCAGTTAGTTGAGCCCCATCTGCGTGCTTGGACGGCTCCCTTGGCCACGGGTGGTTTGGCTCCTTGGCTTGCAAGAATGCGCTCGCCGTGTCGGCACCGGCGCTTCCTATTTCGCAGAGCGTTTGCGCTGGATGCGACCGCCCGGTTTGCTGGCCCACAAATACAAACCGCTCACCAGCACCATGATCGTCACGATGTCGAAAAACGCCCAGACGAGCTTGGGCGCCAGGCCGGGAAACGTCGTCGGAAAATGCAACGGCTCGGCGATCAGCAGCGCCTTCGTGACACCCGTCGGCTCGAATACATCAGACACGCCACCGGTATGGGCGTCGATGAGCACCGCGTAGAAGAGCTCCTGTGTCATCATTTGTCCGTCCTTCATCAGAACCACGTAGTGGTTGGACGGACTGATCTCAGCGTTCGGGAACAACAACGACATCACTCGCGCTGCTGGCACCTTGCCGCGGGCAGCAGCGATCGCAGCTTCGATTGACCCAGGCCGATCGACTTCTTCCATACGCCCTGCCTGTGTCATGACGACCCGCCGCCGAATCTCGTCGGACATGGCTGTCCTTACCGAAGTGGAAACGGGGCCATGCAGGGTGTTGATTGCTCCGGTCGTGGCAACGAGGAGCAGCCATGCCATCGTAATGATGCCCGTCAGATTGTGCAGGTCGAGCCACAATAGTTTTCGGCTCTTGTTCGTGCGAACCGTGCCAAATCCAAATCGGCGGACGAATGGCGGATAGAGTATCAAGCCCGAGACGACAGAGGCGATGACGACGAGTGCCGTGCCGGCAAGGAACAAGCCGCCGGGCAGCCCCAGATACAAATCCGCGTGCAGCGTGTGCAGGAATTGCATCACGGGACTACGCCGTTGCGGCATCGTTGTGAGCTGACCGGTGCGAAGGTCGATCGCCTCGCGGTGTATCCGAGTGGGTCCGGCATCCGGGGTTGGCGCCGAGCGCGTATCCACGATCGGCCACGCTTTGCAAATTCGAGTGAGATCATCGTATCGCCGGGGTGTCGCGCCAGCGCTGCCGAGACGATGGAATCAAGCGTTGGCGCGCCCTTGCTTTCCGGGACTTCGGCCAACATTCCCGATGAACCAAACGCCTCGTCGATCTCCTTTTGGAATATCAGCGGCAAGCCCGTCAGGGAGAGGATCAGCAGGAACAGCGTCGAGATGATGCTCGTCCAGCGGTGGATGCCGGCCCACGTCCGCAGCGATCGCATGTTGGGTCGCTTCCGCGCGGCGGTACGCGACGCATTTACCAGTAGCGATGTCATGTCGGGTCTTGAGTCCCCAGCAATTGCGCGTCTGTGACAATTGACCGCGGTGGTTTCGCGCGGTCTGCCTCATGGCTCGTCGCGATCACATCCGGCGCGTTGCGGTCTTACGAATTTTTTCGAATCGTGCGTTCGGGCGGCAGCAAAAGGCTTTCGCGCTTACCAACAATCGATGCGATGTGAAATCGAAACGTAGAGCGGCGCGCCAGGATCACCTGGAAGCTTAGACGCCTTCTAGTTGGCATGGATTTTCCCGAATGCTTAGTCGCTCTCGTCCCAAGCGATTCGTGTCTGGGACGGGGCATCAAGAAGAAAAGACTCCGGGGACTGCATGCTTAACGACGTGACCTTCTCGCGCGCATTCGGGCTTGCGTGCGTGTCAGTGTTTTTGACCACGACCTCATCCGTCGCACAGCAATCGGGCCGCCAACAATCGGCGACGTCCGGACAGTCACTCCCTCCCGTGACCGTCGTCGCGCCTGAGCAGCGAGCCTCTCCCGCGCGGCGACAGCGGTCATCCAATACATCGCGCGCTGCGACGACGCGGCGGGCAGAGCGACGTGAGAACGCGCCAGTGATGAGCGCGCCTGCCACGCTTGGAGCAAAACAGGCAGCGTTGCCGGTGCCGTATGTTGGAGGGCAAGTCGCAAGGGGCGGACAGGTCGGCCTCCTCGGCAACAGGGATTATATGGAAACGCCATATAGCCTCACGAGCTACACTGAAAAGACCATCCGCGATCAGCAGGCGACCAGTGTCGCCGAGGTCCTGACCAATTCCGATTCGTCGGTACGGGCGGCGATCGGTAGCAGCAATCGCTATGACGCGCTGACCATTCGCGGCTTCCGGGTCGAGAACAGCGAGATCGCGCTGAATGGGCTGTACGGCCTCGTGCCGGCTTACCGGATCAACCCTGCGCCGATCGAGCGCATCGAGCTGCTCAAGGGACCCGGGGCGTTCCTCAATGGCATGGCTCCGTCCGGCAGCATCGGCGGCAGCGTCAATGTCGTGACCAAACGGGCAAACGAGGACCTGACGCGTCTGACTGCCGGCTACATCTCGAATGCGCGGTTTGGCACGGAGATCGACGTGGCGCGCCGTTACGGCGAGCAGCGGGAATGGGGCGTTCGTTTCAACGGCGGGATCGATGGCGGCAATACGACGATCGACCGTCAGTCGGTACGCGACGGAGTCGGTTCGCTTGGCGTTGACTATCGGGGCGAGCGCTTCAGGTGGTCCGCCGATGTCATCTATCAGGACGACTGGATGAAAGCGGCAGCTCGCGGCTACACGCCCGTCACTGGCATCGCGGTGCCGAACGCTCCGGACCCCCGCATCAACCTCGCCCAGCCGTTCGACTATGCCCGCGCGAAGAGCCTCACCGGGCTTACGCGCGCCGAATATGATGTGTCGAATAATGTCACCGTGTTCGGCGCAATCGGCGCCAACCAATTCACCTTCGACAAGCAGGAAGCCCCCGGCGCCACCATTCTAAACACGGCAGGCGATGCCCTCTCGACCTCTCGCTTCCAGACCGGCAAAAACGACGGCGTATCGGGCGAAGCCGGCGTGCGGGCGCGTTTCGACACAGGTCCGGTCGGTCATGAGGTCGTTGTCAGCGGCAGTGCCTTGAACCGCACTGACTGGCTCGGTCAGACCAATTACGGAAACTATCTTACCAACATCTACACGCCGAACCTGCTGGCGAGTCCGGGCACCCCGCTGTCTTCATTCCCTGAGGGGAAGTCGGCCTTCCTTGGTCTGAGAAGTGTCGGCGTCGCCGATACGCTCTCGATGATGAACGGGATGCTTCAGGTGATCGTCGGAGCGCGACAGCAGCAGGTTATCGCGAACAGCTATGCCCCCGTGAGCGGCCTGGAAGCGACCCACTACGATCAGAGCGCCACGTCGCCTTCCGTGGCGCTGGTGGTTCGGCCGATCAAGGAGCTGTCCTTCTACGCCAACTACATCGAAGGCCTCACGCCTGGACCAACGCCGCCGTCCGGCGCCGCCAACACCAATGCGGTGTTCGCGCCCTTCAAGACAAAGCAGTATGAAGTCGGAACCAAGCTTGATCTCGGAGGCTTCGGCGCGAGCCTCGCGGCATTCCAGATCAGCCTGCCGAGCGGCGCGACCGATCCGGTTACCAGGATCTTCAGTCTCGATGGTGAGCAAAGGAACCGGGGCATCGAGTTCAATACGTTCGGTGAAGTCGGGCCCGGGATCCGCGTCCTGGGAGGGGTGACTTACCTCGACGCGCGGCTGACAAAGACTGAAGGGCACCTCCATGATGGCAACCGTGCCATCGGCGCTCCGGAATGGCAGAGCAATCTCGGTGTCGAGTGGGACACTCCGTTCCTGCCCGGGCTGACTACGACGGCGCGTACCATCTACACCAGCCAGGCCTATGTCAGTGCTGACAACATCCAAAGTGTTCCGGCCTGGATGACGTTCGACATTGGTGCACGTTACGCAACCCAACTGGCGGGACGACCCACCACGTTCCGTGCTTCTCTCACCAACCTCTTCGACAAACGCTATTGGATCGGCAATCCGACCGGTTATGTGATCAGCGGCATGCCGCGTACGTTGTGGTTATCAATGACGGTTGACTTCTGACGCTGCCAGAGAGGCGCATCGTCCTGCGCCAAGCGCGTCACCGAACCATGGTAACCGCCTCCGTGCCCCAAACGGCGCGCAGGTGGGTGGAATTGGTAGACGCTCTGGCTTCAGGTGCCTTCGCGGCCGTGAAGGTTCGAGTCCTTTCCGGGGCGCCAGCTTTTTCTGGATACCCAGCATTTCCAGATAGATAAATCGCATCCTTGTGTTGCGTGATCTCAAACGCGCAACGAAGGGGCGCGGCCCCGCCGACCCGACGCGGATTTCCGCGATCGCTCACGATGTCGACGTATCATTCGTATCGATCGCGAGTCCGTCACTCGCGACGCGTGTGACGTCACCCGTCCGGCAATCATCTGCTCGATGTTTCGGCGTTTCCAATTCGCACGACAATCTGCGGAGCCGAACGGCTGATAACAATGATGTTGACGGCGATTGACCGCTTGTTGCGGTAACACGAGCAGCAAAGCTGCGTGCACGGCTGCTCCTGCAGATTATGCAACGCAGGTCTGTGATTGATGTCCGGCGCAAAACTCGGATAGCCTTCGGGAAGGCCTGACCCCGACAGGGAGTGTGCTTCGTTGAAGAATGATCAAGCGCCAAAGCTTCTTCGACGTGACTTGCTTCGGCTGACGATTGTCGGTGCCGGTGCGTTGGGTGCCGGCCAATTGTTGCCGGCAGCGGCTTCCGCAAAGCCCGTTGATCTCGATCAGAAGCGGAAGGCTCGCTATCGACCTGACTCCCGGGAAGTCAGGAATTTCTACCGCGTCAACAGCTATCCCGCTCGATAGGAGACTTCCGTGCTGATCAGGAAGTCCGAACGTCGTCCGGAGCGTGCCAGGCTTTTCGATGCGGCGGCCGACGAAGCATCGGCGAAACTGGACCGGCGGACGTTCCTGAAGCGCTCGGGAGTCACGGCTGGCGCGTTGGCCGCGGTGGGTGAGATCGCGCTGCACAGCGTGCGCAAGGCCGAAGCCGGTCCGCCGCCACCCGTCGGCGCAACGGTCACGACCCGCAAGAACGTCTGCACGCACTGCTCGGTCGGTTGCTCGGTGATCGCCAAGGTCGCCAACGGCGTATGGATCGGGCAGGAGCCCGACTACGACAGTCCGATTAATCGCGGCTCGCATTGCTGCAAGGGTGCGGCAGTTCGCGACGACGTGTTGAACGAACGACGCCTGCGTTACCCCGTAAAGCTCGTCAACGGACAGTGGACGCGCATCTCCTGGGAGACGGCGATCGACGAGATCGGCGACAAGCTGCTGGATATCCGCCAGAAGGCGGGGCCCGACTCGGTCTATTGGCTTGGCTCCGCCAAGTTCACCAACGAGGCCGCTTATCTCAATCGCAAGCTTGCGGCGTTTTGGGGCACCAATAATTCCGATCATCAGGCGCGGATCTGCCACTCCACGACGGTCACCGGTGTAGCCAATACCTGGGGCTACGGCGCGATGACCAACAGCTACAACGACATCCGCAACGCCAAGACCATCCTGCTGATGGGTGGCAATCCGGCCGAGGCCCATCCGGTTTCGCTGCAGCACATTCTTGAAGGCAAGGAGCTCAACCGCGCCAACATGATCGTGGTCGATCCCCGGATGACGCGGACCGCTGCGCACGCGACCGAATATGTCCGGGTTCGCCCCGGCACGCATATCGCCACGATCTACGGCATGCTGTGGCACATTTTCGAGAATGGCTGGGAGGACAAGGAATTCCTCGCTCAGCGCGTCTATGGCCTGGATGAGGTCCGGAAGCAGGTTGCGAAGTGGCCGCCCAAGGAGGTCGAGCGCGTGACCGGCCTGCCGGAGGCGCAGGTCAAGCACGTCGCCGAACTGTTCGCCAAACAGAAGCCGTCCACCCTGATCTGGGCGATGGGGCAGACCCAGTTCACCACCGGCACCGCCAATGTCCGCGCCAGCTGCCTGTTGCTGCTCGCCACCGGCAACATGGGGCTGCCCGGCGCAGGCGCCAACATTTTCCGCGGCCACACCAACGTGCAGGGTGCAACCGATCTCGGTCTCGATGTCACCTCGCTGCCGCTGTACTACGGTCTTGCCGAGGAGGCCTGGCGGCATTGGTGCCGGGTATGGGAGGTCGACTACGACTGGATGAAGTCGCGCTTCCCCGACAAGAAGCTGATGGAAACGCCTGGCATTCCCAGCACGCGCTGGTTCGACGCAACCCTGCTCCCGAAGAATCAGATCAGCCAGCCCAATCCGGTGCAGGCCATGTTCATCATGGGCCATGGCGTCAACACCATCACGCGGATGCCGGAAGCGGTGAAGGGCATCGAGAAGCTGGAGTTGCTGGTGGTCTGCGATCCCTATCCGACCGCATGGTCGGTGCTGTCGGAGCGCAAGAACGGCACTTACCTCCTGCCGGCCTGCACGAGCTTCGAGATGGAAGGTTCGCGCACCAACTCCAACCGCTCCCTGCAATGGGGCGAAAAGATCGTCGATCCGGTCTTCGAATCGAAGAACGACTACGACACCATGTACCTGTTCGCCCGCAAATTCGGATTTGCCGACCTGATGTTCAAGAACATCAAGGTCGAGAACGGCGCGGTCTCGGCGGAGGACATCCTGCGCGAGATCAACCGCGGCGGCTGGTCGACGGGCTATTGCGGCCAGTCGCCGGAGCGGCTCAAGGCCCACATGAGAAACCAGCATAAGTTCGACCTGGTGACGCTGCGGGCGCCGAAGGATGATCCGGAGGTTGGTGGAGATTATTACGGCCTGCCATGGCCGTGCTGGGGCACGCCCGAGTACAGGCATCCGGGCACGCCGATCCTCTACAATACCAACCTTCCGGTGAAGGAGGGCGGCGGTACCTTCCGCGCGCGGTTCGGAGTCGAGCGCGTCGTGAAGCGCAAGGTGATGGAGAACGGGCAGGAGGTGGAGCGGGAAGATCACGATAATCTTCTTGCCGAAGGCTCGTACTCCGTTGGTTCGGAGATCAAGGACGGTTATCCCGAGTTCACCCTTGGCGTGCTGAAGAAACTCGGCTGGGACAAGGACCTCACGACGCAAGAACGCGACGTGATCGAGCGCATCAATCCGGCCGATCCCGACAAGGTGTCATGGTCGACCGATCTTTCCGGCGGCATCCAGCGGGTCGCGATCGAACACGGGTGTTCGCCTTACGGAAACGCCAAGGCACGCATGATTGCGTGGAATCTTCCCGATCCGGTTCCGGTGCATCGCGAGCCGATCTACACGCCGCGTCCCGACCTCGTCGCCGACTATCCGACCTTGCCGGACGCGAAGCAATTCCGCGTGCCCAATATCGGCTTCTCCGTGCAGAAGGCGGCCGTCGATCGCGCGATCTCGAAGCAGTTCCCGCTGATCCTGAGCTCGGGCCGTCTGGTTGAATACGAAGGCGGTGGCGAGGAAACGCGGTCCAACAGATGGCTCGCCGAACTGAAGCAGCACATGTACGTCGAGATCAACCCGGCGGACGCAGCCGAGCGCGGCATCGTCGATGGCGGCTGGGTTTGGGTGACCGGTGCAGAGAACAGCTCGCGGGCCCGGATGAAGGCGCAGGTGACTGAACGCGTCGGCAAGGGCGTTGCCTGGATGCCGTTCCATTTCGCCGGCTGGTACGAGGGAACCGACCTTCGGGCGAAATATCCAACGGGGGCCGATCCCATCGTGCTCGGCGAGAGCAACAACACGCTGACGACCTATGGCTATGATCCTGCCACCGGCATGCAGGAGCCGAAAGCCACGCTGTGTCAGATCAGGGCCGCATGAGAGGTTAGACCAATGGCACGCATGAAATTCCTGTGCGATGCGGACCGTTGCATCGACTGCAATGCCTGTGTGACCGCCTGCAAGAACGAGAACGAAGTGCCTTGGGGCATCAATCGGCGGCGCGTCGTCACGATCAATGACGGCAAGCCCGGCGAGCGGTCGGTGTCGATGGCCTGCATGCACTGTACCGATGCGCCTTGCGCGTCGGTGTGTCCGGTCAAGTGCATCTATCCGACCGAAGACGGTATCGTCCTGCACGACAAGGATCTGTGCATCGGCTGCGGCTATTGCTTCTACGCCTGCCCGTTCGGAGCGCCGCAATATCCCCAGGTCGGGAATTTCGGCTCGCGCGGCAAGATGGACAAGTGCACCTATTGCGCGGGCGGCGGCGGTCCGGAGGCACCGGGCAGCGCTGAAGAATATGCGAAATACGGCTCGAACCGGTTCGGCGAAGGCAAGCTGCCGTTGTGCGCCGAGATGTGCTCGACCAAATCACTGCTCGCAGGCGATGGCGACATCATCGCCCAGATCTACGAGGAGCGCGTCGAGAAGCGCGGCTATGGTTCCGGAGCCTGGGGCTGGACAACCGCCTATCACGAGGACGTCAAGTCGTAAGGGGACCTGCGTTTACCGCGACGATTAGGGACGAAGATTGGGTATCCGTCATGACGGCTTTCGCACGCATTCGCTTCGTAGCGCTGTTGTTGATGCTGTTCGGTCTCACGACAGCCCCGGTGCTCGCCCAGAAGCTCGGTCCCGACGGGGCGCCCAATCCGACCGCCAGTGTGGCCAATCAGAAGACGCTTCTCGAGCAGGCGCCGCGCATCCAGGGCCGGATCGACATTCCAGATGTCAAAGCCAGCGTGCTGATGCAGCCGGCGGGACGGACCTGGGATTATTTCCACGAGGTCCTGCTGCACTGGGGTGGGGCGGTGGTGATCGTCGGCATGCTTGCCGTGCTCGCGCTTGCCTATCTGATCATGGGCCGGCTTCGCATCGAAGCGGGGCGCTCCGGCCAGAAGATTGTCCGCTTCAAGGCTTTCGAGCGGTTCGCGCATTGGCTGACAGCGGTTTCGTTCGTGCTGCTCGGATTGACCGGCCTGAACATCACCTTCGGCAAGGTCCTGCTGCGGCCGCTGGTCGGCCCGGATCTGTTCTCCGACATCTCCCAGGTCGCCAAGTACGTGCACAATTTCACGAGCTTCGCCTTCGTGGCGGGCCTCGTTCTGATCACGGTGCTTTTCTTCAGGGACAATCTGTTCAAGCGAGTCGATATTGACTGGGTCAAGCAGGGTGGCGGCTTCATCAAGTCGAAGCATGCGCCTGCAGGCCGCTTCAATCTCGGTGAGAAAATGGTCTATTGGCTGTCGGTCGCGGCCGGCCTCCTGGTCTCCGCATCGGGATTCGTGCTGCTGTTTCCCTTCTACGGCACTAACATTGCCGACATGCAGATCGCCCAGGTCGCCCACGCCGTCATCGCGATCCTTTTCATCGCGCTGATCCTGGGACACATCTATATCGGCACGCTCGGCATGGAAGGCGCATTCGAAGCCATGGGTACCGGCGAGGTCGATATCAATTGGGCGAGAGAGCATCACGACCGCTGGCTCGCCGAAAAGCTCGAAGCGGAAGGCCGGCAACCCTCGGCCACGCCGGCTGAATAGCGCGATGGCGCTCGGACCAACCTGAACCGGGCAATTCAGTTGGAGCGGCCGTCCGGGTCTCGCTTCCCGTCCCGGTCACGCAGGTAATCGTCGGTGGTGCGGACGGTCGGGCTCTGCGCGCCATAAGATTCAAAACCTTGTTCGGCGACGAAGCCGACGCGGCAGTCGCCGCACATCTTGACGGCGTCGAGCCGCTGCGCCGAGCCCGAATACATCCAGTGCTGGCCTTCGAGCTTCGCGACCACACGCTCGATGCTGCTCTTGACGCCGAACGGCTTGCCGCAGCGGATACAGCAAAACGGCTCCTCTTCCTTGAGAACCCGGGTTGGCGCGCGGCTGGCGCGGAAGTCGATCTGCGGAACCAGGGTGATGACGTTTTCCGGGCACGTCGTCCGGCACAGGCCGCACTGGACGCAGGAGTCTTCGACAAAACGCAATGCCGGGCGCTCGGGGTCGTCGCGCAGGGCACTCGTCGGACAGACCGACACGCAGGACAGGCAAAGCGTGCAGCCGGCAGCATCGATCTCGACGGCCCCGAACGGCGCGCCTTCGGGCAACGGAACGACATCGACGGGTGCAGGCGCCGCGCGGTGCAGTTCGGCCAGCGCAAAACGCAGCACGTCGCGCTTGCCGCCCACGGCGCGGAAGCTCGCAGGGCGCGGAGTGGGGGCGTCGGCCGGCGCGGTACGGAGCGCTTCGATCAGACCGTCCGGATCGTCGGTCGCGATGACGGAAAGCCGGGCCGGGCCGAAGCCGAGTCCGGCAAGGATCGGATCGGCGAGCGCGATCGTCCGCGTCAATCCGGAGACGTCGTGGCGCGGCTTGGCCCGTAGCAGGAAATGCACCGCCGACACGCCATAGGCAAAAGCCGCGATGATGCTCTCCAACCCGATTTGCGTGACCTCGTTGACCGCGAACGGCAGCACGTTCGCGGGCAAGCCGTCGCCGAACCGCGACAGCGCGTCGATCAGCGGCGCGCCGTTGCTTTCGTCATGGACGAGGACAACGGCCCGCTCGCCGCCCGCCTGACGGTATGCGAGCAGCATGGCACGCAGCTTTCTGACCAGCGCGTCTTCCGCCGGCAGCGCATAGGACGCGGCGCCGGTGGGACAGGCCGTCGCGCATTGGCCGCAGCCCGCGCAGATGTTGGCGTCGATCGCCACATGGTTGCCGGCAGGTGTGATCGCGCCGGCCGGACAGGAATCGAGACAGCGGGTGCAGCCGGTCCGCTTCGAGCGCGAATGTGCGCAAAGCCCGGCGTCGAAGGTGATGTAGCGCGGCTTCTCGAAGGTCCCGACGAGGTCGCGCGCTTTCAGCACGGCCTGGAGGATTGCTGCGGGACTGCCGGGATCCGCGCGCAGATAGCCGTCGCGCAAGTCGGCAGGAACCAGCGCAGGCCCGCCGGTCAAGTCGAGGACGATGTCGCAGCTCGAACGGGCGTTGTTGCGTGACGAGCCGAACGTCAGGGCGCGACGTGAGGACGGTGCGGCTTCGGCGAAATCGTCGACCACCACATCGAACGCGCCCAGATGTCCTTTGACACTCGTTATCCGGCCTTTGGCAATCGGATAGTCGGCGCTACGTGGCGGTGCGATCGCGGCTGGTGGCGCAATCAGCACGGTGACGTCGAGATGTTCCTTCAGCAAGTCGCCAGCCTCGATCGCGGCCTCGTCGCGGCCGTAGATCAGGATGACCCCGCTGCTTTCCAACTGGACCATCGGCGCGGGTGCGGCGACTTCGGCCGCGGCGGCCAGCAGCGCGGCCATCTTCGGTCCCGCGCGGTCGGCATCGCCGGACCATCCGGCGGTCTCGCGGATGTTGGCAAACTGTATCGAATTCGCACGATTATTTTCGGAAGCAACCTGCGAAAACAACGCCGCCTGCTGCGTGCAGGCCACCGTGAGCGGACCATCTTCGGCGGCGACAGCCTTGAATCGGCCGAGTTCGGCGCCGCAGAGCTGCGTCGCTGCCGTCACTTCACCGCGGCAGCCGCGGCGAATTGCATCTGCATCGAGCGGCATCGTCCCTTCGCACGAGCAGATCAGGTGGCGCCTGCCGGTATCAGATATGACGGTCACAATATCTCGCGGCTCCCAAAATAGAGCGGCCACCTACTGGCCCGTTCACCCCCGAAGTATATACTCCGCGTATCGGAAAAGACGACGCCCGTATCATGAGCGCACGATTATCGCTCTCGCCGGGCGCGAGCGCAGCTTCGCAGGATTGGCTTCGGAAGCGGGAACCACATCTCGATCTCGAGAGGGCACATTGATATCGACAAGTCTTGCACGCATTGCTGTCGGTGTCGCAATCGAGCGGCGCAAGGCGAAGAGTGCGTGGGCCGATTTTCTGTGGCGGCCCGTCTCGGTATTCGCGGGAGAGCCGACTGCGAAGCCGTGGACTCCGATTGGTGGCGAAGGCGAGGTCACGTTGTTCTACGCCGGTGATGCCGTGATCGAGCTGCACCGGACCGAAACCACCAACTATCGCGAAAATCTCACGTCAGGCTCGCCCACGCTGTGGGTCAATTTGCGTCCGACCGGCTCCGAGCCGCCCTACGAGCTGCTCGCGGTCACGGCCGATCCGGCGGAGGGCGAGGCGTTTACCGATGCAGGCAGCAATCTGGTCGAAGCCGTGCCGATGCCACCAGGCATCTCCGAGATCGTCGGCCGGTTCATCGCCGAGCATCATGTCGAACGACCATTCGTCAAACGGCAGCGCAATCGTTAGCAGCGGCATGAGAGAGATCGATGTCAGAGACTAACGTCTTCGTTCGCTGGGCGCGGCTCAAGCAAGCCTCGAAAAGCCAAAACGCTGAACTTGCCCCGGCCGACAAAGAGCAGGCTGCCGAGCCGTCCGTAGCGAATGACGAGACAGACCGGCCTTTCGATCTCGCCAGTTTGCCGTCGATCGAATCGATCACCGCTCACACCGACATTGCGGCGTTCCTGCAGACGGGCGTTCCGGCCGAACTGACGCGCCTGGCAT
The DNA here is from genome assembly GCF_055811795.1 of Bradyrhizobium sp. MI1.7. Lineage (NCBI taxonomy): Bacteria > Pseudomonadati > Pseudomonadota > Alphaproteobacteria > Hyphomicrobiales > Nitrobacteraceae > Bradyrhizobium > Bradyrhizobium sp. MI1.7. The sequence goes on from NZ_JBVVPO010000009.1 coordinate 18,753, forward strand.
TGCGCCGTGCCTGGGCGGCCGACCCTGCGATCCGCGACTTCATCGGGATTGCGGAGAACCAGTGGGATTTCAACGATCCCAACGCAATTCCAGGATTTGGCCCGCTCGATCCGGCGGACAACGTCGCCGATCTCGTTGCGCAGATGTCGAAGGGGCTGGAGCAGGTGGGTGACGCGCTTGCGGACGTGCCGCCGCCAACCGAGCTCATTCCGCAAGGGCGGCCCGATGCCGAACAGCCCATTCTCGAACCGACGATAGTGGCAGCTCAATCGCTGCCCGATGATGCCACGGCACGACCGGACCAGGACCGGAATGAGAGCATGCAGTCCGTCAGTCCTGCTGCCGGAGAGCCGCCCTCCCAGCGAGCACGACGTCATGGCAGCGCATTGCCCCGCTAGCAACCGGCAGGATCATATGTCTTGCGCGATCGAACAATGATGGATCCAACTTCAACAATCGCTTCAGTGCGTATCGTCGATGAATTCGACCTCGCCCGGGCGCAGGAATATGCCCTGTTGGCGACGTTGCTGACGCGCAGCCCGGACGCGCAGCTGCTGCGCCGGATCTCTGCATTGCACAGCGATGCGAGTGCGATGGGCAAGGCGCACATGGCGCTGGCGGATGCAGCGCGCCGGACCAATGAGCAGGCCGCATCGAGCGAGTTCTTCGCCCTCTTTGCAGGGTTGGGCAAGGGGGCGCTGCTGCCTTATGCGTCACACTACCTGTCCGATACCCTGTATGGCCGTCCACTCGCGCGGTTGCGGGAAACTCTCGAGGGTCTCGGCCTCGAAGCGGCTCCGGAACGTACGGAGCCCGAAGATCACGCGGGATTTCTCTGTGAGATCATGGCAGGCTTCGCCGGCGGGAGCATTCCAGCGCCAGCGGATGCCGAGCGCATTTTCTTTGATCAGCATGTTTCACGCTGGATGAGGCGCTTTTTCGTTGATCTCGAGCGGGCCAGTTCGGCGGACTTCTATGCGGCGGTCGGCGCGCTCGGACGGACGTTCATCGATATCGAGGCGGAGGCCTTCGCACTTCCAGGTTGAACACAGCGTTTTGTACGGCCGCTGCACAAATCCGTTTGGAAGCGTGCTAGGTTGCAGGGGTAGGGATCAACAGAATGCGCGTTTTCATAATTGCCTGTCTGTTCGCCGCCGTCGTCGCACTTGGTGCCGCCGGCATCCTTGATCATTTCGTGCAGGAGTCCGCCACAACGGCGTTCGCTGAGTCGAGCGCCCGCGTTTAGCGGTCATTATTGTTTGTTAAGCTTTCTGTTCTCCACATAGACGTGGGAGACGCCATATGCGCCGGTCGCTGATCGCTTGTTTCGTCGTTGCAGCTCTGATCGCCGCTTCTGCCCTGATCTTCAGGACGCAACCTCGCTCGATAGAGCTATCCGCAGCGGCCATGCCGCCCTTGGTCGAGCTGCACGCCATGGCGGGCGTCCATCAGCTCCCGGATCAGGAGATCGATGATCAGTCGCTCATTTTCCCGGCCAGCGTAAAGCAATAACCTGGCTCCAGACGATCTTGCTCCCGGCCCGCTTAGATCGGCATCTCGAAAGAGAAGGTCGTTTCGCGTCCGGTCGATATCGCACTCAATTTGCCGCCATGGGCCTGGGCGATTTGCGAAGCGATGTAAAGACCAAGTCCCAGACCCTGCTGACTGGGCCGGTCGCCTCGCGTGTATGGCTTGAAGAGGTTTGCCAGCGCCTTTTCGGAGATTGGCGGGCCTTCGTTGGACACCGTCAGATCGAACGTTCCGTCCAAGGTTCTGGCTACGACGTGGATCGGCCTACTCTGGTCACCGTACGTAATTGCATTCCCGAGCAGGTTCGAGAAAAGTTGGCCCATCTTGCTCCGATCGCAGCTGATGGGCTCTTCGATTTGGACCGATGAACTGATCGTCACGGTCGGCCAAGCCGTCCTGAACTCCGCGATGATTTGCTCCAGCACCGGCGCCAAAGGCAGCGTCGCATCTCGCTTGATCGTAAGGCCTCCGCCAAGTCGGCCTCGCGCGAAGTCCATGACGTTTTCGACGATGCCGGCCATGCGATAGACGGCTTTTTGAACGCCGAGCGCGATTTCGGGCGCCCGCCCGGTGTCGAGGTTCTTCAGCAGCACGCGCATGCCTGCATCGACGGCTGCGAGGGGATTACGAAGATCGTGCCCCAATACGCCGATGAACTGCTCGCGAAGCTCTGCCGTTTTTCGCTCGTCGATGAGATCGGCCTGACTCCGCTCCAGACGTTGATTGAGTTCGAGCTGTGCAGCGATCAGTTCGGCCAACAGCTGAAACGTGTCGAGGATTTCAGGCGTACGAAGTTGTCGAGGCGTGGGGTCGATGGCGCACAATGTTCCCCAGACGGCTCCGTCGATCAGGACGATGGGAGCTGAGATGTAGCTGCGAAATCCATACATGGCCGGTGTCGGATGATTGCAGAAGTCGCTGTCCGTCTGCACATCGTTGATGACGACCGTGTTGCCGTGCTGCCGGATCTCGTTGCAGATGGTCGTCTCGACACGCAGTTCTCCGCCCGGCTCAAGGCCAAAGGCGATGCTGTCCCGAACGGCGCAGCAAATCCATTGATCTGAAGTTACGCGCGCTATGGCGACGAAGCCCATGCCCGTTATGCGTGCGGCCAAATCCAGAACTTTGGGAACTGCCCCAATCTGCTGGACGGCATCCACGTCCGCCTTGATGTCAATTGCCATGGTGAACCCTAACGCCCTGCTCTAACAAACGCGATCCTTTGCAAGACGTTCTGTGGAACAAAGAAGCCGTTCAAACCTTATGCTCGGTTATGCCGGAGCATAAGTGTCCAATCTCAGCCAGCATAGGGACGTGATCCTCATCGTGGAAGATGACTTCCTCATCCGCGTGAACGCGGCTGACATGGTGCGGGATATGGGCTTCGATGTCTTCGAGGCGGCCGACGCGGACGAGGCTGTCAATCTGCTGGAGACGGAACCGGCGATCACCGTCGTCTTTACCGACATCCAGATGCCGGGCTCGATGGATGGCCTTCGGCTGGCGGCGGTGATCAGAGACCGATGGCCGCCCGTGCGGCTCCTCATTACGTCCGGCCAACTCAGCCCGGCAGCGGATGACATCCCACTCGGGGCGAGGTTCATCCCCAAGCCGTATCTTCCTGCGCAGCTTCACGACCAGCTTGAAAGGCTGGCCGGCGGGCGGGCATAGCGGGCTTTTTCAAGTCGAGCCCTCAGACCACCCGTCTCCCGGTCCGCTCTGCCACAGCCTTCTGCACAAAGTACATCGCGACCAGCGAGACGATTGCCGACGCGACCACGACGTAGCCGATCCGGTCGAAATGGAGCAGCGAACCATCCGGTTGTTGCGCGATGATGGCGGCGGCGAGGACCGAACCGAGCCCACCGGAGAGTTGCTGAAGCGACGCGCTGACCGCACTGAACGAGCCGCGCTGGCTGGGGTCGGGGATCGCCGACATCAGCGCCTGCGACGGGATCATGCGCGAGAAGATGCCGACGAACATCAGCACGTTGACGAGGATCGCGGTCGCGAGCGAGACGTGGCCGAGATGGGTGTAGATCAGCACCATGATGACAGACACCACGCTGCCGAAGACGAAGGTCGGGTACTTGCCGAACGCGTCGCTCGCCCTGCCGACCAGCGGTCCCGTGACGATGCTGAACAGGCCGGAGACGAGATAGATCGTCGGCAGATGCAGGATGTCGATGCCGAGATTATGCACGGTGAAGGCGCTGGAGAACGGCATCAGCATGTACCCGCCCGTCGCCAGCAACGTCGTGACGGCGAAGGCCAGCGTATAGCGCGGCTGTCCGATGGTCGCGATCAGATGGCGGAACGGGTTTCTGTCCTGCTTCAGTTTCAGATGCGCGTCGACCGGCTCCATCGCGAAGGCGATGACGGCGATCGCGACGATCGACAAGCCGACGATCGCAACGAAGCAGACATGCCAGTTCCAGTGATTGGCGAGAAACAGCCCCGCGGGAATGCCGAGCACCTGGCTCGCGGCGAACGCCGTCTGGACGAAGCCCATCACGCGGCCGCGCAGGTGCAGCGCGAACAAATCGGTGATGATGGCCAGCACGACCGAGCCGATCACGCCGCCGAACAATCCGGTCACGATCCTGCCGAGCAGCAGCACGTGGTAGGTCTGCGCGGCGGCACAGAGCAGGGTCCCGAGCGTGAAGCCGACATAGAAGAACAGCAGCAGGCGCTTGCGGTCGAAGCGATCGGCAAAGCCCGCGGCCAGGATCCCCGACAGTCCCGCGCTGAACGCGTAGGCCGACACCGCGACGCCGAATTGCCCGGCCGTGATGTCGAGCGCCGGCATCAGGATGGCGCCGAGCGGCGACATGATGATGAAATCGAGAATGATCGTGAACTGCGTGAACGCGAGCAGTGCGATCAGGAGCGCCTGGTAGCGCGTAAAGCCGCGCTGGCGTTCCTGTTGGTCGTCGATAGGCGCAGCGAGCGTCTGTTCGGTCATGACACCTGATTTCATTGTGGGCGGCGGGCGAGCGCGCGAAAACTCGCAGATGGGGTCGGCCGGGAGGATTTTCACGGGGCGCGCGGCAAAAGCCCCGCCGGAACATGAAGCTGGCGCCGGGTTGTGGGATCCATGCAACAGCAGGGTGCATGGCCTGGACCCGGCATCCCCCAGGGGCGCCGGCCCTTCTCCCCCCGGTTAAGTCGCCCTTAGCGAATGCCCCCTAGGCTCTCGGCCGTCCATTTCCCTGCTCCCCGGCCTCAGGGCCGGTCATGTTGCGGCAAGTCAGAGCGTTTTCGGATGGAGCAGCCTGCCTGGCACTACGATTCGGGCGTCCCCACACCGTCGGCGGTTCCCGCCGCGGCGCGGACGCTTGTCATCGATCTCGAAGGCGCCCTGCTCCGTTCCGAGCTGCTGCTGGAAGCGCTGTTCTCCAGCCCCGGCCGGATGCTGGCCCGCTTCGGCGCGGGTGGACGCCCGGGCATGGCGGCGCTCACGGATATCCTGGCGCAGGCCGAGCTCGACTACGCCCATCTGCCCTATGATGCCGACGTGCTGAACCAGGCCCTGGCGGCGCGGGCGCGGGGCGACAAGATTTATCTGGTGGCCGGCCGGTTTGCGCATCACGCGGCGGGCATTGCCGCGCATCTCGGGTTCGATGGCGTCGTTGCGCCGGCCGATCTCGCGGCGCCTGACCGGCTGCCGTTCGACCGCGCCTCCATGGAGCGCATCGAGACGCGCGGCAGCAGCCGTGCCAGCCTCAAAACCTGGGCGCAGGCGCTGCGCGTCTATCAATACGCCAAGAACACGCTGGTGTTCGTGCCGGCGATCACGGCGCATCAGATGAATCTTGCGACGCTCGGCTACGCGTTGCTGGCGTTCCTCGCGTTCTCGGCCTGCGCGTCGGGTGCCTACCTGATGAACGATCTGCTCGATCTCTCAGCCGACCGGCAGCATCCGACCAAGCGCCATCGCGCGCTGGCGGCAGGTCGACTGCCGATGTCCTCGGCGCTGCTTGCGATTCCCGCGCTGTGGCTGCTCGCGGTTGCCGCCAGCCTCTGCATCTCGCCTCTGTTCCTCGGCGTGCTCGGTGGCTATCTCGCCACCACGATCGCCTATTCGCTCGTGCTCAAGCGCAAGATGCTGGTCGACGTCGTGACACTCGCCGGCCTCTACACGCTACGCATCATCGCCGGCGCGGTCGGCGTCGGCGTGGTGCTGTCGGAATGGCTCTTGATCTTCTCGCTGTTCGTGTTCACCTCGCTGGCGCTGATCAAGCGCTTCAGCGAGCTCAGCATGCGCGAGAGCGCCGGCCTCGCCGATCCCTCCAACCGCGATTACAGGATCACCGACCTGCACATCATCGGCGCGATGGCGGCGGCGAGCGCCATGAACGCGGTGACCGTGTTCTCGCTCTACGTCTCCTCCTCCGCGGTGACGCCGCTCTACAGCCGTCCCTGGATGTTATGGCTGCTCAATCCGCTGCTGCTCTACTGGTTCGGCCGCGCCCTGATGATGGCGCATCGCCGCGAGATGCCCGACGACCCGATTCTCTACACTTTTCGCGATGGTGCCAGCCGCACGACGGTGGCGGCGATGATCTGCATCATGCTGGCGGCGATCTGACCGCGCCCCGGCGGGCACAGCTGCCGCTTGCGCGGCCCGCCGCCAGTGGCTACATCGCGGGCAACCCGATTAGCTTATGATGCCGACCGACCAATTCGATTGAGGTTTTGAAACGCCATGACCGTACGCCTGCATCGCGGCGACCTGCCCGACCTGTCCCGCTACACCGGAGCGGTGGCGATCGACACCGAGACCATGGGGCTGAACCCGCACCGCGACCGGCTCTGCGTGGTGCAGCTCTCGCCCGGCGACGGCAGCGCCGACGTGGTGCAGATCCCCAAGGGCCACACCGACGCGCCGAACCTGAAGGCCCTGCTGGCCAATCCTGCGATCACGAAGATCTTCCACTTCGCGCGGTTCGACGTCGCGGTGCTGTACCAGACGTTTGGCGTCATGACCGGCCCGATTTATTGCACCAAGATTGCCTCCCGCCTGACCCGCACCTACACCGACCGGCATGGCCTCAAGGACCTCGTGCGCGAGGTGCTCAATGTCGACCTCTCCAAGCAGCAGCAATCCAGCGACTGGGGTTCCGACAGCCTGACCGAGCCGCAGCTCGCCTACGCCGCCTCCGACGTGCTGCACCTTCATGCCCTGCGCGAGCGGCTCGACGCCATGCTGGTGCGGGAAGGCCGCACCGCGCTGGCAAAAGCCTGTTTCGACTTCCTGCCGACCCGCGCTCTGCTCGATCTCCAGGGCTGGGCGGAAGAGGACATTTTCGCGCATTCCTGAGGCCTCGGGCCGCTGTTAGCTTAGGGCTGCCGCCCCGTTTCGGACACTTTCGTGCGGCCTGTCGCAGGCTGCATATTCAGGCGGCGCCGGATACAATGGCGTGCGCCCGTCAACCGGACGAGACGAGCGACACCTCGGGAGCTCAGGTGAATTCGGCCCAGAATCCAACCTACGACGCCGCGCTTGCGGCGAAGTTTGCCAGCGCGGCGCGCCACAGCCGCCTGGTGCGGATTCTGCGCATCGCGGTGCCGGTGACGGTGGCTGCGTCCATGGCCGCGATCGTCGCCGTCTCGACTTTCCTCAATCCCTTCCAGATCCCCGTGAAGCTCGACTCCGGAAATCTCGTGGTGACGGGCACCAAGATCACGATGGAAACGCCGCATATGTCCGGCTTCACCCCGGACCAGCGGCCCTACGAGCTCTGGGCCAAGACCGCGACGCAGGACATCACCGACCCCGATCATGTCGATCTCAATGATTTGCGCGCAAAGGTGCTGATGGAAGACAAATCCACTTTGCTGCTCGATGCGCGCACCGGCCGCTTCGACAACAAGCAGCAGCAGCTCGACCTGCACAAGGATATCTTCCTGCGCACCTCGTCCGGCTATGAGGCGCGGCTGAACTCGGCCTTCGTCGACATGGGCAAGGGAACGGTCTCCTCGGATGAGCATGTCGACGTCAAGCTGACCAACGGAACGCTGACCGCCGACCGGCTGCGGATCACGGAAGGCGGCGACGTCATCCGCTTCGAGGGCAATGTGGTGATGCATCTGGACAAGCTGGACGATCCCGCTGCCGCCCAGCCTGCGCCGGCCGAGCAGCCCGCGCCGCCGGTGAAGACACGCACGCCTCAGAACAAGTCGGCCAATTCAAAGTGATTTTCATGATGAGATTCTTTTCGCGCAACGAAGACAAGCGGTGCGCCATTCTCGGTGTGGCCGCGCTCACCGTCGCGCTGGTCGCAACCGGTGCGGCCGTCGCGCAGAGCACGATGCAAGGCGTGCCCAACGCAATGCAGGGCTTTTCGCAAAACCGCGACCAGCCGATCCAGATCGAAGCCGCCTCGCTCGAGATGCGCGACAAGAAGAAGGAGGCGACCTTCTCCGGCAATGTGAAGGTCATCCAGGGCGACACCACCATGACCTCGAAGACGCTCGTGGTGTTTTACGACTCCGGCGGCGGCGACAAGCCGGCCGCGCCGCAGCCCGCGGCGAAGGGGACCAAGGGTGCGCCGATGCAGTCGGCGCAGCCGGGGCCGGGCGGCAGTTCCTCGATCAAGCGGCTGGAAGCGCGCGGCAACGTCGTCGTCACCCAGAAGGACCAGGTGGTAACAGGCGAGACCGCCGTGTTCGACACCAAAACCAACCTCATCACCATGCTCGGCGGCGTCGTTCTCACGCAGTGCAGGAACGTGCTGCGCGGCGACCGTCTGGCGGTCGACATGACCACGGGCGTCTCGCGGGTGGAATCCGACAGCGGCAGGGTGCAGGCATTGCTGCCGCAGGGCGGCAGCAATGATTGCGGATCGGGGAGCCCGGGCAAGCCCGCTCCGGCGCCGCCTCTGCAATTGCCCGGCGCAGGCAAACAAAAGTAAATTCCTGAAGTAACTTCAATCGCTTGGGCCAGATTCTCCCGATCCGAGGTTGAAGCTTGCCCGGCGAGGCTGTATCTAGCGCGAAGGGCTTTCCAAGCGGGGTTCGCCGCTTTTCGGGCGTGTTTCACTGGGCATGAGACATCCCTTCACTCATGCTGTGCCGGCGAATCGCAAGGCCGGTGCGGCAGATCGCGGGATCACGCGCGGATCATCGCGCAGGATTGTCGTGAAAGGCTAGAAGGCGGGATGGTCGATCTCTTCAGCATGTTCCGTCGGCGCCCCGCCAAGCGCGGCCGGCCAGGATTTGCGCGCCAGGACATCACTGCCCTCGGTGACAGCGTCGGCGGTCTCGTGCCCAGCCCGGTGCGGGATGCATCGCCGATCGCGCGCGACCAGATGCGCGCGCCCGACCATTTCCAGGCCGACTACCAAGCCGACTACCAGACCGAACCGCCGCGTGCCCAGGCGGTGCATCCCGTGAGGGCCGCCAGCAGGCCCAACGGCGCCGGCGGACCGCAGCTTCTGAAGCGGCCGGGTTTCCTGGCTGTGCATAGCGTGGAAAAGAGTTTCGGCAGCCGCCAGGTGGTGCGCGGCGTCAGCATCTATGTGCGCCGCGGCGAAGCGGTCGGCCTGCTCGGCCCGAACGGCGCCGGCAAGACCACCGTGTTCTACATGATCACCGGCCTGATCAAGCCCGATCGCGGCGCGATCGAGCTCGACGGCCACGACGTCACCAAGCTGCCGATGTATCAGCGCGCGCGGCTCGGCATCGGCTATCTGCCGCAGGAAGCCTCGATCTTTCGCGGCCTCACCGTCGAGCAGAATATCCGCGCCGTGCTCGAAGTGGTCGAGCCCTCGCGCAAGAAGCGCGAGCAGCAGCTCGACTCGCTGCTCGACGAATTCAACATCACGCGCTTGCGGAAATCGCCGTCGATCGCGCTGTCAGGCGGCGAGCGCCGCCGCGTCGAGATTGCGCGCGCGCTGGCGACGCGTCCGAACTACATGCTGCTCGACGAGCCCTTCGCGGGCATCGATCCGATCGCGGTCGGCGACATTCAGGACCTCGTCCGCCATCTCACCAACCGCGGCATCGGCGTGCTGATCACCGACCACAATGTGCGCGAGACGCTCGGCCTGACCGATCGTGCCTATATCGTCTATGCCGGTGAAATCTTGACCGAGGGTAGCCCGGATGAGATCGTCGCCGATCCCGACGTTCGCCGGCTTTACCTTGGCGAGGAATTCCGCCTCTAGCCCTTTTTTCCCGTTCGTCAAGCCGTGTACATCGCGCCAAGACTAGGATAAGCAAAAATCGGACCAACTTTTGGGATCGGTTCTTGCTTCATGGCGCTCACGCAGAGATTAGAGTTCCGGCAATCGCAGTCGCTGGTCATGACGCCGCAGCTGATGCAGGCGATCAAGCTGCTGCAATTGTCCAACCTCGATCTCACGACCTTCGTGGAAGAGGAACTCGAGCGGAACCCCCTGCTGGAGCGGGCCAACGACGAGCCGCCCGCGGGTGAAGCCCCGGCCGAGACCGGCCAGTTCAGCGACTCCGACGGTGGCCACAACGACGAGCCGGGTGGCGGTCCGGGCGAGGCGTTCGAGCCGGGCCAGGAAGAATGGATGAGCAAGGATCTCGGCACCCGCGCCGAGATCGAGCAGACCCTGGATACGGGCCTGGACAACGTCTTCTCCGAGGAACCGGCCGAGGCCGCCGCGCGCAACGCCCAGGATGCGGCGCCGACCACCTATACCGAATGGGGCGGCGGGGCCTCCGGCGACGAGGACTACAATCTCGAAGCCTTCGTCGCCGCGGAGATCACGCTCGGCGACCATCTTGCCGAGCAGCTCTCGGTCGCCTTCACCGGCCCGGCGCAGCGCATGATCGGCCAGTACCTGATCGACCTCGTCGACGAGGCCGGCTATCTGCCGCCGGATCTCGGCCAGGCCGCCGAGCGCCTTGGCGCATCGCAAGCCGACGTCGAGGACGTCCTTGCCGTGCTGCAAAAATTCGATCCGCCCGGCGTCTGCGCGCGCAATTTGAGCGAATGCCTGGCGATCCAGCTCCGCGAGCTCGACCGCTACGACCCGGCGATGCAGGCCCTCGTCGAGCACCTCGATCTGCTCGCGAAGCGCGACATCGCTTCGCTGCGCAAGCTCTGCGGCGTCGACGACGAGGACATCGCCGACATGATCGGCGAGATCCGCCGCCTCAATCCCAAGCCCGGCATGAAGTTCGGCTCGGCGCGGCTCCAGACCATGGTGCCCGACGTCTATGTCCGCCCGGGCCCGGATGGCGGCTGGCATGTCGAGCTCAACAGCGACACCTTGCCGCGCGTGCTGGTCAACCAGACCTACTATTCGCAACTCTCGAAGAAGGTCGGCAAGGACGGCGACAAGTCCTATTTCACCGACGCGCTCCAGAACGCGACCTGGCTGGTGCGCGCGCTCGATCAGCGCGCCCGCACCATCCTGAAAGTTGCGACGGAGATCGTGCGCCAGCAGGACGGCTTCTTCACCCATGGCGTGGCGCACCTGCGGCCGCTGAATCTGAAGGCCGTTGCCGACGCCATCCAGATGCATGAATCGACCGTGTCGCGCGTCACCGCCAACAAGTACATGGCGACAAATCGCGGCACATTCGAATTGAAATATTTCTTCACGGCCTCGATCGCCTCCGCCGACGGCGGCGAGGCGCATTCCGCCGAGGCCGTGCGCCACCACATCAAGCAGCTGATCGATTCGGAAGCTCCGTCGGCGATCCTGTCGGACGACACCATCGTGGAACGCTTACGCGCCTCGGGAATTGATATTGCCCGCCGCACGGTCGCGAAGTACCGCGAAGCCATGCGCATTCCCTCTTCGGTGCAACGCCGCCGTGACAAGCAGAGCGCTCTTGGTAACGTCCTCTCCACCGCAATGCCCGATCGCTCCCGCAACACCGAGCCGGCCTGATTGCGCTGGCGCGAAATCGCGCTACTCTCGATCCCCCATCGAGACCGATCCAAGCTGGGCACTTAAAACCAAGCGAGGCATCACATGACCCTCAGAATCTCGGGAAAGAGCGTCAGCGTCGGCGACGCCCTGCGCGGCCGGGTGACCGATCGGACCGACGAGGTCCTGCGTAAATATTTCGACGGGAACTATTCCGGCCACATCACCCTGAGCAAGGATGGCTTCGGCTTCCGCACCGACTGTGCCCTGCATCTTGATACGGGAATTACGCTGGAGGCCGATTCGAACGCGCCGGATGCCTATGCCAGCGCCGACCAGGCGCTCCTGATGATCGAGAAGCGGCTCAAGCGCTACAAGAGCCGGCTCAAGGACCGCTCGGCCCGCAAGGCCCATGTCGCCTCCGCGGCGCTGGCCGCCATGGACGCCACGAGCTACGTGCTGGAGGCGCCGGGCGAGGGTGAGGACGAGGACGAGGTCACCGGCTACAGTCCCGTCATCATCGCCGAGGCCACCACCTCGCTGAAACAGCTATCGGTGAGCGAGGCGGTGATGGAGCTCGACCTCAGCGGAGCGCCCTGCCTGGTATTCCAGCACGGCTCCAGCGGCCGGGTGAACATCATTTACCGCCGGGCCGACGGCAATGTCGGCTGGATCGACCCGCCGGGGCCCAAACCGGACGGTTAAGGGCTGGAACCGGCCCCCGTACCAACCGCAGCCCTTAACAATGAGCGGGGCAAAGCCGCACGCAGCAGTTGGCACCGGGATTGCGTTGGAGTAGAAGCGCCCCACATCAGGATCGGGGCTAAGTCCCCCTCCTGCTTCACCTTCTTGATGCCGGCCAGGCATGGTTTGACCAAGCTGGCCAATTCGGAACCTGACGGTTTAATTCACCTCGGAAACCTTCCATGCCGATTACCGATCTGGTCGCACCCGAGGCGATTCTCCCGGCATTGAAGGTCAACAGCAAGAAGCAGGCGCTTCAGGAGCTCGCGGCCAAGGCCGCCGAGTTGACCGGGCAGAACGAACGCTCCGTGTTCGAGGTGCTGCTGCAGCGTGAGAAGCTCGGCACCACCGCGGTCGGCTACGGCGTCGCCATTCCGCACGGCAAGCTGCCCAAGCTGGAAAAGATCTTCGGCCTATTCGCGCGCCTCGATCGTCCGATCGATTTCGAGGCGATGGATGGCCAGCCGGTCGATCTCGTCTTCCTGCTGCTCGCCCCCGAAGGCGCCGGCGCCGATCACCTCAAGGCGCTCGCCCGCATCGCCCGCCTTCTGCGCGACCAGGACATCGCCAAGAAGCTCCGCGCCTCGCGCGACGCCCAGGCGATCTATTCGGTGCTGGCGCTGCCGCCGGCGACCGCGGCGTAACGTCGCCTGTCCTCGTCGTCCGCTGAGAAGCGGAATCGATCCACGCAATTGCCAATGCACGCCGGCCATCCTCGTGGCATGCGCGCGCGGGATGTGGTGATCCTGCAAGAACCGACAACGCGAAAACTTTTCCGCTTGAGACGCCCGGCACATTGTACCGCGCCCGAGTCCCTTAAGGTCGCCCCAGGACGCAAGGGGCACGCGGGTGGACGTGATGGGGAAGAAAAAGGTGCCGTTGCGCTTCGGCGCAACCGCGGGACGGCGGCAAGACGATCGGGCGCGATTCGCCCGACTTGCCGAATCGGATCTTACCAACGACCGCGCTCCTGCCGGCGAAGGGGCGAGCACGTTCCAGGCGCTGAGCGCGAGCCGTGGCTGGCGCGTGGCGCTGCTTGGGACAGCGGCCAGCGGCGCGCTGTGGCTGATGGAACCGCGGCCGGCGCAAGCCGGACCAAATGGCTGCACGACGGCCGGGACGACCGCGAGCTGCACCGGCGATCAATCGGCCGGGATCGGTGCCGCTGATTTCAACCAGGCCCTCGTCGACACGCTCAACGCCAATTCGCTGACGACCAATATCGCGCCGGCCGCCGGCACGTCCGGTATAGAATTCGTGCGCTCGAGCGGCGCGGTCACCATCAACAACGACATGGCGCCCCATTCCATCATCGTGACCGGAGCCGCCGATGGCATTCGTGCCTCGTCCGCCGCGACGGGGTCGTGGGAAACCGGGGTGGTGACGATCAACCACACCGGCGACATCAGCTCGGCTGGCGGTTTCGGCATCCACGCATCCACAGTTGGCCTTTTCGGCATCGTCGACATCAACATCACCAGCCGCGGCACAATCACTGCATATCTTGATGGCATTTACGCTAACGCCCATTCCGGCTATGGCGACGCCATCACCATCACGAACAGCGGCGACATCACCTCCAGCAATGGTAGCGGCATTTATGCCAAGACGTACACCTACGGCATCTCTGTCACCAATGTCGGAAATATCAACGCGGCCAGTCTCGGTATTTACGCGTTCGCTGACTTTGGTGCCACGATCGACAGCATCGGAAACATTGCCGCGACCGCCGGCATCCTCGCCTCCGCAGATCTTGGCGATGCAGTGATCCGGCACAGCGGAAACATCTCTGCCCTTTTCGGCATTCAAGGGAACTCGGGGCGAGGATCCGTAAGGATCACGCATGATGGAGGTAACATCACGTCCGACCGCATGGCTATCTATGCGGATGCTCTGAACGACGTCTACATTACCAACCGCGGCAATCTCGTCGGCAACGACTACGGCATCCTCGCGGGCGCCCAGATCGGCACCAACGTGGACAGCATCGGCGACATTACCTCGCGCAACGGCACCGGCATGTATCTCGTGGGGACGAATGCCGTCGTGGTGACGAGCCGGGGAAACATCGGCGCGCGCGATTACGGCATTTACGCGTTTGCGGGTGGGATGCTCGGGTACTACGTCACGGTGGACAGTACCGGCGACATCACCTCGTCCGGCGCTGAAGGAATTCATGCCGTTGGCTATGCCGGCTACACGTCGGTCATCAGCCGGGGAAATGTCAGTGCGTATGGCGACGGCATCCACGCCGAGAGCGTGGGCACCACCACGCTGAACAGCACCGGCAACGTCACCTCGACAACCGGCAACGCGATCTATGCGAGTGCGGGCGGCAATATCGGCGTCACGGTCAATGGCGGTGTCTTATCCGGCGCTGCTGCGGGCGTTAATATGGCCGGCGGCGTAACCAATACCTTGACCATCGGTGCGACAGCGACGGTCGCGGGAGGCCTTTACGCCATCGTTGCCAGCACCGGCAACGACACGGTGAACAATGCCGGCACGGTCACCGGCAATGTCGGTCTCGGCAGCGGCACGAACGCCTTCAACAATCTTTCGGGCAGCGTGCTCAACAGCGGCGCGACGGTCGATCTCGGCGCCGGCAACATGCTGGGCAATAGCGGCATCCTGGCTCCATCAGGTCTCGGCACTGTCGGCACCACGACGCTCACCGGCAATTTCGTTCAGAGCGGGGGCGGCAAATTCATCGTGGACGTTGACCCCCACAGTGCCGACCGGCTCAACGTCAGCGGTACGGCTGGCCTCGCCGGCAAGGTGATGGTGGATCCGCTGGCGCGCGTCGCGGCGACCACGACCTATACGATCGCGACGGCGGGCACGGTGAACGGCACCTTCTCCGGTGTCGACTTCCTCACCGCCACCAGCTTCGCCCGCAACGCGCGGCTGAGCTATGTCGGCAACGACGTGCTGCTGACGCTCGATGCCGGCCTGCTGTCGCCGTCGCTGCCGGGCAACGCCAACGTCAATCAGAGGAACGTCGCGGCGGGCATCGATAGTGCGCTGATCGGCGGCGCTCCCCTGCCGGCCGGCTTCAACCCGCTGTTCGCGCTCTCGGGCAATGCTCTGCTCAATCCGCTGACGCAGGTTTCGGGCGAGACGGCGGCCGGCACGCAGCAGACCACGTTCAACGCGATGAACCAGTTCATGGGCGTGCTGACCGATCCGTTCGCCGCCGGGCGCGGCGATCCGCGTTCGTCGTCCGGTGCGACGGGCTACGCAACTGACGACAGCGATGCGCTCGCCTATGCCGGCGGCCGCAAGCGCACGAGCGCCGAGCGCGACGCCTATGCCGCGATGTCGCGCAAGGCGCCGGCGCAGACCTTCGCGCAGCGTTGGAATGTCTGGGCCGCTGGCTTCGGCGGCTCGCAGACCACGGACGGCGATGCGACGCTCGGTTCGAACAGCACCACCAGCCGCATCGCAGGCACTGCGGCGGGAGCCGACTACTGGTTCTCGCCCAACACCGTCGCGGGCTTTGCCCTTGCCGGCGGCGGCACCAGCTTCTCGGTGGCGAATGGCGGCACTGGCCGCTCCGACCTGTTCCAGGCCGGCGCGTTCGTGCGGCACAATGCCGGGGCGGCCTATGTCACGGGCGCGCTGGCCTATGGCTGGCAGGACGTCACCACCGATCGCACTGTGACCATCGCCGGGGCCGATCACCTCCAGGCCCGCTTCAATGCCAACGCCTGGTCCGGCCGGCTCGAAGGCGGCTATCGCTTCGTGGCGCCCGTGATCGGCGGCGTTGGCCTCACGCCCTATGCCGCAGTCCAGTTCACCACGTTCGACCTGCCGTCCTATACGGAGCAGGCAATCACGGGGACCAGCACCTTTGCCCTGAGCTACGCTGCGAAGAGCGTCACCGACACCCGCAGCGAATTCGGCCTGCGTGCCGACAAATCCTTTGCCGCGGCGGACGGCGTCACCACGCTGCGCGGCCGCCTCGCCTGGGTCCATGACTTCAACCCCGATCGCGCGATCGGAGCGACCTTCCAGACGCTGCCCGGCGCGAGTTTCGTCGTCAACGGCGCAGCGCAAGCCACTGAGGCCGCGCTCGTCACGGCCTCAGTGGAAAGGCAATGGCTGAACGGCTGGTCTACGGCAGCGACGTTTGAAGGTGAGTTCTCGAACCTCACGCGCAGCTACGCCGGCAAGGGCGTCCTGCGCTACGCCTGGTGAGACCGCAGAGGCGGCACTTACTCGTTCGAACCGAAGCCCCGCCGTCTGCGACTTATTTTCGCAGCCGGGCGCTGCGATGTTTCTCCGCCGGATACGACCGTCACCCGCTTGCGCGACCCGGCGCGGGTTCGATGCAGGGTTTTTTGAGCCATGAATTGCGGTTCGATCGGCCGGATTTTCGGTCTGTTTTGCGCGGTCACCATTGCCGTGACGGTTGCCGTTCATGCCGATGATACGTCCAACGACCGCGTCATCGCCGAAAAGACCGAGATCATTGCGGCTGATCCGACAAACGCGGTTGCTTACGAGCTGCGTGGCGAAGCCTGGTACCTCAAGCGGGACAGGGATCGCGCCTTCGAGGATTGCAGCGCCGCGATACGGATCGATCCGAATTTCGGGCGGGCTTATAACTGCCGCGGCCGCGCCTATTCGGCGAAGGGCGAACGGGATCGCGCTTTGGCCGATTACAACGAGGCCATTCGCCTCGATCCCGGCTACGGTCCGTCCTACACCTCCCGTGCCCTCGAATATTTCAACCAGCGCGACTTCGATCTGGCGATCGGCGCGTTTACCGAGGCCATCGAACGCAATCCCAAGCAAGCCTACTTTGCTCTTATCAAGAGAGGGGAAGCGTATGCGGCGAAGCGCGACTCCGATCATGCCGTCGCCGATTACAACGAGGCGATGCGGCGCAATCCCGCCGCCGCATGGCCCTACGAGCTGCGAAGCACCGTCCATTTCAACAAGGGCGAGATCGACGAGGCTCTCGACGACTGCAACACCGCCGTCCGTCTGGAGCCCGGGAGCGCTGGCGGCCATTATTGCCGGGCCATCGTTCTCCTGAAAAAGGACGACACCGACAATGCCATCCGCGAGCTTGATGACGTCACCAGGATCATGCCTTCCTTCGAGAAGGCCTACTTCGTTCGTGCAACCGCCTGGCGCAAGAAGGGTGATGATCGTCGCGCCATTGCCGATTTCGACGAGGGCATCCGGCTGCAGCCGGGAAATTCGATGGCCTACAGCAATCGCGCCAGTGCGTTTCGCGACATGGGCGAGAACGACCGCGCGCTCGCCGACTACAACGAGGCGATCCGGCTCGATCCCGGCAATCAGATCGCGCTCGTCAATCGCGGCATCCTCTACATGAAGCTGTCCGACTCCGCCAAGGCGCGCGCGGATTTCAAAAGCGTGCTCGCGCTGCCGCCGGGCGACCAATGGGCCGTGGACACGGCGCGCGAAGGACTTGGCTTTTTGAAGTGATGCGTCTCGAAAGAGCGTGCATCTCCGCTCTAGTCCCCCGGACGCAGCGCAGCGCTTCCCTCGCGATGCGAAGCATCGTCGAGAGCGGTGCGCTGCAGAGCCTTCGCCGGCGCCGCTCGTGCGCTTCAGCAGACCGTCGGCAACAGGCGCCGGACTTCGTCGAGCAGTTCGGGAATCGCCGTCTTGTCACCCGCGAGGTGCTTAAGCAGCGCACTTTGGAATAGACCGTCGAACAGCGCATAGAGCGCGGCGGACGACGACGCCGGCCGCTTGCCGCCGAGCTCGGCATAGCGGGAGGCGATGCGCCAGATCATCGCTTCCAGGCTCTTGTCGATCTCGAGTACATCCTTGCGAAACGCCGCCTCGAACATCGCCTGCGAGCGCAGGTCGTACCAAAGGCGGTGCATACGGGCTTCGTTCTGCAGCGTTGCTGCGAGCTTGGCGAGGAAACCCTCCGTCAATTCGTCGCGGCTCGTTGCTGTCGCGACGACATCGTCATATCGCGTCACGCACTTCGCCTTGTAGTGGCGGACGCAGCAGCAGATCAGGTCGAGCTTGTCGCTGAAATAATAGTGGAACACGCCGTGCGTGAACGCCGAGTTCTGCGCGATTTCGCGCAGGCTGGTGCGTGCGAAGCCGAGCTCTCCAAGCGTTTCGAGCGCGGCCTCGGCAAGCTCGACGCGCCGCGCGTTGAACTTCTCGTCGCGCAGCACCTCGGCCGCATCAGCCACACGCCGGGCCGCTCCCGTCACCTGCCGCGCCATCTCGTTCCTTCCTCAGTCCCGTTCTTTCAAGGACTTATACCGCGTCGACCGCGGAATGCTCCATCCCTCACAACCACTTCCTTTGACAACTGTCAAATTCGTTCTTGACAAGTGTCAAGATTTTGGCGGAGGTTCGCACCAAGAATTTGGACAGTCGTCAAGACGTCCGACCATGGAGGAACGCTTCGCTGGGTGCCGCCGAAAGGCCTGCGCCCATCGACCTGGTGCGCGCCGATTGGCGCAGCACGAATCGATCACCAGCAACGGAGGAGTGCGTCATGAGTGGGAAGAGCCTTGCAGGCAGGAACGCCCTGGTCACCGGCGGTGCTAGAGGAATCGGCGCGGCCATCGCGCAAGCGTTGGCGCGAGCCGGCGCCTCGATCATGATCGCCGACATCCTGGAAGAGACCGGCCGCGCCAGCGCAGCCGCTATCGCGAAGGAAGACGTCGCCACGGGCTTCGTCCAGCTCGACGTCACCGACGACGCTCAATGGGAGCAGGCGGTTGCCAAGACCGTCGCAACCCTCGGCGGCTACGACATTCTGATCAACAATGCCGGCATCGAGATCACGTCGCTGATCTCCGAGATCAAGGCCGAGGACGCGCGGCGGATGTGCGACGTCAATATCGTTGGCACCGTGCTCGGCATGAAGCACGCCTTCCGTGCCATGCGCCCGGGCGGGCCGGCCGGCAAGGGCGGCGCCGTCGTCAACATCGCCTCGGTTGCGGCAACGATCGCCTTCCCGAGCATCGCGGTCTATTCGGGCACCAAATCCGCGGTTGACCGCATGACGCGGGTCGGAGCGATGGAAGCCGGCAAGCTCGGTTTCGGCGTGCGCGTAAACTGCATCTATCCGGGCCTGATCCCGACCGACATGGGCATGCAGCTCGCCAACGACATCGTCAAGGTCGGGCTCGCGGCCGACGTCAACGCCGCAGTCGGCTCGGTGGTGGAGCAAACCCCGCTCGGCCGTCTCGCCGAGGTCACGGACATCGGCGATGCCGCGGTGTTCCTGTGCTCGAACGAGGCGCGCTTCATCACCGGCATCGGACTGCCGGTCGATGGCGGCATGGGCATGTAACGACAAAGCCGACAACAAGCATTTCGGAGGAACGCAATGAGCGAGAAGAAGCCCGTCATCGTCTATGGCGCTTCCGGCTATACCGGCCGGCTGGTCTGTGAATACTTACGCGAATACAACATCCCCTTCATCGCCGCCGGCCGCAGCAATGAGAAGCTCAACGCCGCGATGAAGTCGAATGTAGCGGGCATCGAGACCGCCGACTACGAGGTGGTCAAGGTGCCGCACACCGTGGCTGCGCTGACTGAATTGTTCAAGGGCGCCTCGGTGGTGCTCAACACCGTGGGTCCCTTCGCCAAGTTCGGCGGCGAAGTGGTGCAGGCTTGCCTCGCTTCCAAGTGTCATTACACCGACACCACCGGTGAGCAGGACTGGCTGATCACGCTCGAGCAGGAGTGGGGCACGAAGTTCGCCAATGCCGGGCTGCTGTTGGCGCCAGGCATCGCGCAGATGTACACCACCGGCGAGATCGCCGCGCAGCTGTGCCTGGAGACGCCCGGCCTCGACACGCTGGACATTGCCGTGTTCTGGGGTGGCAGCCCGACCATCGCATCGACGCAGACCATCCTGGTCAACGCCGCGATGGCCAAGGCCTACTACCTGGAGCAGAACAAGTACGTCGAGCATCAGCCCGATGCCGGCCTCTACAACCTCGCCATCCCTGGTCAGCACGAGCTGGCGCTGGCGTTGCCCTGGGGAGGCACCTCGCACCCGGTGTGGTTCAAGCGCGATCCGCGCGTGGCCAACGTGAAGGTGCTGGGCGGCGTGTTCAATCGCGCGCTGATGCTGGGCGTGCCGCAGATCGTCGCGGCCGCGCTGGAGGCGACCAAGGATATGAATCCCGACGACCGCTACGCCGCATTGGCGCAGACCGCCGCCGGTGTGATGAACACCATGCCGCCGCGCGAGAACCCGCGCGTCAACAAGTCGATGGATTCGGTACATGCCTCCGGCCCGTTGGGGCGCGCGCACTGCGTCATCAACGGCAACAGCAACTACAAGCAGACCGGCATGTTGCAGGCCTATGCTGCGGCCCATCTGTTGCAGCAGCCGCCCAAGCGCGTAGGCTTCGCCTCCGGCTGCCAGGCGTTCGGCCATCACGAGCTGCTCGGGCAATTGCGCAGCTTCGGGCTCGTCAGCAAGCCTGTTCTGACCGTGCACGATTAAGTCAATCGCGGGTGGCGCGGACCTCCGCGTCACCCGCTACCGCTTCGGGTGTTGATCATGCGCTTCATCGATTACCTGGACAAAGGTGCCTCGCTCGGCGCCGACGCGCCGTGCCTCACCATGGATGGACGCGACCTCAGCTATGGCGAGGTGCAGGGGCTGAGCTACCGCGTCGCGCGCGGGCTCGCGCGATCGGGCATTGCTGCCGGCGAGAAGGTCGCAATCCTCTCCGGCAACGATCCGGTCGCGTTTGCCTGCGTGTTCGGCATTTCCCGCGCAGGCGCGGTCTGGTGCCCGATCAATCCGCGCAACGAGGCGGTCGAAAATCGGCTCATCCTCGAGCAATTCGACTGCAGCCTGCTGTTGTTTCATTCAAGCTTCGCGCCGATGGTCGAGGCGGTGCGTGCAGAGCTGCCAAAGCTGCGCGCCGTCGTCTGCCTCGATGCTGAGTTGCCCTTCGCGCCTTCGTTCGACAGCTGGCTCGCCGGCCTCGCCGACGACCATTATCAACGCGAGGCGGTCGACGATCTCGCGATGATCCCGGGCACCGGCGGCACCACAGGCAAGCCGAAGGGGGTCATGCTGTCGGGCCGCAACATCGAGGCGATGACGGCCCTGACGCTGATGGGCTATCCCTTCAAGGGCCGCCCGATCTACCTCGCGCTTGCGCCGCTGACCCACGCGGCCGGCGTGCTGTGTTTCCCGATCATGGCGCTCGGCGGCCGCATCGTGATCATGCATCACCCCGACATCGCAGAATTTCTCGATCTGATCGAGCGCTACCGTATCACGCACACCTTCCTGCCGCCGACCGTGATCTACATGCTGCTCGATCATCCGAAGCTCGACTCCGCGAGGCTCGGGTCTCTGCAATGTTTCTGGTACGGCGCGGCGCCGATCTCGGCCGCGCGGCTTGCGGAAGCGCTCCAGCGTATCGGGCCGATGGCGCAGTTGTTCGGTCAGACCGAAGCGCCGATGATGATCTCGATGATGGCACCTAGCGAGCATTACAATGCCGACGGCACGATCGCGATGGAGCGTCTCGCCTCGGCCGGGCGGATCAGCCCGCTGGTGCAGGCCGGCATCATGGATAGCGACGGCAATTTGCTGCCGACCGGCGCCCGCGGCGAGATCGTGGTCCGCGGTTCGCTGGTGATGGAGGGCTATTACAAAAATCCCGAGGCTACGGCGGAGGCCTCCGCGCATGGCTGGCACCACACCGGCGACATCGGCTACATCGACGACGACGGCTACCTCTATATCGTCGATCGCGCCAAGGACATGATCATCACCGGCGGGTTCAACGTCTACTCGATCGAGGTCGAGAACGCGCTGCGGGCGCATGAGGCGGTGCAGGATTGCGCCGTGATCGGGCTGGCGGACGAGAAATGGGGTGAGCGGATCGTCGCCGTGGTGCAGCCCCGCGCCGGCCAAAGCGTCGATGCGACGGCGCTGGCTGCCTTCGTCAAGGCGCGGATCGGCAGCGTCAAGACACCGAAGCAGATCGAAGTCTGGGACGACCTGCCGCGTTCCAAGGTCGGCAAGGTCTTGAAGCCGGACATCCGCGCGCGGCTGGCGGAGCGTTCAGGCGGCTGAGGCGCATCTTATTGCAGCGCCCATCGCTTCGAAGATATCCGCGAGACGCGCTGACGCGGACATTCGCGCGGGCCTGGAACTCTCATCCGTGTCCGGGCAGGCAAAGGCATGTTTCCGCTTTTCGATGCGCGTTTTGGGTGTCACCATGCTTTTGAACGGACGGGAGGGCCGCCATGCGCTGGTGTGTCTCGGTCGGGGCGGTGCTTGTTGCGGGGGCGATCGTCGGAGGTGACGTTGCCAGCATTGCCGCGCCGAGCCCGAAATCAGGGATAGCCGACGCCAGGCACAGCGCACTGTCCGTCAATGTCGAGCTCGTTATCGCCGTCGACGTCTCCTATTCGATGGATCTGGACGAACTCGCCATTCAGCGCGAGGGCTATGCACAGGCCATCGTCTCGAAAGACTTTCTTCAGGCGCTAAGGGCCCGTCCGGCCAGCAAGGTGGCTCTGACCTATTTCGAGTGGTCGATGTCGGGCGACGACAGGATCATCATTCCGTGGCGCGTGATCGACGGCCCGGAATCGGCGGACGCCGTGGCCGCCGAGATCATGAAAACGCCGATTCGCCGAGGTTCGAGCACCTCGATTTCCGGCGCGATCAATTTCGCAGTGCAGCTGTTCGAAGAAAATCCCTATCGCGGGTCGCGGCGCGTCATCGACATTTCCGGCGATGGGCCGAACAACGACGGAGCCCCCGTCACCGGCGCGCGCGACGCTGCCGTTGAGAAAGGCATCATCATCAACGGCCTGCCGATCATGGTGAAGGAGCCGTCCTATTTGACGACCGATATCGAGAATCTCGATCTGTATTACGAGGACTGCGTGATCGGAGGGCCGGGTGCCTTCATCATGACAATCAAGGATCGCGAAAAATTCCAGGAAGCGATCCGGACCAAGCTTGTTCTCGAAGTTGCGGGCCTCGCGCCGGAGGGGAGGATCGTCCCAACTGCCGAGAATGAGCCCCGGGTGTCCTGTCTGGTCGGCGAAGAAAAATGGCGGGAGCGCGGGCGACGGATCATGCGCTAGTTGCCCGTCAGCAAAGCGAACCGACGTCGGTCGATCGCCTCACGCGCCACCAGCCCTGCCGCCTTGCAAAGATCTGGCGCATAGAGTTGGCAGCGCCGTTCCTGCTTCTCGATAGCCTTGTCGATCAACTCCAGCAGTCGTGCGGGGGCCATTCCCGCGGGAGCGGCAATTCGCCCCGTGACGACGTGCTTTTCTATTGCCTCGTGACGGTCGTGATCGAGATGGGGGGCCAGCAATTCGCGCATATCATCACGAAGCTCTCGGAATGCGAATAGACGACGGCGTCCTCATCCAGCTCTGCGGTCAAGTCCGCCAGTTGCCGTGCCGAATCCTGTGTGCCGGCGAAGTCGAATAGCTGATAGTTCCGCCGCTCCAGCGTCGCCAAATGTGGAAAAACCGGGACCTGCACCTCACCATACGTGTGATGTGTAATCGGCGCGCCGTCGATCAGGATGACGTCGCCATAGTCCACGCCGAGCTTCTGGTAGAGCACACTGCGGACGATGCCGTGGCACGGGCTCAACCGTTCGATCCAGATGGTTTCCTCCGCGCCCGGATCGTCCTGATCGGCCGTGCGCTCCGCCAGGGGCCGCTCCGCCAGCTTGACCTTGCATTGAGACAATGAGCATTCCGGCAAGCCAAAGCGCCCGATCTCGATCGCAAGCCCCATGCGCCTCCAGACATCCAGTGCCAGAGAGGCATTCTTTGCGCCGGTGGCGCAGATACCAAGATTCCACTCGTAACTCTCGGTGACTTCGTCCGCGAGGCTGGCTGCGATCTGGTTTGCGGTCGCGCCATCTGCGAATCTGCCGCGTGTCTTGTAGAAAAGACCCAGATTGTAATGGTGGGTGCTGTTTTGCGGATTGAGTTCGGTGAGTTTCCGATAGCTGCTCTCGGCAATCGCATCTTGCTGGCGCGACAGCATTCGCGCCGCAGTGGCCAGACCTTCGAGAATCGGTTCCTGTTCGGGTTGCCCCTCGTGGACCTTGGCCAACCCGCTCAGTTTTTCGACGACCAAACGGAACAATGCAATATCGGGCGGCGGTGCATTGAGATCGTCAATGTCGCGCGCTGCTTCAAGGCAGAGCCCTACAGTCGAGAGAATCCAGAAGTCCTGATCGTGAGATTGTGCGACCTCTGACAGAACGTCTATCGCGGCTTCTCTTTGCAAGCATCGATCATGGACGACCCGCAGCAATGCCATGGCGGCTTCGGGCTGCCGGGGCTGCGCTTTTCGCAGCGGCATCAGCTTGTGCAACGCGGCCTGTGTTCTTCCCGCCTGAGCTTCCGCAATGGCATCGCGCGCAATCGCCTCGATCTCTTCGGATGAGAGCACCGCACTTGGACCGTCCGACGTCATTCTCGATTCTCTTCTCAGAGCACCCCGCTTCGGCGTTGAGCCCGATGCTAGGCCGGAACGTCGACGCTTCGCCAGATGGCCCATAAAAAATGCGCGGGCCGCCTTGAGGCATGCCCGCGCATTTGAATTCGCAGATGTCGCGCTAAGCGTGCGTCAGTGCACGCTCACGGCTTGCAGCTCGTTGCTCCAGGCGTTGGCGACCGCGGCTTCGCGGCTGTCGGTCAGCATGATCGGCGTGCCGTCGGCGGCGTGGAGCGCGAAGAGCTTGAGGCCCGGCGCGATTTTCGGCGCCTCGGGAAACAGGCCCGGCACATCCTCGGAGCGGATCTGCTTCACATAGGCGATATGACCTTCGCCGAGGGTTGCCAGCGTCTCGGGCGAGACGTTCTTGGCTTCGTATTCGAACGCAACGTGACCTTCACTCATGGTCTCGACTCCTTCACAGAAACTAAGCGGTCGAGTCCGCTACTCGTTCCATTATTCGTGCTCATTGATAGCGATTGTCTTAACGATCCTCTCCGGTTCAGGCCGGGCAAGATCGACCGACAGCAGCCCGTTCTTCAGATCCGCACCCAGCACCAGCATCCCCTCCGCCAGCACGAAGGTGCGCTGGAAGTGGCGCGCGGCGATGCCGCGATGGATGTATTGCCGGGACTTGTCGTCCTGCTGACGCCCGCGAATCACGAGCTGGTTTTCCTCAATGGTTACATCGAGTTGGTCGCGGGTGAATCCGGCGACCGCCAGCGTGATCCGCAGCCGCTCGGGCTGGCCGTCCGATCGGTCGCACCTCTCGATATTGTAGGGAGGGTAGCCGTCGGCGCCTTTGACGACGCGGTCGAGCACGCGCTCGATCTCGTCGAAGCCCAGAAGGAACGGACTGGAAAGCGTGGGAACACGAGACATAGTTTACAAAGTCCTCTCGAAGCGACTTTGGCATTTCGGGGCCCGGAAGCGGCGCCCCTTGGTCAGCAATATGGTCATAACCCCGTGTCGGTTCAAGGACGTAGCGGGAGCCTGTGGATTGCCCATTTTCGCGCCTGACCCCGCCCGCGGTCGCGCGGAAGCGCCCAATTCGTCACCGGGAACGCAAATGCTCGGACAAGCCCGGGCATGACGAGTCGGCCGCCGATTTATCTCAATGAAATCAAACCCCCGGCTACTGTGCATGGGGTTGTTTTTCGCGTTTTTGATCGGCCGGCCCTCGGAACCGGTCAGGCCTCGATCCGCGTCCGCCCGTCGCCGCTGAAAAGGTGCAGCTTCGGCCGTACCGCGGCGACGCGGATCCTCTCACCGATGGCTGGGGCCTCGGTTCCGGGAATGCGGACGATGACCTCGCCGGGCGGCAGCTCGCCGGGGGTGGCGGCGACGCGCTGCTCGTCCTGGGCCCGCGTGCCGTAGACGAAAGTTTCGGCGCCGACGCGCTCGATCGCTTCCACGGTCAGCGGCAGTGCGACACCGCCGGCCGGGGTCTGGTCGGTGATGACGAAATCTTCCGGGCGGATGCCGAGGATGCCGGCCTCGGTCGCGCTGCCGTCGAGCTGCGATTTGATCTCATCGGCGCGCGTCGACATCAGGTTCATCGGCGGTGCCCCGATGAAGGAGGCGACGAAGGTCGTCGCCGGCTTCTCGTAGATCGCCAGCGGATTGCCGACCTGCTCGACCTGGCCGCCATTCATGACCACGAGAATATCGGCGAGCGTCATCGCCTCGAGCTGGTCGTGGGTGACGTAGATCGAGGTCGTGTTGAGCCGGCGCTGCAATTTGCGGATCTCGACCCGCATCGCGATGCGCAGCTTTGCATCGAGGTTCGACAGCGGCTCGTCGAACAGAAAGACTTTCGGCTGGCGCACGATGGCGCGGCCCATGGCGACGCGCTGGCGCTGGCCGCCGGAGAGCTGGCGCGGCTTGCGCTCCAGCATCGGCGTGAGCTCGAGCACGCGTGCGGCCTCGTCGACGCGGGTCTTGACCTCGGCCTCCTTCATGCCGCGGTTGCGCAGGCCGTAGGCCATGTTGTTGAAGACGCTCATATGCGGATAGAGCGCGTAGTTCTGGAACACCATCGCGATGTCGCGATCGGCGGGCTCGATCTGGTTAACGATTCGGCCGCCGATGTCGATCTCGCCGCCGGTGACGGTCTCGAGACCTGCGACCATGCGCAGCAGCGTGGACTTGCCGCAGCCGGAGGGACCGACCAGCACGCAGAACTGGCCGTCGCCGACATCGACGTTGACGCCCTTGATGGCCTCGAAGCCGCCGGGATAGGTCTTGCGGACGTTGCGCAGGGTGACGTTAGCCATGAAAACTCATTCCCAAAAACCTACTTCTCGGTCTCGACCAGGCCGCGCACGAACAATTTCTGCATGGCGACGACGACGAACACCGGCGGCAGCATGGCGAGCACGGCGGTGGCCATCACGATCGGCCATTCGGTCAGCGCATCGGTAGTGGTGATCATCTTGCGGATGCCGACCTGGATGGTCTGCATGTCGTCGCGCGTTGTGATCAGCAGCGGCCAGAGATATTGATTCCAGCCGAGGATGAAGAGGATCACGAACAGCGCCGCCATGTTGGTGCGCGACAGCGGCAGCAGCGTATCCCAGAAGAAACGCAAGGGGCCGGCACCGTCGATGCGCGAGGCCTCCAGCAACTCGTCCGGCACGGTCATGAAGAACTGGCGGAACAGCAGCGTCGCGGTGGCCGACGCGATCAGCGGCAGCGCGAGGCCAGCATAGCTGTCGAGCATGTGCAGATCGGCGACGATCTTGTAGGTCGGATAGATGCGCACCTCGACCGGCAGCATCAACGTGATGAAGATGATCCAGAAGATCGCCATCCGGAACGGAAAGCGGAAATACACGATCGCATAGGCCGAGATGATCGAGATCGCGATCTTGCCGATCGCGATTGCCAGCGCCATCACCAGCGAGTTCAGCATCATGTTGCCGACGGGCTCGCGGGTCGAGCCGCTCGTGCCGACGAAGATGGTCTTGTAGTAGACCTCGAAGAAATGGCCGCCCGGCAGCAGCGACATCTGCCCGTTCGCGATCAGGGCGTTGTCCTGGGTCGAGGCGACGATCGCGATGTAGACCGGGAATGCGACGATCGCGATCCCGATCCAGAGAATCGCGTGGGCGACGTAGCGCCGAAAGCCCTCTTCTTCGACCATCAGTAGGTCACCTTGCGTTCGACGAAGCGGAACTGGATTCCCGTCAGCACGATGACCATGACCATCAGGATCACCGACTGCGCCGCCGAGCTGCCGAGATTGCCGCCGAGCAGGCCGTCAGAATAGACCTTGTAGACCAGCGTGACCGTCGATGTGCCGGGACC
The DNA here is from genome assembly GCF_055811795.1 of Bradyrhizobium sp. MI1.7. Taxonomy (NCBI): domain Bacteria; kingdom Pseudomonadati; phylum Pseudomonadota; class Alphaproteobacteria; order Hyphomicrobiales; family Nitrobacteraceae; genus Bradyrhizobium; species Bradyrhizobium sp. MI1.7. The sequence continues at coordinate 46,668 of NZ_JBVVPO010000009.1, forward strand.
GCCGCGGGTCATGGTGTCGATGATGCCGAAGGTGTCGAAGAAGGCGTAAACGATGTTGACGACCAGCAGGAAGAAGATCGTGGGCGACAGCAGCGGGAAGGTCACTGTCCAGAACCGCCGCATCGGACGGGCGCCGTCGATCGCGGCGGCCTCGAACACGCTTCGGGGGATGGCTTGCAGGCCGGCGAGGAAGAACAGGAAATTATAGGAGATCTGCTTCCACGCCGCGGCGAGGATGATCAGCCCAGCCGCCTGGTTGCCGTCAAGCAGCGGATTCCAGTCGACGCCCAGGTTGCGCAGATAGCGCGACAGCACGCCGAGCGAAGGATGCAGCATGAAGATCCAGAGCACGCCGACGACGGGCGGCGCCACCGCATAGGGCCAGATCAGCAGCGTGCGGTAGAGCATTGAGCCGCGCAGCGGCTTGTCCGCCATCACGGCGAGCAAGAGCGCGAAGGACAGCGACGAGACGGCGATGGCGAACGAAAAGACGAACGTACGGACAACCGCCTCGAAATAGGCCGGGTCCTTGAACAGGTCCTGATAATTCTCGAACCAGACGAAGCTTGTCGACAGACCGAAGGCGTCCTGGAGCAGGAAGGATTGGATCACCGCCTGCGCGGCCGGCCAGTAGAAAAAAATCAGGACGATCGCGAGCTGCGGCGCAACCAGCGCGTAGGGCAATATTTTTGCTTGTAAAATGGTTTGATTTTGCTTTATGTCCGGTCCGGGGCAGCCCGGCTGGCGGCCTGCCGCTCATCGCCTCACTTGACGGCAGTCTTTTCGAACTGGCGCAGCATCGTGTTGCCGCGCTCGACGGCAGCATCCAGCGCCTGCTTGGCGGTCTTCTTGCCGGCCAGCGCCTGCTCGATCTCTTCCGACCAGACGTCACGGAGCTGAACCATGTTGCCGAGGCGCAGACCGCGCGAATTGTCGGTCGGCTCCTTGTTGGTCAGCTCGATCAGCGGGGTCTCGAGATAGGGCTGATCCTTGTAGAAGCCTTCTTCCTTCGCCTTGGCGTAGGCCGCCTTGGTGATCGGCAGATAGCCCGAGGCCTTGTGGATGTAGACTTGGCGGTCGGTGTCCGAGAGGAAGGTCAGGAACTTCGCGACACCCTTGTATTCGTCGGCCGACTTGCCGCCCATCACCCAGAGCGAAGCGCCGCCGATGATCGAGTTCTGCGGCGCGCCCTTGACGTCCGGATAGTATGGCATCGGCACGGCGGTGAAGTTGAACTTGGCCTGCGCCTTGACGTTGCCGAAGAACGCCGACGAGGTCAGGTAGATCGGGCATTCGCCGGAGGTGAAGCGGCCTTCGCCGGTGTTGGTGCGGCCGGCATAGTCGTAGGTCTTGGTCTTCTGCAGCTCGACCAGGGTTTCGAGATGCTTGACCTGGAGCGGGCCGTTGAACTCCAGCACGGTGTCGAAGCCGTCGAGGCCGTTGGCCTTGCTGGCGAGCGGCACGTTGTGCCAGGCGGAGAGCTGCTCGAGATTGACCCAGGTGACCCAGGAGCCGGAGAAGCCGCAGGTGTCATGACCCGCAGCCTTCAGCTTCTTGGCGGCCTCGAACGTTTCGGGCCAGGTCTTGGGGATCTCGACGTTCGCCTTCTTGAGCTCGTCGAGGTTGACCCACATGACGGTCGACGACGAGTTGAACGGGAAGGACAGCATCTCGCCCTTCGAGGTCGAATAGTAGCCGGTGATGGCGGGCAGGTAGATCTTGGGGTCGAACTTCTCGCCGGCCTCGGCCATCAGCTTGTAGACGGGTTTTACGGCGCCGGTCGCGGCCATCATGGTCGCGGTGCCGACTTCGAACACCTGCATGATGTGCGGGGCGTTGCCGGCGCGGAACGCCGCGATGCCGGCGTTCATCGTATCGGGATAGTTGCCCTTGTAGGTCGGGATCACCTTGTAGTCGGTCTGAGAGGCGTTGAAGTCGGTGGCGAGCTTGACGATGACGTCGTTGTTGGCGCCGGTCATCGCGTGCCACCACTGGATTTCGGTCACTGCCCACGCCGGCGAAGCGCCAAAACCAACGGTGACTGCAAGCGCGGCAGCCGCGCCAAAGTGTCGAAGAGCCATCAAGAAACCTCCCTTGGGCCGTCAAAAAGAAGCGCTTGCGCTAGCAGCGCCATATGACGTTCACATGACTGTGTAAGCGGGAGAAACGAAAGCAGCAAGCGCGGCCAAATGGGAAGCCGTCAAATAGGCGAATGCCGAGCGCGCAGCCTCCTCCGTTCGCGGCGCACATGCGTGCCCGCGCCGCAGTGCGGCATTTGCTCGGGTGAGGCGGCGAGGGCGTTTAGCGCTTGCGCTCGGGGCCGCAGACGGTGCCCTTTTCGACCATCGCGTCGATCTCCGATTTGGAGTAGCCGAACTCGCCCAGCACCTCCTGGGAGTGCTGGCTGAATTTCGGCGGCAGGCGGCGCAGGCTCGGCTTGCTGCGATCGAGCCGGATCGGCGAGGCCACGCCCTTGTACCAGTCCTTCTCGATGACATCGCCGCGGGCGATCGTGTGCGGGTTGGTCAAGGCCTGGTCGATCTTCTGCACGGGACCTGCGGGCAGGCCGGCGGCGAGCAGACGATTGCACAGCGGCTCGGCCTCGTGCTGGCTGAACACGGCGGCAAGCTCGGCCCGCAGCGCCTCGCGATTGGCGATGCGGTCCTTGTTGCGGGCAAAGCGCGGATCGGTGCCGAGCTCGGGCTTGCCGATCTCCTTGGCGAGCTTGCGGAAGGTGCCGTCATTGCCGACGCCGATGAAGATGTTGTCGGTCCTGGTCGGGAAGATCGCGTAGGGCACGAGGTTGGGATGCTCGTTGCCGGTGAGCGACGGCGGCTTGCCGTGCATGAAATAATTCGCGGTGTGCGGATGCATGATGGCGAGGCCGGTCTCGTACAGCGTCGTCTCCAGGAACTGGCCCTGGCCCGAGCGCTGCCGTTCCGACAGCGCCATCAGGATGCCGATCGCCGCATAGAGGCCGGTGGTGATGTCGACCAGCGGCACGCCGATCCGCATCGGTCCGCTCTCCGGCGAGCCGGTCGCCGCGATCATGCCGGTCATGGCCTGGATGATGGCGTCATAGCCGGGATTGCCGCCGCGCGGACCGTCGGCGCCGAAGCCGCAGATCCGGCAATGCACCAGGCGCGGGAATTTCTTGCTGAGCACATCGTTGCCGATGCCCCATTTCTCCAGCGTGCCCGGCTTGAAATTCTCGATCAGGACGTCGGCGGTCTCGAGCATCTTGAGCAGCACGAGGCGGCCGCCTTCGGAGGCGAGGTCGAGGCCGATCGAGCGCTTGTTGCGGTTGATGCCGATGAAATAGGCCGCGTCTTCCTCGTGGAAAGGAGGGCCCCAGTCGCGCACCTCGTCGCCGGCGGGCGGCTCGACCTTGATCACGTCGGCGCCGTGGTCGGCGAGGATCTGGGTGCAGTAGGGACCGCCAAGCACGCGCGTGAGATCGATGACGCGCAGTCCGCTCATTGCGCCCAAAACGGCTTCAGTCATGCCTTCGCTTCCCCTGTGTCGATCATTGATCACAGGCCTAGCGAGGTTTTTTTGCGCCAGCAATGGCTTGCTGCGTAGGGCCGCATGCGCCGCCGCTGCGCTATCCCGCAACGTGGCAAATCAAGCGGAAGCGGCCGGCCCGAGGGGGATCTCGGGCCAGCCAATCCGCCGTTTGATCAGACGACCGTCAGGCGAACGTCGACATTGCCGCGCGTGGCATTGGAGTAGGGGCACACCTGGTGGGCCTTCTCGACCAGCGCCTCGGCTTCCGCGCGGGCAAGGCCCGGCAGCGAGACGGCCAGATCGATGTCGAGACCGAAGCCGCCGGCCGCGCGCGGGCCGATGCCGACGGTGGAGGTGACCGAGGCGTCAGCCGGAACCTTCGGGCCGCCCTGCGAGGCCACGAACTTCATCGCGCCGATGAAGCAGGCGGCATAGCCGGCCGCAAACAGCTGCTCGGGATTGTTGCCGGCGCCGCCTCCGCCGCCGAGTTCCTTCGGCGTGGTGAGCTTGACGTCGAGCGCGCCGTCGAGGGTCGCCGCATGGCCGTCACGGCCGCCGGTGGCTTTGGCGCTGGTCTTATACAGGACGTTTACTGACATTTTCGTCTCCTTAGGTCTTCGGGTTGGGGTGGAACCTACATCGCAAACAATTAGATTGCGCGCAATTGAAATTTGCATGCCTCACATTTAATTGTTCGCAATTGAATGTACGGCCGCCCGGTCCCAGAATGGAGGAAACCGCGTGAGATTCTCGATGCCCCGGAAATTATCGGCGCTGGACCCGCAGCGCCTCGACAATCAGATCTGCTTCGCGGTCTATTCGGCCGCGCATGCCTTCAACCGGGTCTACAAGCCGCTGCTGGACCGGCTCGGCCTGACCTACCCGCAATATCTGGTGATGCTTGTGCTGTGGGAGCGCGACGACGTGCCGGTCAAGGACATCGGCGAAAAGCTGTTCCTGGATTCGGGCACGCTGACGCCGCTGCTCAAGCGCCTCGAGGCCGCCCACCTCGTCAGGCGCACGCGCTCGCGCGAGGACGAACGTCAGGTGCTGATCGCGCTGACCCCGCAGGGCCATGCCTTGAAGGAAAAAGCGCGCGCCGTGCCGCAATCGATCCTGGCGGCGTCGGATTGCTCGGTCTCGGAACTGGTCGCGATGAAGGACGAGATCGTGGCGCTGCGGGATCGGTTGAATGCGGTGATCGGGGAGTAGGGGGGGCGGCGAGCTCAATCCTCTCGTACCTCGCCGCGAGTTTCTCTCCTCAAAGCCGCTTCTTTGCAAATGCGCGGCCCGAAGCCGATTTCAGATATTTCTCGAACGCAACAGCCTTAGCCTCATCGCTGAAAGCGATGCAGGTCTTGATGCGCCATGGGCCATACTTTGATGTATGTGGCACTTCGCCGGCGTTGTGCTTTGCGAGCCGGGCTCGCAGATCATCAGTGATGCCGATGTAGAAATGGCCGGAATCGAGGCTTTCGAGAATGTAGACGTACTTCATCCTATCCCCCGCCTTGCGCAGTGGATGGACAGTATCTCTCAGGATCAGCTTTTGCCGAGGCCCGGCTTCGCCCTTCGGGCTACGCCGCGGCAGCCTTCGCTACGATAGGGCTTGCCGAGCCGAAGCTGGCGAAGCCAGCGAAGGCTGGTGGAGCCAGGCGGGATCGAACCGCCGACCTCTTGCATGCCATGCAAGCGCTCTCCCAGCTGAGCTATGGCCCCTTAGTCTTCCAGTTGGGAGGATCCTGGTGGATCACTCCCGACCGCCGAGCCTGGTGACTCGCGCGGTGCACCCTTTTTCACAGATCAGGGCTGATCTCAAGTCTCTTCATCACCTCCGACATCACCAATGATGTCCGTGACGTCCTCATCGCCCTCTTCGTCGTCGGCGATAAAGGTCGAATCATCGTCGTCATCGTCCTCGATGGTCTCGTCGACCTCGATGTCGTCCTCGGATTCGGGCACCGCGGCCTTGACCTTGCCGGTGTTTTCCTCGGCGTCGGCCTCCTCGAGCGAGACCTCTTCGACTTCTGCCGGCTCCGGCGTGGTGTCGGCAGCCGGCGTGTGGCGAGGTTCGGCGCCGCGAGTCGCGCGGGCCGGCGCCACAGGCGCGATCGGGACGACTTCGCCGGTATAGGGCGAGATCACCGGATTCTTGTTGAGGTCATAGAACTTCTTGCCCGTGGTCGGGCAAATACGTTTGGTTCCGAGTTCGGACTTGGCCACGGCAGGAATCCTGGGAATGTCTGAAAAGCGGTGTTTCACTTGGCTAGTTGGCGGCCCGCTGTCAATAGCGCATTACGGGAGAAAGACATGCCCGTGACGGCGGGCAGACCTTGTGGTACCTGCCCCGCGAGCCCCGCAGGGACGTTTCGGGCCTATCCAAGGACACAAACTTGACTGATTCCGACAAGCCGACGCCGCTTCAGTCGCGCGCAAGCGGTCCCCTGACCGGGAAAGTACGGGTCCCCGGGGACAAGTCGATCTCCCACCGCGCCCTCATCCTGGGCGCGCTCGCGGTCGGCGAGACCCGGATTTCGGGCTTGCTCGAGGGCGAGGACGTCCTCAACACCGCCAAATCCATGCAGGCGCTGGGCGCCAGGGTCGAGCGCACCGGCGATTTCGCCTGGAGGGTGAACGGCGTGGGCGTCGCCGGCTTCGCCGAGCCCAGGGCGCCGCTTGATTTCGGCAACTCCGGCACCGGCTGCCGGCTCGTCATGGGCGCCGTCGCCGGCTGCCCGATTTCGGCGGTTTTCGACGGTGATGCCTCGCTGCGCAGCCGGCCCATGCGCCGGATCCTCGACCCGCTCGAGAAGATGGGCGCCAAAGTGGTGTCCGGCGGCGAGGGCGGCCGTCTGCCGCTGACCGTCCAGGGCGCGCGCGATCCGCTGCCGATCACCTACAAGACCCCGGTCGCCTCGGCCCAGATCAAATCCGCCGTGCTGCTGGCGGGCCTGGCCGCGCCCGGCACCACGACGGTGATCGAGACCGAGGCCAGCCGCGACCATACCGAGCTGATGCTGAAGCACTTTGGCGCCGACATCACCTCCGCGCAGGAGGGTCAGCACGGCCGCCGCATCACGCTCGTTGGCCAGCCCGAGCTGCACGGCGCCACCGTCGTTGTGCCCGCCGATCCCTCTTCGGCGGCCTTCCCGGTCGTCGCGGCGCTGATTGTCGAAGGCTCGGATGTCGTCCTGTCCGACGTGATGACCAATCCGCTGCGCACGGGCCTGTTCACCACGCTGCGTGAAATGGGTGCCTCGATCGAGGAAAGCGAAGTCCGGGGCGATGCCGGCGAGCCCATGGCGCAGCTGCGCGTGCGCGCGTCGAAACTGCGCGGCGTCGAGGTGCCGCCGGAGCGCGCGCCCTCGATGATCGACGAATATCTCGTGCTGGCGGTGGCGGCTTCCTTCGCCGAGGGCACGACCATCATGCGCGGCCTCCAGGAGCTGCGCGTCAAGGAATCCGATCGGCTTGAGGCCACCGCCGACATGCTCCGCGTCAACGGCGTCAAGGTCGAGGTCTCCGGCGACGACCTGATCGTCGAAGGCCGCGGCCATGTCCCCGGCGGCGGCACAGTCGCCACGCACATGGATCATCGCATCGCGATGTCCGCGCTGGTGATGGGCTGCGCCTCCGACCAGCCCGTGACCGTCGACGACACCGCCTTCATCGCCACCAGTTTCCCGGACTTCATCCCGATGATGCGTTCGCTTGGGGCCGAGTTTTCATGATCATCGCCATCGACGGGCCCGCGGCCTCGGGCAAGGGGACGCTCGGCAAGCGCCTCGCCCACCATTACGGCTATCGTCATCTCGATACCGGCGTCATTTATCGCGCGGTGGCCTACGCCGTGGTGGAATCCGGTCATGATCTCCGGGACGAGGCGGCTGCGGTGCAGGCTGCGCTGGAGCTTGATCCCGAAAAGTTCGGCAATCCCGCCCTGAAGACCCAGGAGGCCGGCGAGGGCGCCTCGATCGTCTCGGCGATCCCCAGGGTTCGCGAGGTCCTGCTCAATTTCCAGCGGCAATTCGCCGCCGATCCGCCCGGCGCCGTGCTCGACGGCCGGGACATTGGAACCGTGATCTGCCCCCATGCCGACGTGAAGATCTTCGTCGTGGCCGACCCCAGGGTCCGCGCCCACCGCAGGACCATGGAGGCCAAGGCGAGGGGCGAGGAGGCGGACGAGGCGGCGGTGCTCGCTGACATCATCCGGCGCGACGAGCGCGACAAGAACCGGCCGATTGCGCCCTTGAAACCGGCCCCGGATGCTTACTTGCTAGATAACTCCCAACTGGATATAGAAGGCGGCGTCCGGGCCGCCATCGACATTATCGAGGCCGTCCGAGCGGGCCGGTCGCGGGGTTAAGCCGCCGCCGTCATTGGAGGAAGCGCCCGCTCCCGCTCTTTGAGGTCGATAACCCCGGTCCCCTGTTTGGGCCCGGCGCGATCCAGGCTCCGGACCAAGATTTCCACGTATCGAACGCGCGGGCCTCAGCCGGCCCGCCTCCGCTGTTCCGCCTCCATGCCGGAGCAACGAGCGGTCGCTCGAAGGTCTTGCGGACCTTCCGACACTGCGTGTGCGATGCGCCCATGAACCCAACGGCCGGCACGACATCCGCAACTGGAGAACAAATGGCTTCGATTTCTGCTGATACCTATAGCCCGTCGCGCGACGATTTCGCCGCGATGCTCGACGAGTCCTTCGCAGGTGGCAACCTGCAGGAGAGCTCCGTCGTCAAGGGCAAGGTGGTTGCAATTGAAAAAGACATGGCCGTCATCGACGTCGGCCTGAAGACCGAGGGCCGCGTTGCCCTGCGCGAATTTTCCGGCCCCGGCCGTGAGAGCGAGATCAAGGTCGGCGACGAGGTCGAAGTGTTCCTCGATCGCATCGAGAACGCCCTCGGCGAAGCCGTGCTGTCGCGCGACAAGGCGCGCCGCGAAGAGAGCTGGGGCAAGCTCGAGAAGGCCTTCCAGAACAACGAGAAGGTCAACGGCGTCATCTTCAACCAGGTCAAGGGCGGCTTCACCGTCGACCTCGACGGTGCCGTGGCCTTCCTGCCGCGCTCGCAGGTCGACATCCGTCCGATCCGCGACGTTGCGCCGCTGATGAACAACTCGCAGCCGTTCCAGATCCTCAAGATGGATCGCCGCCGCGGCAACATCGTCGTCTCCCGCCGCACGGTGCTGGAAGAGACCCGCGCCGAGCAGCGTCAGGAGCTGGTGCAGAACCTCGAAGAGGGGCAGGTCATCGACGGCGTGGTCAAGAACATCACCGATTACGGTGCGTTCGTTGATCTCGGCGGTATCGACGGTCTGCTGCACGTCACCGACATCGCGTGGCGCCGCGTCAACCACCCGACCGAGGTGCTCTCGATCGGCCAGACCGTGAAGGTCAAGATCATCAAGATCAACCACGAGACGCACCGCATCTCGCTGGGCATGAAGCAGCTGCTGGACGATCCGTGGCAGGGCATCGAAGCCAAGTACCCGCTGGGTGCCCGCTTCACCGGCCGCGTCACCAACATCACCGACTACGGTGCGTTCGTCGAGCTCGAGCCGGGCATCGAAGGCCTGATCCACGTCTCCGAGATGTCGTGGACCAAGAAGAACATGCACCCCGGCAAGATCGTTTCGACCTCGCAGGAAGTCGAAGTGCAGGTGCTGGAAGTCGATTCCGTCAAGCGCCGCATCTCGCTCGGCCTCAAGCAGACCATGCGCAACCCGTGGGAGGTCTTCGTCGAAGGTCACCCGACCGGTTCGGTGGTCGAAGGCGAGGTCAAGAACAAGACCGAGTTCGGTCTGTTCCTGGGCCTCGAGGGCGACGTCGACGGCATGGTCCATCTCTCCGACCTCGACTGGAAGCTTCCGGGCGAGCAGGTGATCGACAACTACAAGAAGGGCGACGTGGTGAAAGCCGTGGTGCTCGATGTGGACGTCGAGAAGGAGCGTATCTCGCTCGGCATCAAGCAGCTCGAAGGCGACCCCTTCGCCGAGCCGGGCGATGTCAAGAAGGGCGCGGTCGTGACCTGCGAAGTGCTCGAAGTGAAGGAAAGCGGCATCGAGGTGAAGATCACCGGTACCGACTTCTCGACCTTCATCAAGCGTTCGGAGCTCGCCCGTGACCGCAACGACCAGCGCGCCGAGCGCTTCGCCGTCGGCGAGAAGGTCGATGCCCGCGTGATCCAGTTCGACAAGAAGGCCCGCAAGGTCCAGGTGTCGATCAAGGCGCTCGAAGTCGCCGAAGAGAAGGAAGCCATCGCGCAGTACGGCTCCTCCGATTCGGGGGCGACGCTCGGTGACATTCTCGGCACCGCGCTCAAGAACCGCGACAAGTAAGCGAAACGCCTGTTTCGCAACCATCAAAGCCCCGGCGCGAGCCGGGGCTTTTTTGTTGCGGCGGCATACCATTGTCGTCCCGGACAAGCGCAGCGAAGCGGAGCGCCGATCCGGGGACGCATACCCACGGGGAGTGGTTTGACGAAGACTCGGAGTGGGCGCCTCGCGTCACACTCCTTCTTGTGGTTATGGGTCCCCGCGCCCCGTGCGCAATTGCGCACTAGGCGGGGATGACATCTGAGTGCTTGGCTACCATCCGGGCTACGCCAGCCTTGTTTTCTTCAAATTACGCCGCAATTGATGTATCCAGATAAGCCAATGGTCACGCTGTGACGGCACAACGCGCCCAGCCTTTCATTTGGAGATATTCCGATGTCGCTCGATTCGGACATCATCGTCGATCGTCGCAGGATACGTCGCAAGCTGACGTTCTGGCGCGTGATGGCTGCGCTGATCGCGATCGCGGCGATTGCGGGCTTTGCGCTGATCGCAACACCCGGTGCGCGCGGCACGTTCGCATCCGCCGGCTCGATCGCGCGGGTCCAGATCGATGGCCTGATCCGCAGCGACTCCGATCGCACCCAGGCGCTGGAGCGACTGGAGAACTCGCAGGCCGCCGCCGTCATCATTCACATCAACTCGCCGGGTGGCACCACCGCCGGTTCCGAGCAGCTTTACGATTCGCTTGTGAGGCTAAAGGCGAAGAAGCCGCTCGTCGTCGTGGTCGAAGGCCTCGCCGCGTCCGGCGGTTACATCACCGCGATCGCGAGCGACCACATCATTGCCCAGCAGAGCTCGCTGGTCGGTTCGATCGGCGTGCTGTTCCAGTTTCCCAACGTCACGGAGCTGCTGAAGACCGTCGGTGTGAAGGTCGAGGAGGTCAAATCCTCGCCGCTGAAGGCCGCGCCGAACGGTTTTGAGCCGACCAGCCCCGAGGCACGCGCCGCGCTCGATGCGCTGGTGAAGGATTCCTATGCCTGGTTCAAGGGATTGGTGAAGGAGCGGCGTGGCATGGATGACACGCAGCTCGAAAAAGTCGCCGATGGCCGCGTCTTCACCGGACGCCAGGCGATCGATCTCAAGCTGATCGATCAGCTCGGCGACGAGAAGACCGCCGTGACCTGGCTGGTCGAGCAGAAGGGCGTCAAGAAGGGCCTCACCGTCCGCGATTACAAGCTCCAGCCCCGCTTTGGCGATCTGCCGTTCCTCAAAACGGCTGCTGTCGTTACGCTGGAAGCGCTTGGTTTGGGCTCGATTGCGCATCAGATCGGGCAAACCGGCGTCACGCAGGCCGTCGATCGGCTCGGAATGGATGGAATGCTGGCCCTGTGGCAGCCGGCCGCGTCAAATTGATGGAACCGGGCGAGCTTCAGAGGCTTTTCCCGTCTGGCGGGTAGCGGGGCAGCCCGCTTTTTCGGCATTTGTCACGCATTTTCCCGACGCTCAACCTTCATTTAGCGTCTTGACAGATCACAGTATTTTCACGGAAATGGTCATCCGCACGCTTCCGGGTCCTATCTCTCGATGATCAAATCCGAACTTGTTCAGCGTATCGCCGAGCACAACCCGCATCTGTACCAGCGGGATGTCGAGAACATTGTGAATGCGATTCTCGAAGAGATCGTAGCGGCTCTCGCGCGCGGTGATCGCGTCGAGTTGCGCGGCTTCGGTGCCTTCTCGGTCAAGCATCGCCCTGCGCGCGCAGGGCGCAATCCGCGTACCGGCGCCCATGTGCCCGTCGATCAGAAGAGCGTTCCGTTCTTCAAGACCGGCAAGGAAATGCGCGAACGGCTGAACCGCGACCATCCGGATCCAGGCGCGCCAGACTGAGACCGGCGTCAGGGTTTTCCGCGGTCGCGAGCGATGCGGCCGGAAGCTTGATTCAAGGCGAGCGAAGCGAGATGCGAAAGTTCCTGACCGCGCTGATCGTGATTCCGCTGGGCCTGATCCTGGTGACCTTCGCCGTCGCCAACCGGCATTTCGTCACGGTCTCATTCGATCCCTTCATTACGAACGACCCGTCATTCTCGGTGACGCTGCCGCTGTTCCTTCTCCTCATCCTGGTGGCTGCCCTCGGGGTCCTCGCGGGCGGCTGCGCGGTCTGGTTCGGCCAGCGGCGCTGGCGGCGCGCGGCGCGCCGGAATGATGCGGATGCACGGGCTGCCAGGACCGAATTGGCCGATCTGCGGGCCCAGGCGGCCGCAGCGAAGCCCCAGCCCCAGCGCCTCCCCGTTCCCTCCGGGGTGGGCCTTTACGGGCCCATCGGACGAGACAAGCAGCGCGCGACGTTGTAGAAGCGGCCGCAACCGAAAACCCGGTTTTCCGGCCGCAGACCCGCGGCCTTCACCTGCTTCGAGACCATGTCCCTGCTCGTCAAAATCTGCGGCCTGTCCACGGGCGAGACGCTCGAAACAGCGCTCGACGCCGGCGCCGACATGGTGGGGTTCGTGTTCTTTCCGCCGTCGCCGCGGCACGTCTCTCTCGAGCTTGGCCGCGACCTCGGCCGCCAGGTGAAGCGGCGCGCGCTCAAGGTCGCGCTCACGGTCGATGCCGATGACGCCACGCTCGACAACATCATGGACGCGCTGTCGCCGGATATCCTTCAACTTCACGGCAAGGAGAGCGTCGCACGGCTGCGCGACATCAAGCAGCGGTTCGGCCGCCCGGTGATGAAAGCGGTGCCGGTCGCAACCGCCGCCGATCTCGCCGTGCTGCCTGGCTACGCAGAGGTTGCCGATCGCATCCTGTTCGACGCGCGGGCGCCAAAGGACGCGACACGTCCCGGCGGCCTCGGCGCGGCCTTCGATTGGCGCCTGCTCGAAAACCTGGAACTCAAGCTGCCGTATATGGTCTCGGGCGGACTTGACGCCCACAACGTCGCCGAGGCCCTTCGGGTCACGCGCGCCGGCGGCGTCGACGTTTCCTCCGGTGTCGAGAGCGCCTCCGGCGTCAAGGATCCCGAGATGATCAAGGCCTTCATTCGCGCCGCGCGCGCCACCCAAGATGCAAGTCAAGAGTTGAGCGTTCGATGAACATCGCCAAACCAAACTCCTACCGCAGCGGCCCCGACGACCGCGGGCACTTCGGCATTTTCGGCGGCCGCTTCGTCGCCGAAACCCTGATGCCGCTGATCCTCGATCTGGAGAAGGCCTACACGGCGGCCAAGGCCGATCCGGCCTTCCAGGCCGAGATGAACGGCTATCTCAAGAACTATGTCGGCCGGCCTTCGCCGCTCTATTTCGCCGAGCGCCTCACCGAGCATCTCGGCGGCGCCAAGATTTACCTCAAGCGCGAAGAGCTCAACCACACCGGCTCGCACAAGGTGAACAACGTGCTCGGCCAGATCATGCTGGCACGGCGCATGGGCAAGAAGCGCATCATCGCCGAGACCGGCGCCGGCCAGCACGGCGTTGCTACCGCGACGCTGTGCGCGCGCTTCGGCCTCGAATGCGTGGTCTATATGGGCGCCGTCGACGTCGAACGGCAGCAGCCCAACGTCATCCGCATGGAGATGCTGGGCGCAACCGTGGTCCCGGTGCAGTCGGGCACGCGCACGCTGAAGGACGCCATGAACGAGGCGCTGCGCGACTGGGTCACCAACGTGCACAACACGTTCTATTGCATCGGCACGGTGGCGGGCCCGCATCCCTATCCGACGCTGGTGCGCGACTTCCAGTCGATCATCGGCAACGAGACCAAGACGCAGATGCAGGAGGTCGAGGGACGCCTGCCGGACTCGCTGGTCGCCTGCATCGGCGGCGGCTCGAACGCGATGGGCCTGTTTCATCCGTTCCTCGACGATCCCTCCGTCGAAATCTTTGGCGTCGAAGCCGCCGGCCATGGGCTCACGCAACTGCATGCGGCCTCGATCGCAGGCGGCCGTCCCGGCGTGCTGCACGGCAACCGCACTTATCTCTTGATGGATGCGGACGGCCAGATCCAGGACGCGCATTCGATCTCCGCCGGCCTCGACTATCCCGGCATCGGCCCCGAGCATTCCTGGCTGCACGAGATCGGCCGCGTCAACTATCTCTCCGCGACCGATGACGAGGCGCTCGCAGCATTCCAGTTGCTGTCGCGGCTGGAAGGCATCATCCCCGCGCTCGAGCCCGCGCATGCCATCGCCAAGGTGATGGAGCTCGCGCCGAAGCGGCCGAGAGATCACCTGATGGTCGTCAATCTCTCCGGCCGCGGCGACAAGGACGTCCCGCAGGTCGGCGACATCCTGAGGGGCAAGAGCAAGTGACCACGCGTATCGACACCCGTTTCGCCGAGCTGAAGAAAGCGGGCCGCTCGGCCTTCGTCACCTATGTGATGGCCGGCGATCCCGATCTCTCGACGTCGCTCGATATCGTCAAGGCGCTGCCCAAGGCAGGCGCCGACGTCATCGAACTCGGCATTCCCTTCACCGATCCGATGGCGGATGGTCCCTCGATTCAGGCTGCAGGTCTGCGCGCGCTCAAGAACGGCATGACCTTGAAGAAGACGCTGGAACTGGTGGGCGACTTCCGCAAGGACGACAACGTCACGCCGCTGGTGCTGATGGGCTATTACAATCCGATCTACATTTACGGCGTCGACAAGTTTTTGGCCGATGCCAAGACGGCCGGCGTTGACGGCCTGATCATCGTCGATTTACCGCCGGAGGAAGACGACGAGCTCTGCATTCCCGCGCTGAAGGCGGGCCTGAACTTCATTCGCCTCGCGACCCCGACCACCGACGACAAGCGCCTGCCCGCGGTGCTCGCGAATACATCAGGCTTTGTCTACTACGTCTCTATCGCCGGCATCACCGGAGCCGCGGCGGCGGACGCGAATGCCGTCGGTGAAGCTGTCGCGCGCATCAAGCGGCATACCAAGCTGCCGATCTGCGTTGGTTTTGGCATCCGCACGCCAGAGGCGGCGCGCGCCATTGCCGAGAAGGCCGATGGTTCGGTGGTTGGCACCGCGCTGGTCGACGCGCTCAAGAACAGCCTCGACGCCGAGGGCCGGGCGACCGCCAAAACCGTTAACGCCGTAGCCGAGCTGACGGCGGCCCTGGCCCAGGGTGTCAAGGGCGCGAAAGCTGCGGCCGAATAGGCCATAATTCCGCTTCTGGGGCGGGCGAACACGGCGGCTTGCCGGGCAGAGGCCCGGCCGCCATATATCCTTCAGGCGGTCCCTCCGCGGGGCTCGCACATCGGAGCAAACCATGAACTGGCTTACCAATGTGGTCCGGCCGAAGATCCGCAACATGCTGCGGCGGGAGACGCCGGAGAATCTGTGGATCAAGTGCCCGGATTCCGGACAGCTCGTGTTCTACAAGGACGTCGAGGCCAACCAGTTCGTCATCCCCGGCTCGAACTACCACATGCGCATGGGCGCGGTGGCGCGTCTGAAGTCGATCTTCGACAACGAGACCTGGTACGACGTCGCGTTGCCCGACGTCACGCCCGATCCACTCAAGTTCCGTGACGAGAAAAAGTACGTCGACCGTATCAAGGATGCCCGTGCGCGCACCAATCTGAACGATGCGATCAAGGTCGGCTATGGCAAGCTCGAAGGCGCCGCCGTCGTCGTCGCCGTGCAGGATTTCGATTTCATGGGCGGCTCGCTCGGCATGGCCGCAGGCGAAGCGATCGTGCGCGGGCTGGAGCTCGCCGTCGAGAAGAAGTCGCCGTTCATCGTGTTCGCCGCATCGGGCGGCGCGCGCATGCAGGAAGGCATCCTGTCGCTGATGCAGATGCCGCGCACCACGGTCGCGGTGCAGATGCTGCGCGAAGCAAAACAGCCCTACATCGTCGTGCTGACCAACCCGACCACCGGCGGCGTCACAGCGTCCTACGCGATGCTGGGCGACGTCCAGATCGCCGAGCCCGGTGCGCTGATCGGCTTCGCCGGCGCGCGCGTGATCGAGCAGACCATCCGCGAGAAATTGCCGGAAGGCTTCCAGCGCGCCGAATATCTGAAGGATCACGGCATGGTCGACATGGTCGTGCACCGTCACGAACTGCGCCCGACCCTGGCGCGGCTCTGCCGCCTGCTGACCAGGGCGCCGGCGCAGGAAGGCGCATCGAAATCGGTGCAGCCGGTCGTCAGTCCGGCGCAGATCGTCTCGGCCGCCGAGACGGCGCCGGCCGCGCCGCACGCGTGAACGCGTCCTCTGACAGCGCAAAGCCGCCGCTCGGTGAATTGATCGGGCGGCTGTCGGCCCTGCATCAGAAGCGCATCGATCTCGGGCTGGAGCGGATGCACCGCCTGCTCGAGCGGCTCGACCACCCTGAACGCAAGCTACCGCCGGTGATCCACATCGCCGGCACCAACGGCAAGGGCTCGACGCTCGCTTATCTGCGCGCGACGCTGGAGGCCGCGGGCCTGCGGGTCCATGCCTACACCTCGCCCTATCTCGTCCGCATCAACGAATGTTTTCGTCTGGGCCGTGTCGGCGGCGGGGTGCTGGTCGGCGACGATGAATTGCGCGCGGTTCTGGAAGAGGTCGAGCGGGTCAATGCCGGCGAAGCCGCGACCGTGTTCGAGCTGAAGACCGCGGCTGCCTTCCATCTGTTCGCGCAGAACCCTGCCGATGTCGTGCTGCTTGAGGTCGGCCTCGGCGGTCGGCTCGATTCGACCAATGTGGTCGACACACCGGCAGCCTGCGTGATTACGCCCATCAGCATGGACCACATGGATTTCCTCGGCGATACGCTGACCTCCATCGCCGGCGAGAAGGCGGCGATCATCAAGCGCGGCGTGCCCGTGATTTGCGCCGAGCAGACGGGCGAGGCGATGGCCGTGATCGAGGCGCAGGCGAGGCACATGCGCGCGCCGCTGTTTGCCGCGGGCGAGAGCTGGCACGTCAATGTCGAGCACGGGCGTCTGGTCTATTCCGACGATCGCGGCCTGATGGATCTGGCGGCGCCGCGCCTGTTCGGCCGCCACCAGTTCGACAATGCCGGTCTTGCGATCGCGACGCTGCGCGCGATTCCGGCTTTCAAAGTCAACCAGGCGGCCTTCGAGGCGGGCATCGTCGGCGCCGAATGGCCGGCGCGGATGCAGCGCATCACCTCGGGCGAGCTGCTCGCGCTCGGACCGCAGGGCTCGGAGATCTGGCTCGACGGCGGCCACAATGCCGAAGGCGGGCGCGTCGCGGCGGCCGCGCTCGGCGATCTCGAAGAGCGGGTGTCGCGTCCGCTGGTCGTGATCGCGGGCATGATGGCCAACAAGGACGCGCAAGGTTTTCTCGCCAATTTCGCCGGCCTGACCCGTCACATCATCGCGGTGCCGATCCCCGACACCGAGAATGCGATGGCGGTCGACCGCCTCGCGGATGCCGCGCGCAGCCTCGGCATGCGCGTCGAGACCGCGCCCGGCATCGAAGCCGCGCTACGCGGCTTGGCGAAGCTCGCCTACGAGGTGCCACCGCGCATCCTGATCACCGGCTCGCTTTATCTTGCCGGCCACGTGCTGGGCATCAACGGCACGCCTCCTGCATAGAGGGGCGTAGCCCGGATGGAGCGAAGCGTAATCCGGGGCCTTGATCGCTTGCGGCGTGATCCCGGATTGCGCTTCGCTCCATCCGGGCTACAGGAATCTCAATGCGTTTCGCCGCGATCGCCGACGTTCACGGGAACCATCTCGCGCTGGAGGCGGTGCTTGCCGACATCCGCGCGCAGGGCATCGCCGACATCGTCAATCTCGGCGACATGCTGAGCGGCCCGCTCGATGCGCGCCGGACCATCGAGATCCTGATGCAGCTCGACGCCGTGCACGTGCTCGGCAATCACGACCGCTACCTGCTCGATCGCCCGCCGGAACAGATGGGATCGTGGGACCGTCCAGCCTACGAAGCGCTCAATGCCGCGCAACTCGACTGGCTGCGCGCGCAGCCGATGACGCGGGTGTTTCGCGAGCAGGTTTTCCTCTGTCATGCGACGCCCGATGACGATGAGGTCTATTGGCTCGATACCGTGCATCCCGACGGCACGGTGGCGCTCTCGCCGCTCGACCGCATCGAGCAGTTCGCGCAGGGCGTCACGCAAACGCTGATCCTTTGCGCGCACACCCATCTTGCCCGCGCGGTGCGGTTGCGCGACGGCCGGTTGATCGTCAATCCCGGCAGCGTCGGCAGCCCCGGCTATCGCGACGTGCATCCATTCCCGCATGTCGTCGAAGCCGGCACGCCGCACGCGCGCTATGCGATCCTTGAGCTCGTTGACGGTGTTTGGCAGGTGACGTTCCGGCACGTCGCATATGACCACGAGGCGATGGCCGTACTCGCGCGCCGCAATGGCCAGCCGGAGCTGGCGAATGCATTGGCGACGGGGTGGGTTGGATAGAGGCGCTTCGTCCCGGTTGCCTCGACTCCTCAATAAGCGCGCTTATGATGAGCGTACATATTAAGGAGGGCAGCGTGCGATGAACGACGACAATGTCTGGCGGGGCGAATACGCGGTCGAGACATCGGCAGCCCCGGAGACGGTCTGGAGCATCTTCCGCGATGTGCCGGGTTGGAAAACCTGGAACGCAGGTATCGAGCAGATCGACATTGACGGGCCATTTGCGGCAGGGACCTGGTTCACGATGAAGCCTCCCGGCGAGGAGGCGCTGCGCTCGCAGTTGATCGAGGTCCGCGAGAACGCGTGCTTCATCGACGAAACGCGAGTCGGCGATCTCGTCATTAAGGTCGCCCATCGCA
Source organism: Bradyrhizobium sp. MI1.7 (assembly GCF_055811795.1). NCBI lineage: Bacteria > Pseudomonadati > Pseudomonadota > Alphaproteobacteria > Hyphomicrobiales > Nitrobacteraceae > Bradyrhizobium > Bradyrhizobium sp. MI1.7. The sequence goes on from NZ_JBVVPO010000009.1 coordinate 65,185, forward strand.
TCGAATCCCTTGGGGCAGGGCGCACACGGATCGTTTACGCCGTCGACGCGCGAGGGCCGCAAGCGTCCGAGATCGGTCCGGCTGTCGCGTCGGACTTTCCCGATGTTCTCGCCAGTCTCGCCAAACTCGCCGAAACGAGATCGGCATGATTGACGTCGAGCAAAAATAAAACGGCCGGCGTGTTGCCGGCCGTTGAAGAATTCTCAGTTACACGTGCCGCGGATCAAACCGCGGACGTGATCCACTGCTGAAGCTTCGCCTTCGGCGCGGCGCCGACCTGACGGGAGGCCATCTCGCCGCCCTTGAAGATCATCAGCGTCGGGATCGACATCACGCCATACTTGGACGCGGTCTTCGGGCTCTCGTCGACGTTGAGCTTGACGATCTTGACCTTGTCGCCCATCGCGCCGGCGATCTCGTCGAGGGCGGGTGCGATCATGCGGCAGGGGCCGCACCATTCGGCCCAGAAATCGACGACCACAGGGCCGTTCGCCTTGAGCACTTCGGCTTCGAAATCGGTATCGGAAACCTTGCCAACGGCCATTGGAGCACCTCGTACGGTTGAAAGAGAATCGGCGCGACGTGGAATCGCGCCCGGGATCATGGCGTCAACCTATGAACGGCTCCTTGCCGGGTCAAGGACGCTCACGCCGACATGAAGGGATGCCAGCGCCGCGTCCAGCGCGGGGGCTGAAATCTCCATATATTCAAGGGCCTCGGTCCAGAGCAGGACGGCCCGGATCGGCTTTTGGGGATAAAGCCGGGCCAGCACCGCCCGGTACAGCGCGAGCTGCCGGACATAGGCGGCGGGCGCCTCCGCGGCGCTTTTGGGCGCCGCCTGGTTGGTCTTGAAATCGACGATCAGAACCTCGTCCGGACGGACGACCAGCCGGTCAATCTGCCCCGACACCAGCGCTGGCGGCCGCCCCGGCCGGTCCACTCGGCCGACGATCGAGACCTCGGCACGGCTGCCGGCGGTAAACACCGGGGCAAAGCGCGGTTCGGCGATCAGGGCGAGAACCTTGTCGGCCAGCGCGGTCCGGTCGGCCTCCGTCCAGTCGGGCGCGTTGCGCGCCATGAAGCCAAGCGCGGCCTCGCGCCGGCGCTCGGGGGCGATGTCGGGGAGGGATTGCAGCAGCCGGTGCACCAGCGTGCCGCGCTGCAGCGCCACCGCGCGCGACTGCACCGATTCGCCTGGCCGCACGCTTCGGCCGTCCTCGGCCGACTGGCCGGAGGGGCGCACTGGATCGTCATCGACGCTCTCGTGCGGTAACGGCGTCCGCAGCCAGTCCGGCAATGCGATCGATTGGTCCACCGACATCGCAGGCGTGCCGAGCGCCCCGACATCCTCCGGCCGGGCGAATCGGGTCACCTTACCGAGCGGCGTCTCGATCGTCTGCTTGTCCAGGCCCGAGCCGGTGAGCCCGGTGTCGATGAGGTCATACCAGCTCAGCTTGCGGACCGTCTTCATGTTACCGGGCATGCAGCCGCCGACGATCAGCCGATCGGCCGCGCGCGTCATCGCGACATAGAGCAGGCGGCGATACTCGTCCTCGGTCTCCTCGATCATGGCCTTGCGTGCGTCGGCGACGGGCTTGGGATCGTCGGCCTTGCGCCCGGCCCAGACCACGACCTCGCCGCCATTGCCGCGCGGCACGTGGATCAGCCGGACCCGCTGCGAATCCGCGGGCGATGATGTCGTGTCGACCATGAACACGACGGAGGCTTCGAGGCCCTTGGCGCCGTGCACCGTCATCACCCGCACCTCGTCGCGCGAGATCTCCATGTCGCGCTTCACCTCGGTGTCGGCCGAGCGCAGCCAGGCCATGAAACCCTGCAGGGAGGCCGGTGCCTTGCGCTCGTAATTCAGCGCCAGCTCCAGGAACTCGTCGAGCGCGTCGTTGGCCTCATGGCCGAGCCGGCGCAGGATCCGCGCACGTCCGCCGTCGCCGCCGAGCAGCCAAGCGTAGAAGGCGAACGGAGTCTCGTCGCGCGACCGCGCCTCGCAGGCTTCAAGCCGCCGCAGTGCCGTGGCGAACGTCTCGCTTGTGGCGGCATGTTCGGCAAGCGCGCGGCGCAGCGACCCCTTGCGGCCCCAGGCGAGCTGAAACAGGTCGTCGTCATCGAGCCCGAACAGAGGGCTCTTCAGCGCAACCGCGAGCGCGAGATCGTCCTGCGGCAGCAGCAGCGCGTCCGCGAGATTCATCAGGTCGATGATCGCGATGTGCTCGGTCAGCTTCAGCCGGTCGGCGCCGGCGACCGGAACATTGGCGTGCTTCAGCGCCTGGATCACGGCGTCGAACGCATTGCCGCGCCGGCGCACCAGGATCAGCATGTCGCCGTAACGTAAGGGGCGGCGCTCGCCTTCGTGTCCCGTCAGCGTGCCGCTCTCGACCAGTTGCTTGATCTCGGTCTGGATGCGGCGGGCGAGCTTCACCTCGGGGCTGGTGGCGGCGACGCCATCGAACGGCGCGCGCCAGCCCTCGATCTCCTGCCTGTCATCGGGCTCGGCGAGATCCCACAGCTCGATCACGCTCGGGCCCGCATCGGCGAGCGCATTGTGCAGGGGATGGCCGATCTCTGCCGAATGGATGCTCTTGTAGATCTGGGGCTCGCGGAAGACGTGGTCGACCGAGTGCAGGATCGCCGCGCCCGAACGGAACGAATAGGTGAAGGCGACCGGATCGAACTTCAGCCCGGCGGCGGTGAACTTGCTGCGCAGCTCGCGCCGGCGCGCGTCGAATTCTCGGGGTTGGGCGCCCTGAAAGGAGAAGATCGACTGCTTCTCGTCGCCGACGGCAAAGACGGTGCGGTTCAACCCTTCGCGCGCGCCTTCGCCCGCGGTGAACTCGGAAATGATGTGCGCGACGATGTCCCACTGCCGCGGGCTCGTGTCCTGGGCTTCGTCGATCAGGACGTGATCGACGCCGCGGTCGAGCTTGTAATGCACCCAGCCTGAAGAGACGCGGTTCAGCATCGCCAGCGTCTTGTCGATGAGGTCGTCGTAGTCGAGCAGCCCGCGCTCCTGCTTCTCACGGCGGTAGTTTGCGGCGGCCGCGGTCGCGATGTGCAGCAGGGCCGCGGTGCGGTCACGCATGGTCACCGCGCGGCGCTTCTCGATCAATCCGCCGAGGCGCTGCCCCTCGTTCTCGAACAGGCGGGCGACGGATGGGTTGTGATCGCCAAACTTCTTCGTCAGCACCGCCTTGCGCGGCAGCTTTTCGTCGGTGAGGAAGACGCCGAGATAGGCATCGACCTGTGCGGCACCGGAGAAGACCTTCGCCTCGCGGAGGCGACTCGCCTGGTCGTTGTCGGACTTGCTGCCGTCTTCCAGCGCGAAGGCAATGTCGTCCCAACGCGACCGCGGCAGGAAGGGACCGTCGAGAATTTCCGTCTCGACGTCCTCGATCCGATCGCTCGCCTCCACGCCCAGCACCGCCGCCATCTGCTCAGCAGCTGCCCCGGCGTTGCCGGCCTCGTCGGTCCAGGCCATGAAATGATCGCGGCTGAGACAGGCTTCGCGCACGACCTCCTTGAAAGTGACGTCGGCCGCACTCGCCATCGCGGTGAGCAGCGCGCGGCCGGTGACGGTCTCCGGATCGCGCGCGGCTTCCAGCAGCACCTTCAGATTGGCGCGCTCCATCATGTCGGTCTGGTCGCGCTCGTCGATCACGGCGAAGCGCGCGGGAACATTGGCCTCGAACGGAAACTGCTGGAGCAGCCGGGTGCACAACGCGTGGATGGTCTGCACCTTCAATCCGCCCGGCGTCTCCAGCGCGCAGGCGAACAGCTTTCGTGCTTCGCGGCGCAGTTTTCGGTCCGGATGGGGAATGCCGACGTCGCGGATCGCTGCATCAAGCTCCGCATCGTCCAGCGTCACCCAATGGCCAAGCGTGGTGAAAACGCGTTCAGCCATGTTGGCGGCCGCCGCCTTGGTGAAGGTGATGCAGAGGATCTTTTCCGGCGGCACACCTGACAACAGCAGCCGGATCACGCGCTGCACCAGCACATGCGTTTTGCCTGAGCCAGCGTTGGCCGACACGAAGGCCGACGCGGTCGGGTCCGACGCGCGCCTCTGTGTGTCGCGCACAGCATTCGGGATGGGGCGTAGCGCTTTTACCATTCTTCGATCCCCAGGCCGCCGGCCGCCGACCATTCCTTGATGCGGGCGAGGTCGTCATAGGTGCCGTAGCGGTTGGTCCACATCGGCAGGTTCAGCGAGGTGTACGCCTGGTTCTCGTCCTCGAAGGCACGGATCAGCGCCTCCAGCTTGGCCCGTGCTTCGGCGGCGGCCGTGTCCGGCGGCTGCGGCTCGTCGCCTTGCCTATATTTGAGCTCGAGGATGCGCTCTTCACCGGGGGGATTGTTGCCGCTCAGGCGCACATAGACGAGCTGGCTGACGGACGAACCCGCGTCGATGTCAGGGAAGCCGCCCTCGCGCAGGATCGCCGCTTCCAGCGTGAGCTGCGGTGACAGGCCCATGCGGACCTGCTTGCCGGTCGGCGGCTGCCCGGTCTTGTAGTCGAGGATAGCATAGCTGCCGCCCTGGCGCCGCTCGATGCGGTCGGCGCGGGCGGAGAGCTGGAAGCTGCGCTCGTGGTCGAGCCGGATCGAAATCTCGCCACGCGTCTCCGCCGTGATGACCTCGATCACGTCGCGACGCGCCGTCTCCCATTCGCCAAACCAGCGCGCGATGCGCTGGAAACGCGGCCACCACAGCGCGCGCGCTTCGGGGCGCTCCATCAGCGGCTCAAAATACTTCTTACCGATCGCGTGCAGCACGCGGGCGGGATCGTCGGGCAGGCGCGCGGCGTAGCTTTCCGTGAACTCGCCGAGCGCATCGTGAATCGCCGAGCCGCGGTCGGCGGCCGACAGAGGCATGTCGACGGGGTCGAGCGCGTCGAGCCGCAAAATGTGCTTTGCGTAGATCGTGTAGGGATCACGCAGCCAGTCCTCGATCGCGGTGACCGACATCTTGAGCGGCCGCGTCGCGCGCGGCGGCCGCGGCTCGGGCTGCTTGACCGGCCTGACCTCGTCGGGCTGGTCCAGCGCGCCCGCAAACTGCACGTATTTTTCGCCCGCGCGGATGGCCGTCTTCCAGAACTCGCCGCCCGCGACCGCCTCTAACCGGTGCAGGAAGCGCGAGGCGACCGCTGGTGCGCCGCCGGCCTTCGCGGAATGGGTCAGGATCACCTCGCCGCCGCCGAGCAGTTGCGCGAAATCGTGTGCGGAGAGGCCGATACGGCGCTCCGGCAGATCGAGGCCAAGCTCGTGCCGCATCGGCCGGCTGAGCCAGGGATCGATGCGCGGCGCCGGCGGCCAGACGCCTTCGATCAAGCCGCCGATGATGATCCGGTCGGCCTGCATCAGGCGCGATTCCAGCGGGCCGTAGATCTGCAGCCGCGCGCCGGGTCTGTCCCGCCGCCGCACGGCCCGGTCGCTGAACGCGGTCTGGAAAACGTCGGCATAGTCAGACAGCGTCACCATCAACCCGCTGGTGGTGCCGCCGCGCAGGAGGTCGTCGAAGGCGGCTGCGAGCGCCAGGCCCTCGCGCTCCTCGAAAGCGAGCGGGATGCCCTGCTCGTCGCGCGACAGTTCGATCATGATCTCGCGATGCCGGTGCGCGAGCTCGGCGAAGTCGTACGGTTTCGATGACGCGAGACTCTCGATCGGCGCCAACGCTTGTCGCAGGGCATCGATCAGCGCCTGGATGCGATCGAGGTCCTCTGCCTTCAGACGCGCACGTGGCTCCGCGTGGTGGAGCGCAGAGACCTCCTTGCGCCACAGCTTTGCCAGCTCCTCGCGGAAACGATTGAATTCGCGCAGCAGGCCTGCGGTGCCCGCAGGCGGCCGCGTGCCGCGCAGGACTGCAAGCTCGAGGCCCTCGATTGCCGCCTTCCATGCGCCAGGCAGCCGGCCAAGCCGGCACAGCGGATGCTTCAGCATCGCCAATAGCGTCGGCGGCTCCAATCCCTTGGTCGCAGCCTCGGCCGCGAGGCGCGCAAAAACGCCGGCGGACGTTTCCATCAGCACGTCGCCGCCGGAATCGTCGAAGGCGAGATCCCATCGCGTCAGCGCGGCCATCACCCGCCGCGCCAGCGCGCGGTCCGGCGTCACCAGCGCCGCTGATTTGTCGAGATGGCGCGCCTCGCGCATCGCAATGGCGATCGCGAGGGCCTCCATTTCGGGATTGGGCGCCTCGACCACCGCGAGGTTTGACATGCCGCCGGCGATCTTCGCTGCGACATCCGGTTGCTTCAGCCGGTCGTGCCAGACTTCCGTCTTGGCAGATGGCCGCATCGATTCGGAGGCGAGCAGATCGCGGCCGCCGTCCGCTGCCGGTTGAAGCAGCTCGACATCGCCGCGCTTGATGCCGAAGCGATCCAGCAGCGCGTGCATAGCATATTGCGGATGGTTCGACGCCGGATGCTCGGCGAACTTGCCGAGCGAATCGCGCACGCCGCCGATGCTGCGCCAGGCGTCGTCGTCGAGGTCGGTGTCGAGGCCGGGCAGCACCACGGCACCATGCGGCAGCGATGCGACCGCATGCAGGAATTTTGCGGTGGCCGGCATCGAGCCGGTCGAGCCCGCCGCGATCACGGGGCCATGGGGATGCGCGGTCAACCGCCTGGCTTCCGCCGCGATCAGGAGGTCGCGCCGCGCCGCGGGCTCGATCCGGTTGATCTCGGCGAGATGGCCGGGCCACGCGATGCGCGCGATCCGCAAAAATTCGAGCGAGTGCTGCCAGTAGCGGTCGAGCATGTCGGGCACGAGGCCGTCGAGCGCGCTCCAGTCGACGCCGCGCGTCACCATGTCGTCGATCAGGCGCGCGAGGTCGCCGGCCAGCGCCAGCGTCGAGGCGGGGCCGCCGACCACCAGCGGGGACAGCACCGGGCCCTTGGCCCAGGCGGCGACGAGCTGCGCCAGCGTCAGCCGCCGTTCCAGCTCGCCAAGCCGCGGCGGAATGTCGAGCGGCGCTGCGCCGGAGAACTGCTCGCCCTCGTCGGCGAAAGCGAGCTCGTCCTCGTCGATGTCGCCGAGCGCGACGATGCGGGGCAGGACCACCGCATCGGCGGCCATCTCGTCGAGAAAGATCTCGCGCACGACGCGCATGGCGCGCCTTGTCGGCAGGTACAGCGTGGCATCCGCAAGCCGCGCCGGTTCCTTGCGCGCCTCGAATCCGTCGACCAGCCGGCCGTCGAGCAGGCTCGAGACGACCGTGCGCAGGAACGGAACTGAGATGGGAACGCTGAAAACGCGCATGGGCTGCCTGATTCGGGAATCAGGCGCCAATATAGGGAGGCGGATTCAAATGGATATGGGTGGAGGGGAGATAGTCCCCGCTGTTCGCCTGACTAGGATCAGGTGTCGTAGGGTGGGCAAAGGCGCACTCGCGCCGTGCCCACCATGTATCCCCGATCTCTAAGCAGAGAGATGGTGGGCACGCTTCGCTTTGCCCACCCTACGGTACTCGCGTCCGGGACACGAGAGCAGCTTACGCCACGCTCTCCAGAAACGCCTCTTCCGCCGCATGCACGGCATCGGGCGTGCCGACATGCATCCAGACGCCGTCGAGGCGGAGGCCGAACAGCCGTTCCTGCTCGTTGGCGCGGTCGAACATCTTGGTCAGCGAGAACTCGCCCGTCGGCGCGTCGGCGAAGATCGAGGGCGACAGGATCGCCGCGCCGGCATAGACGAACGGAACGACCTCTTTTTCCTTGCGCTTGCGCAGGGCGCCGTCGGGCAGCATGCCGTAATCGCCACGGCCGCTATAGCCGATGCTGGTCGCGGTCGGCGCCATCAAGAGCAGGATGTCCATGCGCTCAGGGTCGAAGTTTTCCGCAAGCCGCGCCAGGTTCGAGCGCACGCCGTCGATCCACAGCGTGTCGGAATTGACATGGAAGAACGGCGCGTCGCCGAGCAGCGGCAGCGCCTTGACCACGCCACCGCCGGTGCCGAGCACCTGGTCGCGCTCGTCCGAGATGGTCACGCGCGGATGCTGGCGGGATGCGGTGTGGTTGATGATCTGGTCCGGCAGATAGTGCACATTGACGATCGCCTCGGTCACGCCGGCGTCGCCGAGCTTGTCGAGCACATGGTCCAGCAGCGGCTGGCCGGCCACCGGCACGAGCGGCTTCGGCATCTTCTCCGTCAACGGACGCATGCGCAGCCCGAACCCCGCAGCGAGCACCATGGCTTTGGTCGGTTTGACGGACATCGTGCGCTTTCTCAGACTCGTCTTTCCCGGAATCGAGAACTTTTGAAGTTCGCGTACGCAGCAATCCTAACACGGACCGCAATTGGCCGCACCGCGTCTTAACCGCCTTAACCACCTGCCGTGACGGTTGTACGACGGGTGTGGCCGTCACGCCCCAACGGATGTGGAACGCGCCTTCTTCTTCTTGTCGCCGAGCTTGAGAAAATTGACGCCGATCTGGTCGCCATTGACCCACGCCAGCTCACAGCGCCGGTACGCAAGTCCGGTAGACGACAGCAGGAGAAAAAATTCCTTCAGATGCAGGCCCTCGACCGAGCCGTCGATGGTCAGCTTGGCGCCGCTCTCGGAGACGTCCTCCATGGTGCACTCGCGCCGCCAGGTGCCGTCGATCCCCATCATCTGGGCCGGTATCCCGCGCTCGAAAACAACCCGGCTGTTGCCACGATGGTCCGTCTTGACCGCCATCTGCCCTTGCTCCAGCCCCGTCTTTGTCCGGCTGCCTGCGGGCGATGATACCGATGCGATGGCTAACAGGCGGTAAATCGGGCCGCGAATCAGGCTTGGGGCTGCTCTTGAGGCTGCTCTTCGGACGGCTCTTGGGACGCCCCCCGGGGCGGCGGGACGTTGGCGAGATACCAGTCGCGCAGGCGAGCCAGCGCGGGATGTGCCAGCGAGCGCTGGAGGTAGGTCCAGATCCGCGGCTGGTGGCGAAGATAATGCGGCTTACCGTCGCGGCGGTTGAGGCGGGCGAAGGTGCCGAGCAGGCGCGTGTTCCGCTGCGCCGACATGATGGCGTAGAGTTCGGCGAAGCCGGCCGGATCGAAGCTCGCATCGGCCGTGCGCCGCGCCTTGATGTAGCGCGACAGCAGTGTCAGCTCGAGGGTCTCAGGGACGTCGATACGCGCGTCCTGCAGCAGCGACACTACGTCATAGGAGTGCGGCCCGAGCACGGTGTCTTGGAAGTCGATCACGCCGACGCGCGCCATGCCAGTACGATCGGCGAGCCAGATCAGATTGGGCGAGTGGTAGTCGCGGATGATCCAGGTTCTTGGCGCGGCCAGCGGCTTCTTCAGCAGCTCGCGCCACATCGCGAAGAATTCCGCGCGCTTCTCGTCGCTCAGTGGCGCGTTGCGATCGGGCAGATACCATTCCGGCATCAACCCGATCTCGATCAGCAGCGCCTCGGTGTCGAAGGCAGGAATGGTGTAGGTCTGATCCGCCAGCCGCAGCGTCTCCGGCAATGTCTTGCCGTGCAGCACGGCCAGCACGTCGGTCGCAGCTTCGTAACGTTCGGCGATCGGGCGCGGCGGATCGCCTTCGATCACGCCGTCGCTGCCGAAATCCTCGGAGATCAGGAAGCCGTGGTCGAGATCGTAATGGTGGATCGCGGGCGCTGAGACTCCCGCCACGCGCAGGCCTTCGTCGACGGCAACGAACGGCTTGATGTTCTCGGCAAGATGCACTGCCGCGCTGTAGGATTTTCCGTTGTACATCGCAGCGCCGTCGGGCCGCTGCGGAAAGTTCATGAGGATGACGATCTCGTCGTTACGCTGCAGCCGCGCATAGGAGCGGGTCGAGGCATCGCCGGCCATGTGCTTGCGCGTTGCATCCATGTAGCCGGATGCCTCGAGGAATTCCCGTAGCGCCTTCAGCCGCGCGACTTGCGCGGCGGCCTTGCCGTAACCGGTGATGTCGGCGGCGCGCGCATTCGAGCCCAGCGCCGGCCGGTGCGTCAGCGCGATGTCGATGCGGTCTTGCGGCATCGCCGACGGTGCGCGCTCCGGCCATTCGATCAGGACGAGCGTGGCATCGGGAAGCGGCGACAGGCCGATCTCCTCGAGCTCGCTCTCGTCCTCGACGCGGTAGAGATCGGCATGCATCACCGGAAACGGCGGCAGCTCGTAACCCTGCACCAGCGTGAAGGTTGGGCTCGGAACTTCCAGCGTCTCGTCGCCGGCGAGATAGCGGATCATGGCTCGCGCAGCCGCAGTCTTGCCGGCGCCGAGATCGCCGGTGAGGGTGATGACGTCGCCGGGGCCGACCAGCAGCGCAAGGTCGGCCATCAATTGCGCAGTGGCCGTCTCGTTGACAAGCGCGACGGAGAATGTGGTCGGTTCAGTCATTCGGCGGCGTCGCGATGCGCCGCCTGGTCGGTCGGGAAGTCGCAGATCACGACCGTGCCCCTGCCCACGATCGAATCCACCCGCACCTTGCCGCCATGCAGCTCGACGAAGGAGCGCACCAGCGACAGGCCGAGCCCGGCGCCGCGGTGACGCGACCCCTGCGAGCGGCTTTCGAACCAGTTGAACACCTTGTCCTTCATGTCGGCAGGTATTCCAGGCCCGGAATCTGTCACAGTGAAGACCACGCTGCGTTCGGTGCGGCGTGCGCTGATGCCGACGGTGGAATCCTGTGGAGAAAACCCGACGGCGTTGGCGAGGAGGTTATAGAGCACCTGCACCACGCGCTTCTCGTCGCCGACGAAGCTGCCGATATCGGGCGCGATCTCGACCTTGAGACGGATGCGGTCGGTGGCGAGGCGGTCCTGGATGCCCTCGGCGGCGAGCTCGATGGCCTTGCTGACGTCGACCGGGCCGAGTTCCAGCTTCATGGCGCCGGCGTCGATCGTGGCGAGATCCAGGATGTTGTTGGTCAGCGCCAGCAGGGCGTTGGTCGATTTGGTGACGTAGTCGAGATATTCGGCCTGTTTCGGCGTCAGCGGCCCGGTCGAGGGATCGCTGAGGAAATGCGCGAAGCCGATGATGGTGGTGAGCGGCGAGCGCAGCTCGTAGGAGACGTGGTGGACGAAATCCACCTTCATCTGGTCGGCGGCCTCCAGCGCCTCGTTGCGCTCGCGCAGCGCACGCTCGACATTCTCGGTGTCGGTGATGTCCTGGAACGTCAGCATGGTCGCGCCGTCATGCAGCGGACGGATCATGCCGTCGAGCACGCTGCCGTCCTTGCGCTCCAGCTTCAGCGGCACGTCGGCGCGGCTCTCGATCGAGGTGACGGCCTCGCGGATCTGGCGCCAGACTTGCGGGTCGTCGAACAGCTGATGGCACCAGCCTTCGACCGTCTGGATGTGCGGCTCGTCGCGCATGGCGTCGCTCGACAGCTTCCACATCCGGACGAAGGCCGGGTTGAACAGCTGCGCCCTGCCGTTGCTGCCGAACACCGCGACGCCCTCGGCGAGGCTGTCCAGCGTCTCGCGCTGGACGCGAATCATGCCGTCGAAGCGGCGGGCGAGCTCGAGGCTTTCGGTGACGTCGTCGAACAGATAGGTGACGCCGCCTTCCGGATTCGGGGTGGTGACGACGGAGAGCGCGCGGCCATCGGGCAGGTACCAGGTGTCCTTGGCGGCCTCGACCGCGCGATAGGCCTCGTGCAGCTTGGCCTTCCAGGCGCGGAAGTCCGGCTGCTCCGGCAGCTTGCGCGCTGCGCGGAGCTGGTCGAGCACGCTGGAATCGTCGGGATTGGCGTCGAGGAAGATGCGGTCGAGGTCCCACAGCCGGCGGTAGGAATCGTTGTAGAAGGCGAGCCGGCGCTGGCCGTCGAACACGGCAACGCCCGAGGAGAGCTGGTCGAGCGTGCGCCGATGCGCCTCCGCCATCCGCACCAGCGCCGAGCTCAGCGCATCCGCCTCGCTGGCATCGATGGCGACGCCGACATTGCCGCTGCCGACATTGACCGCGCGGACGTCGTAGATGCGCCGCTCACCGCCGATCACGATCGGCAGCCGCGAGGTGAAACTGGCCGCGTCCTTCAGGCCCCGCTCCATCGCGGTCCGGTCGGCACTGTCGAGCAGCTCGAGCTTGCGCTGCTGGGCGTCGGTGACGCTGCTTGCCTCGGTCGCGCGCACATAGGCCGGATTGGCGTAGCTCAGCGCGCCGTTCTCGGCCTTGGCCCAGATCGGCCAGGGCGCGGCGGCGGCAAAGCCGCGCAGCATCTCGGTCTCGTCGGCGAGGGCCTTGTAACGCAAATTGGTCTCGGCCAGATCGCGCCGGAGTCCGGAGAGTTCGCGAATCCTGACAATGGCCTGGCCGCCGATGGCACGGCCGATGGCCTCCAGCGTGTGGCCGTGCGCGGTGGTCAGCGTCAGCTGGAACCCGTCGCCGCGATCACGCAGCGCATCGACCGCGTGATCCATTTGGAGCGCGGGCTCCGGCGGCAGCCATGTTCCGAACGCGAGGACGCGCTGGGGGGAGGAATCGCGCGGCAGCACCATGGAGATGTCGCCGGAAATCTGCGCGCGATTGTCGCCGGCCGGCCAGGAGATCAGGATCTGCGGCTCGGCGAACAGCAACGCGCCGAAGCGATCGGACTGGAGTTGCAGTTCCCCGATCCGCGCGCGCAGCCGCGCCTCGTTGTTCGCCGTGCGCACGCGCGTGCGCATCAACAGGATCGCGGCCACGACCGAGAAGCCGAGCAGCGCGAGCGCGGTGGCCAGCACCGCGAGTTCCTGCCGGTTGAAGTCCAGCATTATGGAAAGTGTGTCGACGAGGTCGGCAGCCTCAGCCGGCGCAGCCGGCAGCAGCGCCGCGAGAGCGCCTCCCAACAAGCCGTTGCGCGCCAACGATGTGCACGACAGCAGCGTCCGACGCATCGACACGATCACGCCTGACATAGTTGCCCCAGATCGCACGAATTTGCGCGCGGCGACCCCCGTCGCGCGCGAATCAAACGACAATACCCCCACCGTGACTCCAGCGGTAAGAGTCCAGATCGTGAACGCAAAGGCGGTCCCACAAAAATGCCGGGCGCGCGGTTCCAATCCACGTCGTTCTTCGGGATGATTCGGCTGGAGTTGCCGTGTGTTAGCGGCCGGTCGAGCCGAAGCCGCCGGCGCCGCGATTGGTCGCGGACAATGTCGCCACGGGAACCAGCGCTGCCTGCACCACCGGCGCGATCACCATCTGCGCGATGCGCTCGCCGCGCTTGACCACGAAGGGCGCCGCGCCGTGGTTGATCAGGATCACCTTGATCTCGCCGCGATAGTCCGCATCGATCGTGCCGGGCGAGTTCAACACGGTGACGCCGTGCTTGGCCGCAAGGCCCGAGCGCGGCCGCACCTGCGCCTCGTGGCCGGGCGGCAGCGCGATCGCGAGGCCCGTCGGCACCAGCGCATATTGGCCGGGGGCGAGCGTCATCGGCTCGCTGTCGGGAACTGCGGCCATCAGGTCGAGGCCGGCGGCTTCGGAGGTCTGATAGGCCGGCAGCGGAAGGCCTTCGGCGTGGGCCAGTTGCTGCAGTTCGACCGTGACTTTCGTGCTCAAGATGCCGGCTCCCGGGATTTGTCGGTCACGCTCTTGACGACATGCGCGACCAGCTCGATGGCGACCTGTTCCTTGGTCATCACCGGCCAGGAATCAACTGCGATCTCGCCGTCCTCCTCACCATTCTTGCGACTGATCAGATGCACGGTGTTGCGGTCGCCGCCCATCACGCCGGTGGCCGGCGAGACGTCGTTGGCGACGATCCAGTCGCAGCCCTTGCGGGCCAGCTTGGACTTGGCGTTGTCGATGAGGTGCTCGGTCTCGGCGGCAAAGCCGATCACCAGCGGCGGGCGCCGGTCGGTCAGCTTCGAGATCGTGGCGAGGATGTCGGGATTCTCGACCAGCTGAAGCGGCGGCATGCCGGCCGAGGTCTTCTTCAGCTTCTGCTCGCCCTCACTGGCAACCCGCCAGTCCGCGACCGCGGCCGCGAAGATCGCGATGTCGGCGGGAAGCGCCGCCTGCACCTGCTCCAGCATCTGCCGCGCCGATTCCACGCGCTTCACCGTCACGCCCGGGGGATCGCCGAGATCGACCGGGCCGCTGACCAAAATCACCTCGGCACCCGCAGCTTGCGCGGCGGCGGCGATGGCAAAGCCCTGCTTGCCGGAGGAGCGGTTGGCGATGTAGCGCACCGGGTCGATCGGCTCGTGGGTGGGACCTGCGGTGATCAGCACGCGCTTGCCGGCGAGCGGGCGCGGCACCGGCGGCCGCAGCAGGCGCTCGGCGGCGGTGGCGATCTCGATCGCCTCGGACATGCGGCCGATTCCGGCTTCGCCCGCCTCGGCCATCTCGCCTGAATTCGGGCCGATCAGCACCATGCCGTCACGCTGAAGCTGCGTGACGTTGCGGCGGGTCGCGGCATTGTTCCACATCAGCGGATTCATCGCCGGCGCCAGCAGCACCTTGCGGTTGGTTGCGAGCAGGATGGCGCTGGCGAGATCATCGGCGTGGCCATTGGCCATCTTCGCCAGGAGATCGGCGGTCGCGGGCGCGACGACGATCAGGTCGCACTCGCGCGCCAGGCGAATGTGCCCGGCGTCGAACTCGCTCTGCGGGTCGAACAGGTCGGTGTAGACGCGTTCATGCGACAGCGCGCTCACGGCCAGCGGCGTGACGAATTGCTGAGCCGCCTTGGTCAGGACGCAACGGACCTCGATCCGGCGCTCCTTGAGCCGGCGGATCAGGTCGAGCGACTTATAGGCCGCGATGCCACCGCCGATGATCAGGGTGACGCTGGCCTCGGGAAGGGCGCCGGTCCGTTGCGGCGTGGGGGCGGTAGATTGGGCCGGCGGCAGCGCAAACGGCGTCAGCGGCTCCTCGCGGCCCTCGATCAGCTCCCCGAGGATGACCCGGACCTCTTCCTCGACCGACCTGCGGTTCCTGGCCGAGCGCAGGCGCAAATAGGTTTTGACGCCCTCGTCGAGCTTGCGGATGGTCAGGCTTGCCATGACGCCCCTCCAGCACGGAATGATAGCGATGCTATCGTTTTCGTGATTGCAGTGCAATCACAGATTCCGAACGGCGATCAGGATTCCGATGAAGGTGGCGGCGATGATCCAGAGCGCCACGGTGCGCCAGCGATTCTTGCGGCCTTCGCTGCGGCCCATCGCGGCGATGCTCTCCGGCGACAGCCGGATGCCTTCCCGCGTCATGGTCTCGAGCTGCTCGAGCACCGCGACCGAGCGCTGCGCGATGTCGGGCAGGCGCATCAGCACGCGGGCGAGGTCGCTGCCGCCGGAGAGCGCGCCCTGCACGCGGCCGATCGGGCCGAGATTGCGCTCGATCCATTCGCGCACCACGGGGTCGGCGACCTTCCAGATGTCGAGCTTGGGATCGAAGGCGCGCGCCACGCCCTCGACCACCACCATGGTCTTCTGCAGCAGGATCAGCTCGGGCCGCGTCGTCATGTCGAACAGGCCGGTTACCTCGAGCAGCAGCGTCAGCAGCCGCGCCATCGAGATCTCTTCCGCCGTGCGGTTGTGAATGGGCTCACCGATGGCGCGGATCGCTTGCGCGAAATTCTCGACCGAGTGATGCGCCGGCACATAGCCCGCCTCGAAATGCACCTCGGCGACGCGGCGATAATCGCGCGTGATGAAGCCGAGCAGGATCTCGGCGAGGAAGCGCCGCTCCTTCATCCCGAGCCGGCCCATGATGCCGAAATCGACCGCGACCAGACGGCCGGCGTCATCGAGGAACAGATTGCCCGGATGCATGTCGGCGTGGAAGAAGCCGTCGCGGAGCGCGTGGCGCAGAAAACTCTGGATCACCTTGCGGCCGAGATCGGGCAGGTCGACCTGCGCCTCTGCAAGGCGCTTGTGATCGTTCAGCGCGATGCCGTCGATCCACTCCATCGTCAGCACGTTGTGCGTGGTGCGGTCCCAATCGACGGTTGGCACGCGAAAATCAGGATCGTCGCCCGTGTTCTCCGCCATCTCCGACATTGCAGCCGCTTCCAGCCGCAGGTCCATCTCCATCGCGACCGAGCGCGACATGGTGTTGATGACTTCGATCAGGCGCAAACGCCGCGCCTCGCTCGAATAGGTCTCGGCCTTGTGCGCGACGTAGAAGAAATCGGAGAGGTCGCGGCGGAATCGCGAGGCCACGTTCGGCCGCAGCACCTTCACCGCGACAGGCTTGCGGACACCGTCGCGCGACACCTCGCCGCGATGCACCTGCGCGATCGAGGCGGCGGCGACCGGCGGGCCGAGGCTCGTGAACACGTCCTTGAGCGCACGCTCCAGCGAGCTCGCGATCGCGGCTTCCGCTTCGGCTTGCGAAAACGGCGGCAAGCGATCCTGGAGGCTTTCCAGATCACGCGCCATGACGACGCCGACGACGTCGGGACGCGTGGCCAGAAACTGCCCGAGCTTGAGATAGGCTGGGCCCATCCGGGTCAGCGCGCGCGTCAGCCGTGGTCCGTGCTTTGGACCGCGCCGTTCGACGAGGCGCGCAAGCTTCAGCGCGAGTTGCCCTGGCGGCGGCACCAGGGTCGGATCGACGGAACCGAACACGCCCTCGCGCGCAAACACGAACGCGGCGCGGATCAGGCGCGAAATGTGGGTAATGGAAGAAATCACAAACGCCAGCCCGAATGCAGTGCGACGATGCCGCCGGACAATGTCTGCCAGCCGACGCGGGCGAAGCCGGCGTCGCGGATCATGTCGGCGAAGGCGTTGGGTTTCGGAAACTTGCGGATCGATTCGACGAGATACTGGTAGGACTCGGCGTCGCCCGTGACCATGCGGCCGAGCGGCGGGATCACCTTGAACGAGAACAGGTCATAGATCCGGTCGAGCCCGGGCATCTCGACGGTGGAGAATTCCAGGCACAGGAAGCGGCTGCCGGGCTTCAGCACGCGATAGGCCTCGCGCAGCGCCAGGTCGATCCGCGGCACATTGCGAATGCCGAAAGCGATCGTATATGCGTCAAAGCTGCGGTCGGCGAAGGCGAGCGCTTCGGCATTGCCCTCGACGAAATCGACCTGGGTCTCGAGATGCCGCTTCGCGGCGCGCTCGCGGCCCACGGCCAGCATCTCGGCGTTGATGTCGCAGACCGTGGCATGGAAGCCGGGACCTGCCGCCTTGGCAGCGCGGAACGAGATGTCGCCGGTGCCGCCGGCAACATCGAGCAGCGCGAACGGCCGGTCACCCCTCGGCGGGTTGAGCGCGTTGATCATGATGTCCTTCCAGACCCGGTGCAGGCCACCGGACATCAGGTCGTTCATCAAGTCATAGCGCGACGCCACGCTGTGAAACACATCGTTCACCAGCGTCTGCTTGTCCCCCAGGGGAACGTCCCTGAAGCCAAAATGCGTGGTTTCGCCCGGCCGATCCATTACTCTACTCCACTGGGCGGACCATAGCGCGGCCGCCGCAATGGCGCTATCACACCGCCCTCATAAGGTGAATGCCTGACCATGCCTGAATTGCCCGAAGTCGAGACCGTCCGCCGCGGCCTTCAGCCCGTCATGGAGGGTGCGAAAATCCTCGTCGCGGAGGCCCGCAGGCCGGATCTGCGCTTTCCGTTCCAGCCCGATTTCGTGGCCCGGCTCCAGGGGCAGGTCGTCACGGGGCTTGGCCGCCGTGCAAAATATCTCATGGCCGATCTCGCCTCCGGCGACGTGCTGCTGATGCATCTGGGCATGTCGGGCTCGTTCCGCGTCATCAAGCCGGACAACGAGGCCGCGCCGGGCGAGTTTCACTACCCACGGGCTAAGGACTCCACGCACGACCACGTGCTGTTTCGGATGTCCTCCGGCGCCGACATCGTGTTCAACGACCCGCGCCGCTTCGGTTACATGAAAGTCATCGCGCGCAACGCGCTTGAAGACGAGCCACTGCTGCGCGATCTCGGTCCCGAGCCGCTCGGCAACGAATTCGACGCCGCGATGCTGGCGCGGTCGTGCGAGGGCAAGACGACGAGCCTGAAAGCCGCGCTGCTCGACCAGCGCGTGGTCGCCGGGCTCGGCAACATCTATGTCTGCGAAGCGCTGCATCGCTCGCATCTGTCACCGCGCCGCATTGCTGCGACGCTCGCGACCAAGGGTCGCAAGGGTGTTGGCGGCGGCGAGCCGACCGATCACGCGAAGCGGTTGGTGAGTGCCATTCACACCGTGCTGAACGACGCGATCAAGGCCGGCGGCTCCAGCTTGCGCGACCATCGCCAGACCTCGGGCGAACTCGGCTATTTCCAGCACTCCTTCAAGGTCTATGACCGCGAGGGCGAGACCTGCAAGACGCCAGGGTGCGGCGGCACCGTGAAGCGATTCACCCAGAACGGGCGCTCCACCTTCTGGTGTCAGAAATGTCAGAAGTGAAGATCGGGCCTGCCGCCGATAGGCCGTGAGTCTCGGCGAAGGCGACGACCCCACCACGCCGTCATTGCGAGCGCAGCGAAGCAATCCGGCCGGGCTGGTGGCCGGATTGCTTCATCGCTTGGACTCTTCAACCGGATAAGTGAAGAGGCCGCCTGTCGTCCGAGCGATCGCCCCGCTCAGGACGCCAGTGTCGTGGTCTCGTCCGCCGCGTGTTTGGCGGCGACGCGCAGCATCCCGTCCGCGACCGAGATGACCTGGTCGATCAGGACATTGGTCGTGGCTTCGAGCTCGAGACGGGTCTCGATCCAGCGCCAGAGGCCGCGGATCTCGTCCGCCGACTTGCCGTTCGGCGCGAATTCGCTGACGGCGAGGCCGCTCGCGAGCGAGTCCTGGTGGTCGTTGCGCATCACAATCAGCGGGCGCGCGAGCACCTCGGCGAGATCGAGCGCGGCTTCCTCGGCGAGCGTGTTGGCGGCGTTGTCGATGCGCTGGCCGCGGATTGGCGCCTGGTTCAGCACGAAGCCGTAGGGCCGCTTCCAAGCGCGCGCGACGCTCAGCGTCGAGACGGTCGCCTCGATGTCGGCAACGCTCGGGCGAGCCGGAATCAGGCAGAGGTCGGAATGGCGGATCGCGGCGGTGGTCGCGGCGCTGAGGCCGGCCGCGGTGTCGACGATCGCGAGCTGCAAGCCGCTGTCGGCCAGCATCTTCAGGCGCGGCGCGATGTCGGCGGCGTGATAGATCGGCTCGACGACGAGATCGTCAGCGTGGCGGCGACGCAGCCAGTTGGACAGGGTACCCTGCGGGTCGGTTTCGATCAGGCGGACGGTGAAGCCGGCCTGCTTGGCCGCCAGCGCGAGGCCGATGGCAAGCGTGCTCTTGCCACTGCCACCCTTTTGGGTGGCCAGTACGATCGTGTGCATGGAAAGTTGAATCCTTTGGAATGCTTGGGTCTGTGGGGTAACGCCACGCGAACGTGCATCGCTTCTCGATGCTGAGCTCTACTCGCTCAGGACGTGCCCTGCCCGATCCAAAGGGGACCGCGGATGTCCGAATCAACGCTAACGATGATGGCAGAATCGGGAATGCCAGCTAATCCGTACCAATACTGGACCCGTCATCGCGCGTATGATGTGCTTGCCGCCGTGAATAAAAGGGGCAGGCGGCATGGGCGGAAACTGGCGCGACCGGACGGCAACGATCTTTGAATGCGAGAAGATGCCGGCGGTCTCGAGCCGCGGCATGGTGGTCAGCAACCATCCGCTGGCCTCCAGCGCCGGCGCCGAGATGCTGGCCGCGGGCGGCAACGCCATCGACGCCGCGATCGCGACCCTGTTCACGCTGACCGTGGTCGAGCCGATGATGGTCGGCATCATCGGCGGCGGCATGGCGCATATACGTCTGGCTGACGGCAGCCACCGTTTCATCGACGGGCAGAGCACTGTGCCCGCGGCGGTACGTGACACCAGCTATACCTCCGCGCCAGGCGCGGCGCATGACGTGTTCGACACCGTCGGCAACGAGAACCTCAACGGCCCGAAGGCGGTCGCCACGCCGGGCTCGCTGAAAGCCTGGTGCGAGACGCTGCGCCGCTTCGGCACCATGAGCCTCGCGGACGTCATGCAGCCCGCGATCAAGCATGCCGCGCGCGGCTATGCGGCGACGCCGTATTTGCACGAATGCATCAGCGAGAGCGCTGCCGAGATGCGCAAGGACAAGCCAATTGCGGCGATCTATTTGCCTGATGGCGAGCCGCTCAAGGTCGGCGAACGCGTGGTGCAGGCCGAATATGCCGAGACGCTCCGCACCATCGCCGACCACGGCGAGACCGCGCTCTACGAGGGGCCGCTTGGTGACATCCTCGTCGACTACATGGAGAAGGCCGGCGGCTTCATCCGCCGCAACGATCTGACCGGCTACAAGACCGTCGAACGGCAACCGATCCGCGCCGACTATCGCGGCTGGACCATCCTTGGCCCGCCGCCGCCCGCGGCCTCCGGCGTGCACATCGCGCAGATGCTGAACATTCTGGAGGGTTATGACATCGGAGGCCTCGGCTTCGGCACGCCGGAGACGATCCACTATCTCGCCGAAGTCCTGAAGATCGCCTTTGCCGATCGCGCCGCGGCCAGCGGCGATCCGGATTATGTCGGCGTCCCCGTGGAGCGGCTGACGTCGAAGGCCTATGCCGAGGAACGCCGCCGCGCCATCGATCCGGCGCGGGCCCAGGCCTGGGGCGCCGGCGTCTCGCAGCTCGAAGGCGCGCACACCACGCACATGACAGCGGCAGACGCGTTCGGCAACGTCGTCGCGACCACGCAGACCATCAACAATCTCTTTGGCGCCAAGATCATGATTCCGGGCCTGGGCGCCATCGCCAACAACTACATGAACCTGTTCGATCCGCGTCCCGGCCACGCGCTGTCGCTGGCGCCGGGCAAGCGCGTCACCACCTCGATGTCGCCGATGATGGCGCTGCGCGACGGCAAGCTGCGCTATGCGCTCGGCCTGCCCGGGGGAAAACGTATCTTCCCCAGCGCGATGCAGGCGCTGGTCAATCTGATCGACCACGGCATGAGCCTGCAGGAAGCGGTCGAGGCGCCGCGCATCTGGACCGAAGGTAACGCGCTCGAAGTCGAGCAGAAGGTGCCGGAGGCCGTGCGCGCGAAGCTTGCGGGCCTCGGCCACAAGGTGCAGCCCGTTGCGACGGTGGCGGGCGGCATGAATGGCATTGCCTTCCACGACGACGGCACCATGACCGGCGCCGCCTGCTGGCGCGCGGACGGCACGCCGGTCGGGATCTCTGGAGGGCTTGCGCGGAGCGGTGTCAGGTTCAGGTTGAGCTGACCGCGCATTCACAAGGACGGTGCGCTCGTACCTCTTGTGCAACTGACGTCGTCCAATCGCCGGCAGGTGTCGCGACCGCAAATCCAGCGGTTCGCGGTTTTCGAACCTCCGCGGTATTTTTCGGTGCGAGGCAGATGTCGCCTATGCGGCCCGATCCGCGCAGATGACGGCACAAGTTCGGCAATGTAGGGTGCGGAACACTGGCGGCAGGCTCGTCGATCAGCGTCTGAGTAAGGCTGTGCGTATGGGCGGCGATATAAGCGGCGACTTCCTGGCCGGCGGCGGCGAGATGGGCGCTTTGACGCGAGCGTTTGACTGGTCGAGCACATCCGTGGGCTCTCCGGACACTTGGCCCCAAAGTCTTCGAGTTACAGTGCGGCTCGTTCTCACCTCGCGGCACCCGATGTTCATTTGGTGGGGACCAGAACTCATCCAGTTCTACAACGATGCATACCGGGAGACGATGGGGCCGGAAAGGCACCCAAGCGCTTTGGGCGCGCGCGGCCGTGAGTGTTGGGCCGAGATCTGGGACATCATTGGTCCCCAGATCGAGTACGTCATGTCGGGCAAGGGGGCGACCTGGAATGAGGACCAGCTGGTACCGGTGACTCGTCACGGGCGCCGCGAGGACGTTTGGTGGACGTACAGCTTTGGTCCAATTGATCTTGAAGGCAAGGTGGGCGGCGTGCTTGTCGTCTGCAGGGATGTCACGTCCGAGCATATGGCAAGGGAAGCGCTGAACCTCATCAATGAGGAGCTGAAGCACCGCGTCAAGAACACGCTCGCAGTGTTGAGCGCGGTAGCTGCCCAGACATTTCGTGACCCGACGAGCAAAGCCGATCTCGAAAAGTACCAGGCACGGCTCGGCGCGTTTGGACGAGCGCAGGATCTGCTGACCGCATCAAATTGGGCGGCCGCGCCACTCCACGATGTGATCGGCACTGCTCTTGCACCTTATCGGACAGGCGAAGGCCGCTTCATCGTCTCGGGTCCTCCACTCGTCGTGAAATCTCGACAAGCGCTGGCTCTGTCATTGGCGCTCCACGAGCTCGCGACCAACGCTTCGAAGTACGGCGCTCTGACCGTAGCGGGAGGCTGCGTATCGATTACATGGTCAACCGAGGCTCAGGATGGCGAGTCAAAATTTGTCTTTGTCTGGCAGGAGATTGGCGGTCCGTCCGTATCGAAACCCGTCGGCACAGGCTTTGGCTCCAGGCTGATTTCCCGGGTGCTGAAGGACGATTTCAGCGGTTCCGTTGACGTTTCGTATGGCGCAGCCGGGCTTACATGCAGGCTGACCGCGCCCCTCGAAAATCTGGGACCTTCGCCAAAGAGCACGTGAGACCGTGTAGGAGCTGCGTGGCTCAACGGAGAGGGCATTGCGTTCCGCACCGCGTCCGGGACACGAGAGAAGTGTTATTCTCTCTCGCCTACTTCCGCACGCAGATCACGCGGACGACGGCCGCCTTCGCATCCGTCGACGTGCCGTTCGCCGTGACATCGTTCGCCTTCAGGAAATTACGCACCGCTTCTGCAGACACCATCACCGCCTGCGACGCCGGCACCGATGTCGCGGGCCCCGCGACCATCGCCGGCTTCAACAGCGCGACGCCGGCGAACTTGCCGTCGCCGTCGATGGCCGGGCTGCCCGAGAAGCCGACCGCCGGTGGAGGCGACAGCGCGGAATCGCTTGCTGTGACCGGCGCCAGCGCGCCCTTGAGGCTCGATACGCCCGCAGCTCCGCCCTGGCTCTGCGGATCGGCAATGCCGATGACATCGACGCTCGTCTTCGCTGTGCCACCGGTGAGGCTGAGCGGCTTCAGGCCGCGCGCGCCGTAGATGTGCAGGAGCGCGAGATCGTGCTCCTTGTCCTCGGCGAGACGGTCGGCGCTGCCATAGCCGGCAATCGTGATCGCGAGACAGCTATCGGTGACGAGGCGGTCGGTGACAATCGCACCATCGTCGCTGACGACGACGCCGGTGCCGTATTCGACGGTCTTGCGCGGCGGCGGCCCGGCCTGCGGGCCCGTCGGAAACGCATTGAACGCGCTCGACATCGCGATCACGACCGGCTCGACGGTGTTCTCGGTCGCCTGGTCGTAGAGGATCGTCATGGTGCGGACTTCGTCGCCCTTAAAGGTGCCTCGCACGTAGAATTTCTTGAGGCCCTGCAATCCCGACAGCACGAAGAAGTCGGGCTTCACCACGGTGTAGTCGACCTTGCGCCCCGACGGCTCCTTCTCCAGCTCGGCGAGTTTCGCCGTGGTCGGGTTCGCTTCCTTGCGGCGGCTCAGCAGCACCTGCACCGTGCCGGTCGGCGAAGTCCATTTCGAGCCGTTGGCGTCGGTCGCCTGCTGCGGCACCAATTTGCCGGGGATGCCGAGCCGGGCGCCGCTGGTCGGCTCCATCACGATTTTCCAGCCGACGCTCTCCTGCTTGCGCCGCGCGGTCTCGGCGAGCGCAGCGCGCTCCTGCGGATTGAGCACGCCGGTCGGCTTGCCACCCTTGGCCTTCTGATATTCCTTGATCGCCTCGACCATGCGCGCGCTGACGTCGCCGGTGATGGCGCCGTTATATTGGCCGACCCAGGCGAGGTCGGACTGGAGCGACAGCCGTTCCGCCTGCGCCATCGCATCGGCCGTCGCCGACGGCGTCTGCAGTGCGGGAGGCCGGATCGGCACGGTCTGGACCGGCTTCGGCTTGGTGCCGGGGATCTCTGGCGTCGTCATCTGGGCGCTAGCGCCTGTGGCAGCCGCGAACATCAGTGTTGCCGCAAGCATCGATCTCATGACAAATCCAGCCAGCCCATTGAACGTGCTACCATTGAAGCACATCTCGTTGGTCGCGAACAATGTTGGGGTGGTTCAGGCAAAGAGCTGAGCCACACACCCAGGTCCTCATCCTGAGGAGCGGTCGAAGGCCGCGTCTCGAAGGATGGCTGCAGGCGAGATCGAGGCCTTCATGGTTCGAGACGGCGCTTTGCGCCTCCTCACCATGAGGGTTTGAGAGAACGAAGGACGACGATGCTGAGCCCGGACGAACTGGAACGCTATGCCCGCCATATCGTGCTGCGCGATGTCGGCGGGCCGGGTCAGGCCGCGCTGAAGCGGGCCTCCGTGCTGGTGATCGGCGCCGGCGGGCTCGGCGCGCCCGCGCTGATGTATCTGGCGGCCGCCGGCGTCGGCACGCTCGGCGTGGTCGATGACGACGTGGTCTCGCTGTCAAACCTCCAGCGCCAGGTGATCCATACGACGCCCGATATCGGCCGGCACAAGGTCGAGAGCGCGGCCGAGCGGATCTCCGCGCTCAATCCGCATGTCCGCTTCGTCGGCCACGCCACCTGGCTCAATGCCGACAATGCGCTGAGCATGATCGGAGACTACGATCTCGTGCTCGACGGCTCCGACAATTTCTCGACGCGTTATCTGGTCTCGGACGCCTGCTTCTTCGCGAAGCGGCCGCTGATCACGGCGGCGCTCGGTACCTTCGACGGCTCGCTCACCACCATCCGCGCGCATGAGAAGAACGAGCAGGGCGTGTTCAATCCGACCTATCGCTGCCTGTTTCCGGAAGCGCCGCCGCCCGGCACGGTGCCTGCCTGCGCCGAGGCCGGCGTCATGGGCGCGCTTGCTGGCGTGATGGGCTCGATGATGGCGCTGGAGGCGATCCGCGAGATCGTCGGCTTCGGCGACGGCCTCGTCGGCCGCCTCCTGATGATCGACGCGCGCGCGATGCGCTTCGAGACGCTGCGCTACGCGCGCGATCCGGCCAATCCGCTCAACGGCGATGGGCCTGTGATCACCGATCTCAGCGCCCATCGCACCTGATCGCCGCCGCTACCGCGTGGCCGGCTTCTCGCTGTCGAGATGCGCCATCTGCTCGGCCGCGTAGCGCGTGCCGGAAGCGACGTCGGGCGGAAATGCTTTTGCAAGCGCCGCGAGATGAGCCGGCGTCAGCGTTACCTTCGCCGCGCCGAGCGCTTCGGTGAGACGGTTGCGCGTGCGTGCGCCGACCAGCGGCACGATCTCCTTGCCTTGAGCCGCCACCCAGGCGATTGCGACCTGCGCCGGCGTTGCGCCGATCTCTGCGGCGATCGCCCGCAGGGATTCCACCAGCGCGAGATTGGCGTCGAGATTTGCGCCCTGGAAGCGCGGCGTCATCAGCCGGTAATCCCTGCCGGTCTTGCCGGAGTCCTTCGACCAATGGCCGCTGATCAGGCCGCGCGCCAGCACGCCGTAAGCGGTGATGCCGATGCCGAGTTCGCGGCAGGTCTTGAGGATGCCGCGTTCGATGCCGCGCTCAATCAACGAATATTCGATCTGGAGATCGGCAATCGGATGCATGGCGTGCGCGCGGCGGATGGTGTCGGAGCCGACCTCGGACAGGCCGATATGCCTGATGTAGCCGGCCTTCACGAGATCGGCGAGGCCGCCGATGGTCTCTTCGATCGGGACGTTGGGATCGAGACGCGCGGGACGGTAGACGTCGATGTAGTCGGTGCCGAGGCGTTGGAGCGAATAGGCGAGGAAGTTTTTGGTCGCGGCCGGCCTTGTGTCCATGCCGGAGAATTCGCCGGCGGGACCGCGCAGCGCGCCGAACTTCACGCTGATCTGCACTTTTTCGCGCGACACATCCTTCAGGGCCTCGCGCACCAGCATTTCATTGTGGCCCATGGCGTAGAAATCGCCGGTGTCGAGCAGCGTGATGCCGGCATCGAGCGCCGCATGGACCGTGGCGATGCTTTCGCCGCGGTCGGCGGGGCCATAGACCTCCGACATGCCCATGCAGCCGAGACCAAGGGCGGAGACGGTCGGACCGGTTGAACCGAGTTTGCGCTGTTCCATGATGGCTCTCCTCAAAAGGCGGCAGGCTGATCGCGCCGCGTGACGAGGCCAGATATGCGCCTGACCGATTAGGCCGATAAGCTGGACAATCCAGAATAGCTTGTTCATCATAGCGAACAATGACCGAGCCCGATCTGCGTGATCTCGACGTCTTCGTGGCGGTTGCCCGCACCCGCAATTTCCGGCGTGCGGCGGTCGAAATTCGCGTGTCGGTGTCGAGCCTTAGCCAGCGGCTGCGGGATCTGGAGGAGCGCCTTGGCGTCCGCCTGATGAACCGCACCACCCGCAGCGTCGCGCTGACCGAGGCGGGCGAGCTGCTGTTGTCCCGCATCGCTCCGGCGCTGCGCGATGTCGGCGATGCCCTGGATCAGGTCCGCGGCTTGCGCGAGGTGGCCTCGGGCCGCCTGCGCATCAACGCGCCGCCGCCGGCGGTGGACCTCGTGCTGGCGCCGATGGTCGGGCCGTTTCTCGCGACCTACCCGCAGGTCGATCTCGACATCGTTTCCGAAAGCGGCTTCGTCGACATCGTCAGCGCGGGCTACGATGCCGGCGTGCGTTATGGCGAGCACCTCGCGCAGGACATGGTGGCGATCCCGCTGAGCGGTCCGCAGACCTATGTCGTCGTCGCATCGCCTGCGTACATCGCGCGCCGCGGCACGCCGAAGCATCCGAAGGATCTGCTCGACCATGACTGCATCCGCGCCCGCTACTCGAGCGGCGTCATGCATGATCTGGAGTTCGAGAAGGCTGGCCAGATCGTGAAGGTCGATCCGCCCGCAAAGCTGATCTCGACCAACATGGGCCTTGCCATGCGCGCTGCGCTCGACGGCGCCGGTATCTGGGCGACGCTCGATGGCTACGTCCATGACGCGGTGAGGTCCGGCGCGCTGGTCAGCTTGATGGAAGATTGGTGCGAGCCGTTTCCGGGCCCGTTCCTGTACTATCCGAGCCGGCGCCAGACGCCGCCCGCGCTACGCGCGTTCATCGATTTCGTCGCGGATTGGCGCAAGCGCGAAACGCGCGGCAAATAAACCTCAGAGCATGCTCGGCAGTACGCGGTCCGGCGGCTTGTGCGCGTCGAGGAAGGTGCGGATGTTGATGATCACCTTCTCGCCCATCTCGACGCGGCCCTCGATCGTGGCCGAGCCCATATGCGGCAGCAGCGTCACCTTGCCGGCCTTGGCGAGCCGCACCAGCTTTGGATTGACCGCGGGCTCGTGCTCGTAGACGTCGAGGCCCGCGCCGCCGATCTCGCCGCCCTCGATCAGCTTGATCAGCGTGTCCTCGTCGGTCACCTCGCCGCGCGCGGTGTTGACGATGTAGGCGTCCTTGCGGATCAGCTTCAGCCGCCGCGCCGACAGCAGATGATAGGTCGCCGGCGTGTGCGGACAGTTCACCGAGATGATGTCCATCCGCGCCAGCATCTGGTCGAGGCTTTCCCAATAGGTAGCCCCTAACTCTTCGGCGATCTTCGGGGCCACGGGGCGACGGTTGTGATAGTGGATCTGGAGGCCGAAGGCGCGGGCACGGCGCGCGACCGCCTGGCCGATGCGGCCCATGCCGATGATGCCGAGACGCTTGCCGCCGATGCGGTGGCCGAGCATCCAGGTCGGCGACCAGCCGGGCCAGGGCTTTCCTTCGGTCAGGATCGAGGCGCCTTCGATCATCCGGCGCGGCACCGCCAGGATCAGCGCCATGGTCATGTCGGCGGTGTCTTCGGTCAGAACTTTTGGTGTGTTGGTGACGGTGATGCCGCGGGCATGCGCGGCCTCGACGTCGATGTTGTCGACGCCGTTGCCGAAATTGGCGATCAGGCGGAGCTTGCAGTCGGGCTGGTTGACGATGTCGGCGGTGATGTGGTCGGTGACGGTCGGAACCAGCACGTCGGCGGTGCGCGCGGCCTCGGCGATCTGCTCGGCCGACATCGGTGTGTCCTCGAGATTGATCCGCGCGTCGAACAGCTCGCGCATCCGGGTCTCGATCGAGTCCGGCAGCTTGCGCGTCACCACCACGAGGGGCTTTTTCTTCACCGACATGTCATGCCCTCATGAGGCGCCGCAAGCCGCCTCTGTTACCAAAGGCCGGCCGTTGAGGCCTCATTAACCCGGTTGTTCGACACTGCCTTTGCCGTGTCGTCCCCGGCGCTTCCTTCAAGCTCTCCCGACATTTCCGGCTGGAAAATCGGGGCAAACTGGTTGTTCAAGTGTCCGTCCTCTCTAGCAGAAGGCCGGGCCAAGACAAGAACCACGGGTTAAGGCTTCGGGAACACTGGCGAGGGGCTTGCGCGGCAGGTTCGGAATTTAGGGTGAGGGCCCGGCGCGGCGGGGCCCTCGACAGGAGACGGGTTGATGGCGTTGGGGCGTTTTTGTTCGGTGATGGCGCTCGTTTGCACCTGGTTGAGCGCCTCGGTCAGCCCCTCCCATTCGGCGAAGGACAGCACCCCCCAGACCGCGAGCGGCCTGCCGGTGCCGCGTTATGTCAGCCTCAAATCGGACCACGTGAACGTCCGCGCCGGCCCGACCAAGGACAATGACGTCGCCTGGGTCTACACCCGCGCCGGCCTGCCGGTCGAAATCACCGCCGAGTTCGAGAACTGGCGCCGGGTGCGCGATTCCGAAGGCGCCGAGGGCTGGGTCTATCATTCGCTGCTGTCGGGCCGCCGCACCGCGGTCGTCACCATGAAACACAAGGACGAGCTCGCGCCGATCTACGACCGGGCCGATCCTGACAGCGCGGTTGCGGCCAAGCTCCAGGCCGGCGTCGTCACGCAGGTCAAGAAGTGCACTGCAAACTGGTGTCGCGTCACCGGCAACGGCTTTGACGGCTGGATCCAGCAGGAGCGCCTCTGGGGCGTCTATTCGGACGAGCAGGTCAACTGACGCCGTAGGCGTCATCCCGGGGCGATGCGCAAGCATCGAACCCGGGATCTCGAGATTCCGGGCCTGGTCCTTCGGACCATTCAGGAATGACCGTGCAAATAGCAATGGCCGGGACAAGCCCGGCCATGACGATCAACTCAACAATGTTGGATATTCAGCGCTTCTTGCGCAGGCGCACGACCATGTCGATGCGCGCGATCTCGTAACCCTCGGGCACCTCCGGCATCTTGGACAGTGCCAGATGCGGATCCTCGATATCGACCAGCTCGTGGCTGTTCTCGAGGTAATAATGGTGGTGGGTGGTGACGTTGGTGTCGAAATAGGTCTTGGTGCCGTCGACGCTGACCTGGCGCAGCAGGCCGGCATCGGTCAGCTGGTTCAGCGTGTTGTAGACGGTCGCGAGCGACACCGGCACCTTGGCCAGCGTCGCCTCCTCATAGAGCATTTCAGCCGTGAGGTGGCGAGCACCCTTGCCGAACAGGAGCCAGCCGAGCGCCATGCGCTGGCGCGTCGGACGAAGCCCCGCGGACTGGAGCATTTCGTTGACGTCGTGCCACGGGCAGCCGGTCAAGGCCGGCTGGCGGCCGGACAGGAGGGCGGCGGAATGGACGTCGTCGTCGTGATGGGGCGCGGGATTCTCGCTCATTTCCAGATTTCGGGCACGCGTGGACACTGCATCTATATGCAATATATGGACAGATAGATGCAGATGCAAGTTTCTCGCAACTAGAGAGGTTCTAATGAGAAATGGAACCGGGCGAGCAGGTGGTCACTTTACCTTCATGAGATCGCTTTGCCACCCGAAATGCCTGTGTTAGAGAGCCCGCGGTTCCGCTTGGCCGATTATGGCGCAGCCGGGCATTGAGGCCCGGCCCGCAGTCCATCCTGGCTCGTGGCAGTCGCGCCTGATGACGGGAATTGGCGCGGCTTTCCGAACGAAACGGGGCCCATTTTCGCCAGAAACGCCGCTCAATCGGGATTTGAACAGAGGCTTCCGCATGCTGAACAGGCGCAACGGCTACGAATACGAAGATCTGCTGGCATGTGGCCGCGGCGAAATGTTCGGCCCGGGTAATGCCCAGCTGCCGCTGCCGCCGATGCTCATGTTCGACCGCATCGCGGAAATCAACGACAATGGCGGCGAGTTCGGCAAGGGAATGGTGCGGGCCGAGCTCGACGTGAAGCCCGACCTCTGGTTCTTCGGCTGCCACTTCAAGAACGACCCGGTCATGCCCGGCTGCCTCGGCCTCGATGCGCTGTGGCAGATGGTCGGCTTTTATTTGGGCTGGAGCGGCGGTGAAGGGCGTGGCCGCGCGCTTGGCCTGAACGAGCTGAAGTTCAGCGGCCAGGTGCTGCCCGAGGCCCGTAAGGTTGTGTACAACATCGATATCAAGCGCGTGATGCGTTCAAAGCTGGTGCTCGGCATCGCCGACGGATGGCTTTCGGTCGATGACCAGATTATCTATCGCGCGAAGGATCTGAAGGTCGGCCTGTTCAAGCAGGGCGTGAGCCTGGGCTGAGCGCATCACCAAGAAAGACAATGATTTAGGCGAGGCTGTCATGAGGCGGGTTGTGGTCACCGGGATGGGTATCGTCTCGTCCATCGGAAACAACACCCAGGAAGTGCTTGCGAGCCTTCACGAGGCGAAGTCAGGCATTACGCGGGCTGAAAAATATGCCGAACTCGGCTTCCGTTCGCAGGTGCAAGGTGCGCCGACGATCGATCCCGCGACGGTTGTCGACCGGCGTGCGATGCGCTTCCTCGGCCAGGGCGCGGGGTGGAATCACATCGCGATGGAGCAGGCGATCCAGGACTCCGGTCTGTCGCCCGAAGAAATCTCCAACATCCGCACCGGCATCATCATGGGTTCCGGCGGCCCGTCGGCCCGCACTATCGTCGAATCCGCCGACATCACCCGCACCAAGGGGCCGAAGCGCGTCGGACCGTTTGCCGTGCCGAAGGCGATGTCGTCCACGGCCTCCGCGACGCTCGCGACGTGGTTCAAGATCAAGGGCGTGAACTATTCGATCTCCTCGGCCTGCGCGACGTCGAACCATTGCGTCGGCAACGCCTATGAGACGATCCAGATCGGCAAGCAGGACATCATTTTCGCCGGCGGCTGCGAGGAGCTGGACTGGTCCCTCTCGGTGCTGTTCGACGCCATGGGCGCGATGTCGTCGAAGTACAACGATACGCCCGCCACCGCCTCGCGTCCCTATGACGTCAACCGCGACGGCTTCGTGATTGCCGGCGGCGCCGGCGTGCTGGTGCTGGAAGAGCTCGAACATGCCAAGGCGCGCGGCGCGCGCATTTACGGCGAGATCGTCGGCTACGGCGCGACGTCGGACGGTTACGATATGGTCGCGCCCTCCGGTGAAGGCGCCGAGCGCTGCATGCGCATGGCGATGTCGACGGTGAAGACCAAGGTCGACTACATCAATCCGCACGCGACCTCGACGCCAGCAGGCGATCCGCCGGAGATCGACGCGCTCCGCAGGGTGTTCGGTGCCGGCGAGAAGTGCCCGCCGATCTCGGCGACCAAGGCGCTGACCGGCCATTCGCTCGGTGCGACCGGTGTGCAGGAGGCGATCTACTCGCTGCTCATGATGAACAACGGCTTCATCTGCGAGAGCGCTCACATCCAGGAGCTCGATCCCGTGTTCGCCGACATGCCGATCGTGCGCAAGCGCATCGACAACGTCAAGATCGGCACCGTGCTGTCGAACTCCTTCGGCTTCGGCGGCACCAACGCCACGCTGGTGTTCAGCCGGCTGGATGTGTGAGCCCAGCACTCTGTCATGCTCCGCGAAAGCGGGGCATCCAGTACGCCGCGGCATCTCGGCCTATAACTGCTGTCTCTGGAATACTGGATCGCCCGCCTGCGCGGGCGATGACGTCGGAATGATGGGAGCCGCTGGGCAATGGAAGGACTGATGAAAGGCAAGCGCGGTCTGATCATGGGCATCGCCAATGATCATTCGATCGCCTGGGGCATGGCGAAGGCGCTGCATGCCCACGGTGCCGAGCTTGCCTTCACCTTCCAGGGCGAGGCACTGGGCAAGCGCGTCAAGCCGTTGGCGGAGCAGCTCGGCGTGGAATTGGTGCTGCCTTGCGACGTCGAGGACATTGCCAGCGTTGATGCGACCTTCGCCGTGCTGCGCGAGAAATGGGGCAAGCTCGATTTCGTCATCCACGCCATCGGCTTTGCCGACAAGAACGAGCTGAAGGGCCGCTACGCCGACACCAGCCGCGAGAACTTTTCGCGCACCATGGTGATCTCCTGCTTCTCGTTCACGGAGGTGGCAAAGCGTGCCGCCGAGCTGATGACGGAGGGCGGCAGCATGATCACGCTGACCTTCGGCGCCTCGGAGCGCGCGATGCCGAACTACAACGTGATGGGCGTCGCCAAGGCGGCGCTGGAGGCCTCCGTGCGCTACCTCGCCTCCGATTTCGGACCGCGCGGCATCCGCGTCAACGCCATCTCCGCAGGCCCCATCCGTACGCTCGCCGGCTCGGGCATCGGCGAGGCGCGTGCGATGTTCGGCTTCATGCAAAAACATTCGCCGCTCCGCCGCGGCGTCACGCTCGACGAGCTCGGCGGCTCGGCGCTGTATCTGTTGTCGGATCTCTCCGGCGGCGTGACCGGCGAGATCCACTATGTCGATTCCGGCTACAACATCGTCCTGATGCCAAGGCCGGACGATCTGAAGGCGTCAGAGTGATTTCGTAGGGTGGGCAAAGGCGCAGAGCGCCGTGCCCACCATCTCTCCATGACCGCAGAAAGACGTGGTGGGCACGCTCCGCTTTGCCCACCCTACGAGAGTTGGTTTATCCCGCGGCGATCTGCTCTGCACGCTGGAACGCCGGCCGCGCCATGCAGCGCGCGAGATAGGCATCGAACGCCGGGCGGGACGGCACCATCTTGAACAGGCGCACCGCAAAATTCAGGCCGGAGCCGACCGTGATGTCGGCGGCGGAAAATTCCTCGCCGAGGATCCACGGTCCCTTCGCGAGCGCAGCTTCCAGCACGTCGAACACCTGCGTGGCGCTGCCCCAGGCCGCCGTCGAGGTCGGGATCTCGATCTTGGTGAAGATCTGGATGATGGCAGGCTCGATGCAGCCAGGCGAAAAGAACAGCCATTGCAAATAGCGCGCACGACGCGGATCGGTTACCGCGGGCGCGAGCTTCGCTTCGGGATAGCGGTCGGCGATGTAGGCGCAGATCGCGGCGGCCTCGCCGAGCGCGGCATCGCCGTCGGCGAGCGCCGGCACCTTGCCCATCGGATTGACCTTGAGGAAATCCGGCGCCTTCTGCGCGCCGGTCGAGATGTCGGTCAGCACGCGCTCATAGGGCAGGCCGCTCTCTTCCATCAGCCAGAGCGTCGTGAACGAGCGCGAGCGGGGTGACCAATAGAGCTTGATCATGGCGAGAACTTTCCATTGGCGTAACGGCGGGCGAGGGCAGATTCATTGCGTGTTTGCGCCCGATGCGCAACGCACTATGCCTAGATGGATGCGCCGTTCTGCGAGCGATATCTTGGTCAACGTGACGGCGACGGACGTTGCAGCAGGGCCGGCAGCGTCTTGTCGAGACTCTTCGTCAGCATCGTGCGTACCCCGTCGCGCAGCACCGGGTTGTTGACTGCGTCCGCCGGCTTCTCCGGAAACATCGCGCGATCCAGCTCGCTTGACGGACCGCCGAGCGGATTGTGCAGCAAGCGCTCTACATACGTGTCCTCGGTCATCAAGGCGGGTGCCTCCTTGATCAACGCGAAGGTGGTACCGTCATAGACCCGGATGTACATCATCGCGAAGAGATGGACTGGCCCACCGTAAGGGTATTGTGAGATACCGATGCCGGATTCCCGATGCGTTCCGTGATTCCGGTGGACGACGATGTAGCGCTCACACCGCAGTTTGGGCGCGAGGAAGCGAACGAAGTTTCCGATGTCGGTCGCTGCGCTGTAAAAAAACGGATGCTGCTTTTCGCGACCACCGGACTTGAGCTCTTCGACGGTGTAGGGGATTCTCTTCACGGAACTGCCGGCCGCAGCGGCGCGAACGCGCGAGACGACGAGGTCGTCGAGTGCCCACGCCGCAATCGAGACCCGCGCACGTTTGTCCATGAACGTGAAAGGCCCAAACTTCTCGACCACGAATAGGTCACCGCCGACCGGTATCACGCCGATTTGGCACGGGCCGCTTTCAACCGGTCCGCTTGGCTTGACGCCTGCCGGTTTCCTGATCGCGGGCTTGACCACTTCCGGCTTTGGCGCCGGTTGCACCTGCCCGCCTGTCGGCGACAGCAGCGCGTATGATACCAATGCGCCGGCAAGCAGATTCATCGTCGTACGCCAACGCGCCTTATTGCGCGAAATACGGCGGCAAGATCTTGTCCAGCCGTTTGGTCAGAAAGTCGCGGGTGGTGTCGCGCAGGGCGGTGTTGTTGGCGGAGTCCGCGGCCGTCTCCGGAAACATGGACTTGTCCACCTTCTGCAAAAGCTCGTTCGAAACGAAGTTGTCAGCCATATGCTTCATGACACCTTCGAACGTTACGGCGGGGCCTTTCATGATTTCGAAGGTGCGGCCGTCGACCCACGTCACGCCGATATAGGAGAAGACATATGCATATGAGATGAGACCGACACCCCGGCTGAAGATGCCGACGCCGCTGAGCGACTGATTGGTCCCGTCAAGCTGTCCTTCGCTGCGCATGACGACGAGATAGCGTTCGCAACCAGCAGTGGCGCGACCTGCCGGATCAGGTTCGACAGCTCCTCGCGCTGATTGCGAAACAGGCCGGATTTGGGGTGGTAGCAGGAATCGAGTGCACCCTTGGCATAAGTGATCCGTCGCACCGGCGTGTTGCCTGCTGCGGCCCGCACCCGCGCAAAGACAAGATCGTCAAGGCCCCAGGATACCGGGACTTCGGCATAGTCGTTGCCGAACACGGTCAAACCGATCTTCTGGACGACGAAGATGTCCCCGGTCCCCGCAATCACGCCGGCGCCGCAAGGACCGGCAGTCGCCGACTCCGCAGGCTTCGGCGTCGCCTTCGCCGTCGCTTTCTTGGCTGTCGGCTTTGCCGATGGTGCGGTCTGAGCGGCGGGAGCGGTGGTTGCGGGAGGGGTTTGCGCTGCTGCCGAAGTCAGGAAGGACAGCAGGATGAGCACCGGGGCAGCAAGTCGAAACATGGATTCCAAGGATCAGAGGCGGGAGGTCATCGGACGCGCCACACTAGGGTGGGATCGCGACAACCGCAAGCTGCACCCGGAGGTCGCCGTCTATTCGGTGGGCCGCTGCCGCTTCCACCGATAATACTTCATCACGAACCCATTCGACGGCTCGATCTCTTCCTTCTCGAACACAAAGCCTTCGCGTTCGTACCAGCGCCAGGCTTTTTCGTTCTCGCGCACGCAGCGCAGGTGCATCTCGTCGGGCATTTCCGTGCGGGTGAAGGCGAGCAATTGCCGTCCGAGCGATTGCCCCTGGTAGGCGGGCCCGACGAAAAGCATGTCGAGATAGAGTTTTGGCAGATGCAGCGCCAGCATGGCGGCGATCGTGCCGTTGTCGTCGGCGACGAACAGGCTCCAGCCGTTCTCGATCTCGCGCCTGATGCGTGCGCGCAGATTTGCCAGCAGGAACTCGCTCGCCTCGGCGAGGCCGGTCGAGGCCCAGCTTTCCATCCAGACGCGGCCGATCTCGTCATATTCGTCGGTGCGCGCGGGACGGATGACGGGATCAGACATTGGTGCTCTCAGTTCGATCTGCCGCCTTGCGCCGGGGCTCGCTTGAATGATCCCGGCTATTCAGGAAAATTCCCGCCTACCCACGTTGGCCGCGCGTGGCTTGCCGCGGGCGCGCCTTGCCGGCCGACAGGCACACCACCTCGGAGATCTGCAGCAGCTGCCGCGCCAGCGGGCTGGTCTTGCGCCAGACCATGCCGATGGTGCGCGAGGGCTCGGGATCGCGGAAGCGCGACAGCGAGACCGAGGCCGATCGCGTCTCCACCGACACCGCCATTTCCGGGATCAAGGTGACGCCGATTCCGGCGCTGACCATCTGGACCAGCGTCGACAGCGAATTCGCATCCAGCATCTCGCGCGGCGGCGCCGATTGCATGTTGCAGAACGACAGCGCCTGATCGCGGAAGCAGTGCCCTTCTTCAAGCAGCAGCAGCCGCATCTCGCGCATCATCTCGCGCGATGGCACCGGTGTGCCTTCGTCGGAGCCCGGCCGCACCAGCAGGAATTTTTCGTCGAACAGCGCGACTTCGGTGAGCGAAGGCTCGGACACCGGCAGTGCGACGATGGCCGTGTCGAGCCGGCCTTCGACCAGTTCCTGGATCAGCCGCGGCGTCATCGTCTCGCGCACGCGGATGTCGAGCTCCGGATGCATGCGCGTGAGATTCTTGGTAATCTTCGGCAGCAGATAGGGCGCGATCGTCGGGATCATGCCGATCCGCAGCCGGCCCGCAAACCGGTCCTGCGAGGCGCGCGCGAAATCGCCAAGCTCATCGACCGAGCGCAGGATGTCGCGGACGCGCGGTGCGAGCTCCTCGCCGAACCGGGTCAGCGCCACCTGCCGGGCGCTGCGCTCCAGCAGCAGGCCGCCAAGCGCCTCCTCCAGTTCCTTGATCTGCATCGACAGGGCCGGCTGGGAGATCGAGCTTGCCTCCGCCGCGCGGCCGAAATGGCCGTGACGCGCCAGCGCGTCGAAATATCTGAGCTGGCGCATCGTCACGTTGGCCATCAGAAAATCCTATCGCAGCGATCATTAAAGTCAACTTCCCCTGATCGAATGCGAAGCCTAGAGTAATTCTACCTGGTCAAAGGCGCGAGTTCGACGCCACCAGAGGAGGTATTCATGGATGACACTTCGAAGTGCCCGTTTTCGGGCGGAAAACCCACGCGCGTGAACCGCGACTGGTGGCCGACCCAGCTCAGCATCGAGATGCTGCACAAGAATTCGACCCTGTCCGACCCGATGGGCAAGGAGTTCGACTATGCCAAGGAGTTCAAGTCGCTCGACCTGAATGCCGTCATCAAGGACCTGACGGCTCTGATGACGGACTCGCAGGAATGGTGGCCTGCCGATTTCGGCCACTATGGCGGCCTCATGATCCGCATGGCCTGGCACAGCGCGGGCACCTATCGCACCACGGACGGCCGCGGTGGCGCCGGTGCCGGTCAGCAGCGTTTCGCACCGCTGAACAGCTGGCCTGACAACGCCAATCTCGACAAGGCGCGCCGTCTGCTCTGGCCGATCAAGCAGAAATACGGCCGCAAGATCTCCTGGGCCGATCTGATGGTGCTCGCCGGCAACGTCGCGCTGGAATCGATGGGCTTCAAGACCTTCGGCTTCGCCGGCGGCCGCGCCGACGTGTGGGAGCCGGAAGAGCTCTATTGGGGTCCTGAAGGCACGTGGCTGGGCGACGAGCGCTACAGCGGCGAACGCCAGCTCGCCGAGCCGCTCGGCGCGGTGCAGATGGGCCTGATCTACGTCAATCCGGAAGGCCCGAACGGCAAGCCTGACCCGGTCGCCGCGGCCAAGGACATCCGCGAGACGTTCGCCCGCATGGCGATGAACGACGAGGAAACCGTCGCGCTGATCGCCGGCGGCCACACCTTCGGCAAGACCCACGGCGCGGGCGATCCGTCGCTGGTCGGTCCGGAGCCGGAAGCGGGCGCGCTCGAGGATCAGGGCCTCGGCTGGAAGAGCAAGTACGCTTCCGGCCTGGCGGGCGATTCCATCACCAGCGGTATCGAGGTGACATGGACGACGACGCCGACGAAGTGGAGCAACAACTTCTTCGAGAACCTGTTCAAGTACGAATGGGAGCTGACGAAGAGCCCAGGCGGTGCGAATCAGTGGACGGCTAAGGGTGCCGACGCGATCATTCCTGATGCCTTCGACAAGTCGAAGAAGCACCGGCCGACGATGCTGACGACCGACCTCTCGCTGCGTCTCGATCCGGCCTACGAGAAGATCTCGCGTCGCTTCTTCGAAAACCCGGATCAGTTCGCGGACGCCTTTGCCCGCGCCTGGTTCAAGCTCACCCACCGCGATATGGGTCCGATCCAGCGCTATCTCGGCCCGCTGGTGCCGAAGGAAACGCTGATCTGGCAGGATCCGATTCCGAAGGTGAACCACGAGCTGGTCGGCGACCAGGACATCGCTGCGCTGAAGACCAAGATACTGGCTTCGGGCCTCTCGGTCTCCGAGCTGGTCTCGACCGCCTGGGCGTCGGCTTCGACGTTCCGCGGCTCCGACAAGCGCGGCGGCGCCAACGGCGCGCGCATCCGTCTGGCCCCGCAGAAGGATTGGGAGGTGAACCAGCCGGCTCAGCTCTCCAAGGTTCTCGGCAAGCTCGAAGCGATCCAGAAGGACTTCAACGCATCGGCAGGTGCGAAGAAGGTCTCGCTCGCCGACCTCATCGTCCTCGGCGGTTCTGCCGCGGTCGAGAAGGCCGCGAAGGATGCCGGCGTTGACGTGAAGCTTGGCTTCACGCCGGGCCGCATGGATGCTTCGCAGGAGCAGACCGACGCGGAATCCTTCGCCCCGCTGGAGCCGCGGGCCGATGGCTTCCGCAACTACGTCGGCAAGAAGCATCAGTTCCTGCAGCAGGAGGAAGCTCTTGTCGATCGCGCGCAGCTGCTGAAGCTGTCCGGTCCCGAGCTGACCGCGCTCGTCGGCGGTCTGCGTGTGCTCGGCGCCAATGCGGGCGGTTCGAAGCACGGCGTCTTGACCTCGAAGGTCGGAACGCTGAGCAACGACTTCTTCATCAACCTGCTCGACATGAGCGCGCAGTGGACGCCGGCGGCTGACGGCACCTACGAGGCCCGCGACCGCAAGACCAACGCGGTGAAGTGGACCGGCACGCGCGCCGACCTGATCTTCGGTGCGCACTCGCAGCTCCGCGCCTTCGCCGAGGTCTATGCCTCGTCGGACGCCAAGCAGCAGTTCGTGCAGGACTTCGCCAAGGCCTGGACCAAGGTGATGAACCTCGACCGGTACGACCTCGCGGCCTGATCCCCGGGCTTAAGCAAGCGACAAACAAAAAGGGCGGCCGCGAGGCCGCCCTTCGTGTTTCTGATGTGCGGATCGATTACTCGCCGGCGGCTTCGCGCGGGGTCTTCTCGCCGTCGCCGCCCTTGCCTTCGAGGTCTTCGCCGGTGGTCTGGTCGACCACCTTCATCGACAGCCGGGTCTTGCCGCGGTCGTCGAAGCCGAGCAGCTTGACCTTGACCTTGTCGCCTTCCTTGACGACGTCGGAGGTCTTCTGCACGCGCGCCGAAGCGAGCTGGCTGATGTGGACGAGGCCGTCCTTGGAACCGAAGAAGTTCACGAAGGCGCCGAACTCCATCACCTTGACGACGGTGCCGTCATAGATCTGGCCGACTTCCGGATCGGAGGCGATCGACTTGATCCACTTGATCGCGGCCTTCATCGCCTCGCCATCGGAGGAGGCGACCTTCACGGTGCCGTCGTCCTCGATGTTGACTTTGGCGCCGGTCTTCTCGACGATCTCGCGGATCACCTTGCCGCCGGTGCCGATCACTTCGCGGATCTTGTCGGTGGCGATCTTGAAGGTCTCGATGCGCGGCGCGTACTCGCCGAGCTCGGCGCGGGCGTTGGTGAGCGCCTTGGCCATTTCACCGAGGATGTGGATACGGCCATCCTTGGCCTGACCGAGCGCCACCTTCATGATCTCTTCGGTGATGCCCTCGATCTTGATGTCCATCTGGAGCGAGGTGATGCCTTGCTCGGTACCGGCGACCTTGAAGTCCATGTCGCCGAGATGGTCCTCGTCACCGAGGATGTCCGAGAGCACCGCGAAGCGCTTGTCCTCGAGGATCAGGCCCATCGCGATACCCGCGGTCGGCCGCTTCAACGGCACGCCGGCATCCATCAGCGCCAGCGAAGCGCCG
Source organism: Bradyrhizobium sp. MI1.7 (assembly GCF_055811795.1). Taxonomy (NCBI): domain Bacteria; kingdom Pseudomonadati; phylum Pseudomonadota; class Alphaproteobacteria; order Hyphomicrobiales; family Nitrobacteraceae; genus Bradyrhizobium; species Bradyrhizobium sp. MI1.7. Next base: position 104,994 of record NZ_JBVVPO010000009.1, read on the forward strand.
CAGACCGAAGCCATCGAGGACGAGCCGTTCGACTCGGTGATCTCCGACACCACGCGCGTGGTGTAGGGGAACTCGTGATGCGGCGGCAGCACCGGGTGGATCGCGCGCCAGGCCAGCTTGCCGTGGCCGATCTCGCGGCGCTTGGTGCCGCCGAGGCGACCGGTCTCACCGACCGAATAGGGAGGGAAGTTGTAGTGCAGCAGGAACGTCTCTTTGTACGTTCCGGACAGCGCGTCGATATACTGCTCGTCCTCGCCGGTGCCGAGCGTGGTCACGACCAGCGCCTGGGTTTCGCCGCGGGTGAACAGCGCCGAGCCGTGGGCGCGGGGCAGCACGCCGACTTCGGCGATGATGTTGCGCACGGTCTTGCTATCGCGGCCGTCGATGCGCTTGCCGGTGTCGAGAATGTTCCAGCGAACGATCTTGGCTTCCAGCTCCTTGAACACGCCGGAGACGCGCAGCTTGTCGTATTTCGGCTCCTGCCCTTCGGGGAAGTAATGGGCGATCACCTTTTCCTTGACCTTGCCGACCGCGGCGTAGCGATCCTGCTTGACCGGAATGGCGTAGGCGGCGCGCAGCTCCTGCTCGACGAGGCCGAGCATTTCCTTCTCGAGCGCCGAATTGTCGATCACCGTGACTTCGCGCGGTTCCTTGGCGGCCTTCTCGGCGAGCTCGATGATGGCGTTAATCACCGGCTGGAAGTGGCGGTGACCGAACATCACGGCGCCGAGCATGATGTCCTCGTTGAGCTCCTTGGCTTCCGATTCCACCATCAGCACGGCGTCGGCCGTGCCGGCGACGACGAGGTCGAGCTGGGTGTCGACCATCTCGTCGAGCGTCGGGTTGAGAATGAACTCGTCATTGGCGAAGCCGACGCGCGCTGCGCCGATCGGGCCCTTGAAGGGCGCGCCGGACAGGGTCAGCGCAGCCGATGAGGCCACCAGCGCCACGATATCGGGATCGTTCTCCATGTCGTGCGACAGCACGGTGACGATCACCTGGGTCTCGTTGCGCCAGCCGTCGACGAACAGCGGACGGATCGGACGGTCGATCAGGCGGGAGACCAGCGTCTCCTTCTCGGTCGGACGACCCTCGCGCTTGAAATAGCCGCCGGGAATGCGGCCGGCTGCGTAGGTCTTCTCCTGGTAGTCGACCGTCAGCGGCAGGAAGTCGACGCCTTCGCGCGGCGCCTTCGCCGCGACGACGGTGGCGAGCACCACGGTCTCGCCATAGGTGGCGACGACGGCACCGTCGGCCTGACGCGCGATCTTGCCGGTTTCAAGCTTGAGAGGGCGTCCACCCCAGTCGATCTCGACTGAATGCTTATTGAACATAGATGTCTTCTTTCATGGGTTCTCGAAAGAAGGACGGCCCGAAAAACAAAAACCATGCGCAAGATTGCGGGACGTTGATCGAAGCGGGCGATCAGCGTCCTGCGATCCTGCCATGGTTTTCGGATTTCGGATGGCGTCCATCCTTTCGGGTCATACGGGCGCCTTGCCCGTTGTGCCCAGCCGCCGGATTGCTGCTGGACTGTCAGTCGGCACGAACGCGAACACCGGATTGCGGTCCTCGCCCATCGTGCCCGGGTGCTAGCCGTCAACGGCTCGCACCCGACGCGCACGCAGCCTCGATCAAAAACCTTTAAACAAACGCTTTCGCTCGAAACCGCGCACGAAAACGCGCGCCAGTGGCGCGCGCAGGAACACTTAACGACGAATGTTGTGCTTCTCGAGCAGCGCCTTGTAACGCGCCTCGTCCCTCTTCTTGAGGTAGTCGAGCAGCGAGCGGCGGGTCGAAACCAGCTTCAAGAGGCCGCGACGCGAATGGTTGTCCTTCACGTGGGTCTTGAAATGGTTGGTGAGGTTGTTGATGCGTTCCGACAGGATCGCGACCTGAACCTCCGGCGAGCCGGTGTCGCCGGCCTTGTTGGCATTCGTCTTGATGACTTCCGCTTTGCGTTCTGCGGCAATCGACATCGTCAATTTCTCTCGTTGCGACCGGTGCTGGCAGTCAGACCGGTCAGGTTGAACACACGCTTGGGGATGATTTCGCCGTTGCCGACTTCAGCAAGCGCCAATAGACGGCCTGCCACCGTGACATAGACTGTGCCGCTACTAGTGGGCGCATCCCGTCCGCGCAATAAAACGGCCTGGCCCCGATGGAGCCTTGCCGCATCAGCCCGAGTGACGGCCAGTGCCGGGATGTCGTCCAGCGCGGTCTCAACGGGCATAAGCGCGTCGGCGAGGCTGCCCTCGCCGGACGCGGCTCTATCGCATAAAGCCTCCAACTGATCCAGCGGAATCATGTCGTTCTCGTCAAATGGGCCGACCAGGGTCCGCCGCAGCGCGCAGATGTGGCCGTAAGTGCCGAGAATCCGGCCCATATCGCGGGCCAGCGCCCGGACATAGGTGCCCTTGCCGCACTCCGCCTCGAACACTGCCCGGTCGCTATCCGGTTGATCCACAAGGGTTAAATGATGAATTTCGACGGGACGGGGGGCCAGTTCCACAACCTCGCCGTCGCGGGCGAGGTCGTAGGCGCGCTCGCCCTGGACCTTGATCGCGGAATAGCGCGGCGGGATCTGCTCGATCACCCCGGTGAAGCGGGGCAGCAGGGCCAGGATGGCCTCCTGGGTCGGGCGCTGGTCGGAGGTCGCGGTGACCCGGCCCTCGATATCATCGGTGTCGCGCTCCTCGCCCCAGCACACGGTGAACTGGTAGCGCTTGCGGCCGTCCATCACGAAGGGAACGGTCTTGGTGGCCTCGCCGAGCGCAATCGGCAGGCCGCCGGAGGCGAGCGGGTCGAGCGTGCCGGCGTGTCCCGCGCGCTTGGCGTTGAACAGGCGCTTGAGCACGGCGACGGCTTGCGTCGAGGTCATGCCGATCGGCTTGTCGAGCACGACCCAGCCATGGACGTCGCGGCGGTCGCGGCGCGGCTGGTTGCCCTTCTGCTTGTTGGCGCGGGGATCGTTGTTGACGCGGCGCGGCTCCTGATGCGGCTGCGAATCGCCGCCGAGATCCGCAAAATTATTTTTCTGCACGTCGCGCTGATCGGTCTCTTCGCCGCCGATCGTGCCGTGAGCCGGGTCCATCGTCATCGCTCTTCTTCCCGATCCGAATCCGGATCCTGTTCCAGGTCCTTCTGCACCGCAGGTGTTCGCAAAAGCTTCTCGATCCGTTCCGCTTCGTCGAATCGTTCGTCGACGCGGAAACGAAGGTCAGGTGCAAATTTCAGGTTAACGCGCCGCGCGACTTCGCCGCGCAGGAATTTCTTGTTGCGCTCGAGCGCAGCGATGATGACCTCGGTGTCGCGGCCACCGAGCGGCATCACGTAAACCGTTGCGAGCTTCAGGTCGGGCGACATCCGAACCTCCGGCACGGTGATGATGTGACCTTCGAGGTCCACATCATGCACATTGCCTTGCGCCAGAATCTCGGCCATCGCGTGGCGAACCTGCTCGCCGACACGCAACTGGCGTTGCGAGCCGCCCGGCGCGGAACTTTTCTTCTGATGGTGGCGGGGCATGGTTGAAAATCACCTCGTCGTGCCCGCGTTTGGGACACGAGCATTGTCATTTGTCCTGTTGAAACGAATGCGGCGCGGATGGCCGGAATAAATCCGGCCATCGCACTCCCGCAATTTCAGCTCAAAAAGATCCGGGCGCTTCGGTAAGATTTGGACTTACAGGGAGCGCTGGATCGTCTCCACGCGATAACACTCGATCACGTCACCGGCACGCATGTCGTGGTAGTTCTCGAAGGCCATGCCGCACTCCTGACCGGACTGGACTTCCTTCACTTCGTCCTTGAAGCGCTTCAGCGTCGACAGCTTGCCTTCGTGCACGACGACGTTGTCGCGGATCAGGCGCACATTGGCGCCGCGTTCCACGGTGCCGTCGGTGACGCGGCAGCCGGCAACCTTGCCGACCTTGGAGATGTTGAAGATCTCCAGGATCGCGGCATTGCCCAGCATGGTTTCACGCAGGGTCGGCGCGAGCAGGCCGCTCATCGCCTTCTTCACGTCGTCCACGAGGTCGTAGATGATGTTGTAGTAGCGGATCTCGATGCCGTTGCGCTTGGCGGCCGCAGCCGCCTCCTTGTTGGCACGAACCGAGAAGCCGATGATCGCGGCGTTGAAGCCTTCCGCGAGCGTCACGTCCGATTCCGAGATGCCGCCGACGCCGGCATGCAGGATGCGGGCTGCGACTTCATCGGTGCCGAGCTTCTCCAGCGAGCCGAGGATCGCTTCCAGCGAGCCTTGCACGTCGGCCTTGATGATCAGCGGGAATTCCTTGCGGCCCGCCGTCTTCAATTGCGACATCATCTGCTCGAGCGAGCCGCGCATGCCGGAGATCGAGGCAGCCGCGTTCTCGCGCTTCTGGTGCGCGCGATAGCTGGTGACCTGGCGGGCGCGGGCTTCGTTCTCGACCACCGCGAGACGATCGCCGGCCTCCGGCGGACCGTTGAAGCCGAGCACCTCGACCGGAACCGAAGGACCGGCCTCATGCACCGTCTCGCCCTGATCCGAGATCAGCGCGCGGACGCGGCCCATCTCGGCGCCGGCGACAATGATGTCACCGACACGAAGCGTGCCGCGCTGGACCAGCACGGTCGCGACCGGGCCACGGCCGCGATCGAGCTTGGCTTCGATCACGGTGCCTTCGGCCGGACGCTCCGAATTGGTCTTCAGGTCGAGGATGTCGGCCTGGAGCGCGATCATCTCGAGCAGCTTGTCGAGATTGGTCTTGTTCTTGGCTGACACTTCGACGTCGACGACTTCGCCGCCGAAGGATTCGACCTGCACCTCGTGCTGGAGCAGCTCGGTGCGCACGCGCTCGGGCTTCGCATCGGGCTTGTCGATCTTGTTGATGGCAACGATGATCGGGACCCGCGCCGCCTTGGCGTGGTTGATGGCTTCGATCGTCTGCGGCATGACGCCGTCATCGGCAGCAACCACCAGCACGACGATGTCGGTCACCTTGGCGCCGCGGGCGCGCATCGCGGTGAACGCGGCGTGGCCGGGCGTGTCGATGAAGGTGATCTTCTTGCCGCTTTCGGGCGACAGCACCTGATAGGCGCCGATATGCTGGGTGATGCCGCCGGCTTCGCCGGAGACGACGTTGGCATGGCGGAGCGCGTCGAGCAGCGAGGTCTTGCCGTGGTCGACGTGACCCATCACGGTCACGACGGGCGAACGCGTCTCGGTGTCGGTGGAATCGTCGGTGGCGTCGAACAGGCCTTCTTCAACGTCGGACGCGGCAACGCGCTTGACGGTGTGACCAAGCTCTTCGGCGATCAGCTGCGCAGTGTCGGCGTCGATCACGTCGGTGATCTTGTGAATCGCGCCCTGCTTCATCAGCATGCGGATGATTTCCACCGCGCGCTCGGCCATGCGGTTGGCGAGCTCCTGGATGGTGATCGCTTCCGGAATGACCACCTCGCGGATGAGCTTTTCCTTCGGCTCGTTCGCGGCATGGCCCTTCAGGCGCTGAGTGCGGCGGCGGAACGAGGCGATCGAGCGCTCGCGCACGTCGTCGGCATTGAATGCGGTCACGACCGTCAGGCGACCGCGCTCCTTCTGCGGGCCGGGTTTGTGGGTGGGCTTGGGGGCTACCACAGGACGCGCGGCGCCGCCGGGACCGCGACGGATCTGGCGCGGACCATCGTCCTCGTCCGGTCCGGCTGCGACCGCGGGAGCGCGACCCAACGGGCCGCCTCCCGGCCTCGCGGTGGTCGTTCCAGGGCGCGCGGTGGTTGTTCCCGGGCGTGCCGTGGTCGTGGTGGTGCCGGGGCGTGCTGCGGGCGCGCCAGGACGTGGCGTGGGAGCGGCCGGGGCGGCAGTTGCAGGGCGCGCGGCTGACGCCGGCTGTTCGCCTTCGCCAAAACGCTTCTTGGCCTCGGTTTCGGCCTTGCGCTTGGCTTCCTCTTCGTGGCGGTGGCGCTCATCCTCGGCCTTGCGGCGGGCCTCGGCGGCTTCGCGCTCGACGCGTTCGGCGGCTTCGCGGACAGCGCGGCGCTGGGCTTCGTCTTCGGCCTGGCGGCGCTCTTCGACTTCGCGCACCTTGGCGTCGGCCAGCGCGCTGGCGCGGGCGGAACGTTCGTCCTCGGTCAGCGTGCGCAGCACCACGCCGGAGCCGGCGTTGCGCGGCGGAGCCGGGCGTGCCGGAGCGGGAGCAGGCGCGGCCGGTGCCGGCTTTGCAACAACCGCGGGAGCTTGCGGTTCGGGGCTGCCGTCGACGCGGCGCTTGCCGCGCTTCTCGACCACGACCTGCTTGCTGCGGCCATGGCTGAAGCTCTGACGCACAGTGCCCGTTTCGACGCGCGGCTTGAGCGATAGCGTCTTGCTCGGAACGCTCAGCTTCTTGTCGTCAGGGGTCTTGGTATCAACCATTCAGCAGTCCTAATCCTGATCTTTGTTAACGTTGTGCGTTGCCGCACCGTCCTATCGGGTCGTCGTTGTCTCTCAGAAATCCTGGCCGGGCTTTTCGGCAGTCTTGTCATCGTCCGCCATCCGGTATCGGACCAGCATCTGGCTACGTGACAGGAATGACTTGCTCGCCGGGCCCGCGAGCAGGGCAGCATGTATCACATTTGACCGGGTAAGTGCCAAATCCAATTCTATCGATTTCAACGCAGTGACGACGGGAATCTGCGGCTTGGCGCCGCGATTCCCGTCATTTTGACGTGCCAGCATGTCCAATTTGCGGATTCCGTCCGCGGCCCCGTCGCTGGCATGGATCAGGACCTCGGCCGTGCCTTCCCGCAGGGCGCTTTCGACCTTGCCGAAGCCGGCCACAATCTGGCCCGCCTTGGCGGCAATCCCAAGGGCTTCCGTCACACTCCGAACCAGGAGCGCCTCGATGTCGGCGGGAAGCGTCTGGGGAGTGCGCAGCTCGCGCTTGAAGGCTTTGCTAAATTGGTGACGCCGCACGGCTTCCGCAACCACCTCGCGCGAGGCGGTGACCCACATGCCGCGTCCGGGCAGCTTGCGCTTGAGATCGGGAACTATGTCGCCGTGCGGCGAAATGACGAAGCGGATCAGCTCGTCGATCGGCCGGACCTCGCGACTGACCGCGCACATCCGCATGGTCGCGGACCTTTCGGTCCGCGGTCCATGGTCGAGATCGTGGTCAGTATCTGCGAGCATCCGGGCGACATTCTCCTTCGTCCTTAAGCCGGCTGATCTTCGGTCGCCTCGGCCTCTTCGGCGGGCTTCGCGAGATCGGCTTCGGTGATCCAGCCGGCTTTGACGCGGGCCTGCATGATCATGGCTTCGGCATCGTCACGGGAGATCTCGATACCGTCGAGCGCACCAGGGAATTTGGTCTGCTCGCCGCCTTCCTTGCGCTCGGTCCAGCCGACCAGATCGTCAGTGGCGCAGCCGGCGAGGTCTTCGACGGTCTTGATGTCGTTCTCGCCGAACTTGACCAGCATCTTGGAGGTGACGCCCGGCACGTCCTTGACGGCGTCCTCGACACCGAGCTCCTTGCGCTTGGCCTCGATCTCGGCCTCCTGCTGCTCGAGATATTCGCGGGCACGGTTCTGGAGCTCTTGCGCGGTCTCCTCGTCGAAGCCTTCGATGCCGGCGAGTTCCTTGAGGTCCACCATCGCGAGTTCCTCGACCGAGGTGAAGCCTTCGGACGCCAGCAGCTGGCCGACCACCTCGTCGACATTGAGCGATTCCATGAAGACGCGGGTGGAGTTCTCGAAGTCGGCCTGGCGGCGCTCCGATTCCTCCTGCTCGGTCAGGATGTCGATGTCCCAGCCGGTGAGCTGCGAGGCCAGACGCACGTTCTGGCCGCGGCGGCCGATCGCCAGCGAGAGCTGGTTGTTGGTGTCGGGCACGACGACCTCGATGCGCTCGCGGTCTTCGTCGATGACGACCTTGGAGACTTCGGCCGGCGCCAGCGCGTTGACCACGAAGGTCGCGATGTCGGGCGACCACGGAATGATGTCGATCTTCTCGCCCTGCAGCTCGTTCACCACCGCCTGCACGCGCGAGCCGCGCATACCGACGCAAGCGCCGACCGGATCGACCGAGGAATCGCGGGAAATCACGCCGATTTTCGCGCGCGAGCCGGGATCGCGGGCCACCGCCTTGATCTCGACGATGCCGTCATAGATCTCAGGCACTTCCTGCGCGAACAGCTTCGCCATGAACTGCGGATGGGTGCGGGAGAGGAAGATCTGCGGGCCGCGGGTCTCGCGGCGGACGTCGAAGATGTAGGCGCGGACGCGGTCGCCGTTGCGGAACACTTCGCGCGGCAGCATCTCGTCGCGGCGGATGATGGCTTCACCGCGGCCGAGGTCGACGATCACGCTGCCATATTCGACGCGCTTGACGACGCCGTTGACGATGTCGCCGATGCGGTCCTTGAATTCCTGATATTGCCGGTCGCGCTCGGCCTCGCGCACCTTCTGCACGATCACCTGCTTGGCCGATTGCGCGGCGATGCGGCCATATTCCAGCGGCGGCAGCGTATCGGCGATGGTGTCACCGACCTGGGCGCCGGGATTGGCGCGCTGCGCATCCACCAGCGAGATCTGGTTGGAATGATTTTCGACCTTCTCGACCACCAGCATGTGGCGCGACAGCCGCAGCTCGCCCTTCTTCGGGTCGATCTCGGCATGAACGTCAGTCTCGCTGCCGTAACGTGCCCGTGCCGCCTTGGCGATGGCGTCTTCCATTGCCGCGATGACGATGCCGCGGTCGATCGATTTCTCGCGCGCGACGGCATCGGCGATCTGGAGCAATTCAAGTCGATTGGCGCTGACTGCCATGGCTAGTCTCCTTCGTCAGGCTCGATCTCGCCCCGCCGCGCGCGTTCGGCGGCCAGGCGGTGCTTCTTCGTATTGGTCGGTGCCGGCTTCTTTTTTTGCGGCTTGGTGTTCTTGGTGATCTTCGCACTGATTTCCGCGTGCGGTGCAGCCGGCGGCTCGATGCCGAGATCGCGGCGCATCTGGCGCTCCTCGGCCTTGCCGCGGCGCATGGATTCCGCGATCAGCTCGTCGGTCAGCACCAAGCGTGCCTCACCGATGTCTTCCATCGTCAGGAGAACGTCGGGATTATCGTTCGCCTTGACGTCGTCGCGATGCAGGTGCACGCGGTCGCCTTCGACGGCACCAAGCATGCCACGGAACCGCTTCCGCCCCTCATGGGCGACCGCCATGTCGATCTTCACCAGATAGCCGGAATAGCGCTCGAAATCCGAGCGGCGCACCAGCGGACGGTCGATCCCCGGCGAGGAGATTTCCAGCCGATAAGCGCGGTCGATGGGGTCCGCGACGTCGAGCACGGGCGACAGCGCCCGCGAGATCGCTTCGCAATCCTCGAGCTGCATCGAGCCGTCCGGCCGCTCGGCCATGATCTGCACGGTGCAGCCGGCCTCGCCGGAGATGCGGATCCGCACCAGGCGGTAGCCCATGCCCTCGAGCACCGGACCTGCGACCGCAGACACACGTGCCGCCACGCCCGGCTCGACCACGAGCCTCGGCTCGGCCAGCAACTCGGCATCCGTGGAACCAGTGTTCGGTTCGGTCATATCAGGGGTCAAGGCGCTCGATGGTTAAGGCTTGGTTAAGGACTTGAACAGGTTAGGATCTGCAGAGCCTGTTTCGGAACTCTTTATCCCGGCAGCTCGCCGGGCCGCATATCTTCAACCAAGCCGCGTTCAGGTAATAAAAAAGAGCGGGTCCTTTCGGGCCCACTCTCACTACGCGGATCGTATGAGAAGATGAATTGGCGCTGATATAGCCCTTTCCGTCCTCCCGGACAAGGCCCATCGCGGGAAAGACGAGGCTTTTTGCGCCCGGCCTGTGGCCCCCCCCGCGCAACGCTTCCTTCATCTAGCAGGCCTAAATTCCCTGATTGTGGGGCGGCTTGGACCAAGGGCGCACCCGCGGCGTGCCCTGTACGAGTTGCGTTTTCATGACCGCTGCCACGTCGCTCATTCCCGGACTGGACGAGATCGTCAAACGCGGCGACCCCCGGCGTCGCGGTGAGATCGCGCGCGCCATCGCCCAACTGTTCTTCCAGGACGCCGAGAAGCTCCGTCCCGATCTCGTCGATCTCTTCGACAATCTGCTGATCGATCTCGTTCCGCATGCCGAGCTTGCCTCGCGCGTCGACCTCGCCGAGCGCTTCTCGCGCCTGAACAATGCGCCGCCGCATCTGGTGAGCCAGCTCGCGCGCGAAAACGAGATCATGGTGGCGGGCCCTGTGCTGCGCCGCTCGCCGGTGCTCGACGACGCCGCTCTCGTCGAGATCGCGCGGCTGAAGGGTCAGGGCCATCTGCTGGCGATGACCGAGCGCCCCGCACTGTCGGCCGCCATCACCGACGTGCTGGTCGAGCGCGGCGATCGCGACGTGGTGCGTCGCGCCGCGGGCAATGCCGGCGCGGAGTTCTCGCAAGGCAGCTATTCCGAGCTGATCAAGCGTGCGTCGCAGGACGGCGTGCTGACGCTCAAGATCGGCCAGCGCAACGATCTCTCGGGCGAGCACCTGAAACAGCTGCTCGACGGCACGCTCGACGTCATCCGCCGCCGCCTCTCGAGCGTGGTCAATCCCGTGCGCCAGGTCGAGATCAAGCGCGCCATGGCGGCGATCGAGGAGGCCGCGCTGCCGCCGGGGCCGCGCCGCGATTTCTCGGCGGCACAGCGCACGGTGCTGACCTTGCATCGCGAGGGTCATCTCGGCGAGAGCGCGCTGCTCGGCTTCGCCAAGGCGCTCAAATATGAGGAATCGATCGCCTCGCTCGCGGCGATGTCCGGTGTCCGCCTCTCGATCCTCGATCGCCTGGTCGCGGGCGACCGCTACGATCCGATTCTGATTCTGGGGCGCGTGCTCAATCTCGGCTGGCCCACGGTGCGCGCGCTGATCCTGATGTGGTACGGCCCGCATCGCACGCCGGCTGATGCCGATCTCGAGCAGGCGCGCGTGAACTTCACGCGCCTGATGCCGTCAACGGCCGAGCGCGTCGTGAAATTCTGGCGCAACCGCCAGACGATCTAATCAAAGTACGGATCTTCGTCGTCATGGCCGGGCTTGTCCCGGCCATCCACGTTCTTGCTGCCCACAGGAGGAAAGTACGTGGATGCCCGGGACAAGCCCGGGCATGACGATTATCGATGGATCGCGCGAAGAATCTATGCGCGCCTGAACCGCAGATATGTGGTCTTGCGCCCTTCGCGCGTGGCCTTCCGGCCGTAGCGCGTCATGGTGTAGCCGTCCCATGGCCGACGGAAATCGTCGGCGCATTGGGCGAGCCACTGAAAATCCGTCGACCGCGACAGATGCATCAGCGTCCACGCGCAGTAATCGTCGATATCGCAGACGAAACGGAATTCGCCGCCCGCCTTCAGCACGCGTGCCATCGCGGCGATGGTGCGGTCCTGGACGAAGCGCCGCTTCCAGTGCCGCCGCTTCGGCCAGGGATCGGGATGGATCAGGTCGATCCGCGACAGCGATGCCTGCGGCAGCCAGGCCAGGAGCTCGGCGGCATCGCCCGCGAACAGGCGGATGTTGCCGATGTTGGCGGCCTCGATCTGCGCGAGGATCTTTGCCATGCCGTTGACATAGGGCTCGCAGCCGATGAAGCCGGTCGTGGCGAAGTTCTGGGCCTCGGCCGCAAGATGCTCGCCGCCGCCGAAGCCGATCTCGAGCCGGACATCGTCGGCCGCGGGATCGAAGATCTCGTTGGCATTCGCCGGCTTCTCGCCCTCGATGTCGAGTGAAAGATGCGGCAGTAGATGATCGATCAGCTCGGCCTGGTGCTGCCTGAGCTTGTGGCCCTTGCGGCGCCCAAAGAAGGCGCGTTCGCTGTCATCGCGATCGGGATCTGATTTTCGTTCGCTCATCGCAGCGTCTGGTACAGGCGATGGAGCAGCCGCGCGCGGGGTTCGAGCGACGAGAGGTAGATCTGCTCATAATGGGTGTGTGCGCCCTTGCCGTCGACGCCGAGTCCATCGAGCGTTGCGGTGTGGGCGGCGGTGAAATTGCCATCCGAGCCGCCGCCGGTGTGGGTGTCGATCAGCTCGAAGCCGATCTCGGTGGCAAGCGACTTCGCATGCTCGTACAGCGAGGCGCCTGCATTGCTCTTCTCGTAGGGCGGACGGTTGAGTCCGCCCGTGACCTTGACCGTGACGCCATCCGTCTTCGACGTCAGCCCGAGGATCTTGCCGACGAACTCCTCCGCGTCGGCAAAGCTCGGCACGCGCAGGTCGACTTCGGCATAGGCCTCCTCCGGCGTGACGTTGGGACGCGTGCCGCCGCGTGCCACGCCGACATTCACCGTGACGCCGCGTGCCAGATCGTTCATCGCTTCCAGCGCCAGGATGACGTTGGCAAGCTCGCGGATCGCGCTGCGGCCATCCTGGGGCCGCGTGCCGGCATGTGCGGGCACACCCTTGATGAATACTTCGAATCGTCCGACGCCCTTGCGCCCGGTGACGATCTTGCCGCCGTCGCGCGCGGGCTCCGTCACCAGCACGTATTTGGCCTTGCGCCCTTCCGCCTCGATCAGCGCGCGCGAGGTCGGGCTGCCGATCTCCTCGTCGGAGGTGAACAAATGGGTGATGCCGAGCGGCGAGCGATCGCCGGCGGCGCAGAGCGCGCGAAAGGCGTGATGGGCGATATAGGCGCCGCCCTTCATGTCGTAGATGCCGGGACCGAACGCGCTGTCGCCCTCGACCTTGAACGGCAGGCGCTCGATGAATCCCATGGGATGAACGGTATCGAGGTGGCTCAGCACCAAAATGCCCGGCCGGTCCTGGCCCCAGGTCGAGCGTGCAGCGAGATGATCGCCGCAGCCATCGACGCCGGCGACGCGCTCGAGCGTAACCGGCAGATCGCGGTATTGCTCCGCGACCACGGAGATCAGCTTGTTGACCTGTTCAGGTGTGTCCGTCGGCGTCTCGATCTCCACCCAGCGGCGGATGCCATCGAGAATAGTTTGTGAATCGAACCAATTGGACTTGGTCATGAACGCATCTGTGCCTTTGAACCGCATCATCGAAGAGGGCGCGCACCAAAAACGCGCCCGCAAATGACGACATAGGCCAGATTTGACGCAGTCTCAAATCGGATTGAGCCGTCGCGTCAGCGTTTGTCGGGACCTTCGCGGGCGGCGATCTGCTCGACGAGATCGACGATCGAGCGGCGCATCTTCGAATCAGTGATTCGGGTGAACGCCTTGGTCAGAGCGAGACCTTCGGAGGTCGCGAGGAAGTCCGACACATACGACGGCGAGGCGCCTTCGGCGAAGCCGTCCGGGCCAGCTACGCCGCTCGGTCCGCCCTCGAACAGGAACGACACCGGCACCTGCAGAATCTCGGCGATCTGCTGGATGCGGCTTGCGCCGACGCGATTCGTGCCCTTCTCGTACTTCTGGATCTGCTGGAAAGTCAGGCCCAAAGCTTCACCGAGCTTTTCCTGGCTCATGCCCAACATGATGCGGCGCATACGCACGCGGCTGCCGACATATTTGTCAACAGGGTTGGGCGCTTTCGACATTTCCTCAGCCTCCAAACATCACCTTCGGCGCAATCACAAGAATGCCTCCGGTGCCAGCAGCGTCAAAATCAAACCCTGTTATTGGGAAACATTGCGGAGAAATTTAGCAACGCCCACTGTCTTTTGCAGCCGGTGCAGAATGAGGAGGGCGCGTGCAGTCTGTCAACCGTGGGACTACGGTTGTCAAAGGATTCCGGTCGCGGCGGCCGCGAGGCGTGATCAGGGGTGCCGTTTGGCAACACGTCGGCGGACCGCCAGAAACACGGCCAGCGCAACGAGCATGGCTGCGGGCACGTCGCCCACCCGCGCATAGACGGTCGGCGGAATTGCGGCGGGCAGGTTTGCATCCAAAATGCCTTCGACGCCGAGGCCGAGGCTGGCAACGGTTCGTCCCACCGGATCGATCACCGCTGACACGCCGGTATTGGCGGACCGGACCAGCGGCAATCCGAGCTCGATCGCACGCATCCGGGCCTGCTCGAGATGCTGATAGGGACCGGTCGATATGCCGAACCAGCCGTCATTGGTGAGGTTCACGATCCAGCCCGGACGCTCATTGCGGCCGGCGACCTCGCCTGGAAAAATTGCTTCGTAACAGATCAGCGGCAGCGCGGGCGGCGCGCCGGGCACCGATAGCGCATGTCGCACGCTGCCCGGAATGAATCCGCCGCGCACGCGCGTGAGTTGCTCAAAGCCGAGCTTCTCCATCAAGTCCTGGTAGGGCAGGAATTCGCCGAACGGCACGAGGTGCAGCTTGTCATAGACCGAAAGCACGCTGCCGTCGTGATCGATCACGTAGATCGAGTTGTAGGCGCGCGTGATCGGCGTGCCCCGCGGCAGGTCGGGGGCGCGAACCGAGCCCGTGATCAGCACCGTACCCTTCGGCAGCAGCTCGGCGATCTGCGCCATCGCGTCGGCTTCGCGGGTCAGGAAGAACGGAAAGGCGGATTCCGGCCAGATCAGGATGGTGGCATCGCGCACGCCGGTCGATTGCGGCCCCGAGGCGCGGTCCGACAGCGCCAGGTATTTCTTCATCACCTCCGCCTTGGCGGCGTAGTTGAATTTCGCGTCCTGCTGGAGGTCCGGCTGCATCAGGCGCAGCTTCGCGCCCGCGACCATCGTGGTCGGATGCAGCGACAGGCGGATCGCGCCGAAGATGCTCATGACAATCAGAAGGGCAATCGCAGCAGCCGGCGCGCGCCATGCCGGGCGGCGATCGGGCGTACGGTCGATCAGCGCCGCCGGGCTTGCGAAGATCGCAACGCTAAGGAACGTCATGCCCCACAGGCCGATCAGCGACGCTGTCTGCGCCAGCGGCAGCGGCTCTGACAGGGCATAGCCGAACGCGTTCCAGGGGAAACCGGTCAATGCGTGACCACGCAGCCATTCGGCGATGGTGAGACTTGCGGCGAGCGCGAGGATGCGCGTGGCATCCTTGGTCCAGAGCAGGCGGGCCAGCGCGAATCCGATCGCGGTGAAGATGGAGAGATAGGCCGGCAGGCCAAGCACGGCGAACGGCGTCAGCCACGCGAACACGTCGGCGTCGACGAAGAAGGCGTAGCCGATCCAGTAGAGGCCGGGGACGAAATAGCCGAGCCCGAACCAATAGCCCGTCAGTGCCGCGGCAGGGACGCCGCGATATCGTCCGGCGCCCGCGCCGTCGATCAGCCAGACCAGCACCGGGAAGGTGATGAACAGCACCGGAAAGACATTGAATGGCGCCAGCGCCAGCACCGACAGCGCACCGCATCCCATCGCGATGAGCGCACGCTTCCATCCCCAGGTGAGGATGATGGCAAGCGCAATCTGCCGAAACCGCTGGAACGGGCTCACTGCGAACCGGTCCCGTCGCTTGGCGGCGGGACGGGCGTGTCGCTGGAAGGCGGTTGACCGCTCTCCGGCGTGGCTTCGCGGCGGCGGCTCTCGCGCTGGGTACGCGGCGCAGGGCGCTCCTTCCGTGTCGAGATGCGCAGCCGCTTGACGCGGCGCGGATCGGCATCGAGCACCTCGATCTCGTAATGGCCGGGGCCGGAGATCACCTCGCCGCGCACCGGCAGGCGCCCGACGAAGCTGACGAGATAGCCGCCGAGCGTCTCGACTTCCTCACCCGCCTCGCCGGTGACGAAATCCTCTCCGATCACCGTGCGGACGTCGTCGAGGCTGGCGCGGGCGTCTGCAATGAAGGCGTTGTCGGGCAGCCGCACGATCGAGGGCGGCTCGTCGCTGTCATGCTCGTCGTCGATCTCGCCGACGATCTGCTCGACGATGTCCTCGAGCGAAACCAGTCCGTCGCTGCCGCCATATTCGTCGACCACCAGCGCCAGATGAATGCGCGTCGCCTGCATCTGCGCCAGCAGGTCGATCGCCCGCATCGACGGCGGCACGTAGAGCAGCTTGCGGATGATGCGCGCATCCTGCAGCGGTAGCGCCAGGTCGACCGTACGCAGGTCGAGGCCGGCCGGCAGCGGTTTCTTGCGCTTGGTTTTCGTGGCCTCGGACACCCGTGCGCGCGCGGTCATGAAAGCGAGCAGATCGCGGATGTGGACGATGCCGACGGGGTCGTCCAGCGTCTCGTTGTAGACGACGAGACGCGAATGGCCGGCGCTCTCGAAGCGGTCCATCAATTCGCCGAGCGGGATGTCGCGCTTCACCGCGATGATGTCGGCACGATGCACCATGACGTCGGCGATGCGGCGCTCGTGCAGACCGAGGATGTTGCGCAACATGGTGCGCTCGACGGTCGAGAAGCCGGTGTCGTCAGGCGTCGTGGCATCGAGCACGACCTGGAGATCGTCGCGCACCGATCCCGCCTTCCAGCCGAACAGGGTGCGAATGGCACGCAGCAGCCAGCCTTCCGCGGTCGGCCGCATCACCTCGCCTGATGTCACCACGACCGGCAAATTGGCGGTATTGCGCGGATTGTCGTGAATAGGGTCGGAATCGGGCATCTCAATGCGTCCCCGGGCGGTCTGCATAGGGATCGGGTATGCCGAGATGAGACAGGATCTCTCGTTCGAGCGCTTCCATCTCCTCCGCGTCGCCATCGTTCTCGTGATCGTAGCCGACCAGGTGCAGGAAACCATGCACGGCGAGATGGCTCAAATGATGATCGAACGGCTTCTGTTCCTCGTCCGCCTCGCGCCGCATGGTCTCGTAGGCGATCGCGATGTCGCCGAGCATGCGCGGCGCATCGCCTTCCTTCCACTCGCCCTCCGGCTGGAGCGCGGGAAACGACAGCACGTTGGTCGGCTTGTCGATGCCGCGCCAGTTGCTGTTGAGCGTACGGATACCGGCATCATCGGTCAGCATCACGGCCACTTCGGCGTCGGCAACGTCCTCGTCGACACTCTCGGCGGCGGCCGCCACCGCACGCTGGATCACCGCTTCGGAATCGGGTTCGCGCTGCCAGCAATCGGCAACGACGAGGACCTCGGTCATGGGAAGGTTTGGATGTGACATCTTGTCTGTTCGGAACCAAAGGACGCCCTGTCCGCGCCCGTATGGTCCGGTTGTTGTCTCGTCAGGATTTACCGGCGGCCGGCCGCTGCGGCTGCCCCTCATAGGCAGAGACGATTCGTGCCACGAGCTCGTGGCGGATCACGTCCTCGGCTTTGAAATGAACTTGTGCAATACCTTCGACGCCGCCCAGCAGGCGCGTCGCTTCCGCAAGGCCCGAAGTCTGGCCGTTCGGCAGGTCGATCTGCGAGGGATCGCCGGTCACGATCATGCGGCTGTTCTCGCCGAGACGGGTCAAGAACATCTTCATCTGCATAGACGTGGTGTTCTGCGCCTCGTCCAGGATGATCGCGGCGTTGGTCAGCGTGCGGCCGCGCATGAAGGCGAGCGGCGCGATCTCGATCTCGCCGGTCTGGAGCGCCCGCTCGACGATGCGCGCGTCCATGAGATCGTAAAGCGCGTCGTAGATCGGACGGAGATACGGATCGACCTTCTCGCGGAGATCGCCGGGCAAAAAGCCGAGCCGCTCGCCGGCCTCGACCGCCGGACGCGACAGGATGATCTTGTCGACTTCCTTGCGCTCGAACAGCTGCGCGGCATGCGCGACCGCGAGCCAGGTCTTGCCGGTGCCGGCGGGGCCGATGCCGAACACCAGCTCGTGGCGCTTCAGCGCGCGGATGTAGGAATCCTGCGCGGCAGTGCGTGCGCGCACCGGGCGCTTGCGCAAATTGATGCTGTCGAAGGTGGATTTGGCCGATTTGGCGTCGAATTCGAACAGCGAGCCCTGTGCGATCACGGCGCGGATCGCGCCTTCGACTTCGCCCTGGTCGAGATCCTGCCCCTTCACGGCCTGCGCGTAGAGTGTCTCCAGCACGCGGCGCGCGGCGTCGCAGCCGTCGCGCGTGCCGCCGATGGTGATGTGGTTGCCCTTGGAGTCGACCACGACGCCGAGCCGCCGCTCGATCTGGGCGAGATGCTGGCCGTAGGGGCCGACCAACGCGGATGCGGCGCGGTTGTCGTCGAAGTCGATGACGACCTGGGTCTCGGGCGGAACTTGCATGTCGCGGTCAAATTTGCGGCTGGGAGCGAACGAAGACGAATCCGATGCGCTTTTTGGCAAGGGTTCAGGCTCCAATGGCTTGCGATAAAGCGGGCTCGCGCGCGTTACGCGGCGTCACGAGCTCACCGAGGAAACTATAGCGTTCGAGGCTGTCGATCCGGACCGGCAGGATTTGTCCGATGATGTCGGGCGAGGCCATCACATGCGCAGGCTGGAGGAAGGCAGTGCGGCCGACGATCTGGCCCTCCTTGCGGGCCGGACGCTCGAACAGCACATCGACCGTTGAGCCAATCGCGGCCTTGTTGAAGGCCGATTGCTGGCTGTCGATCAGTTCCTGGAGCCGCTCCAATCGCTGGTCCATCTCGGCGGGGGACACCGTCTCCTGCATATCCGCGGCCGGCGTTCCCGGCCGGGCGGAGTATTTGAACGAATATGCGGCAGCGTAGCCGATTTGCGTGACAAGCGCGAGGGTGGCGAGAAAATCTTGCTCGCTTTCACCGGGGAAGCCCACGATAAAATCTGATGAAAAAGCAATGTCTTGGCGCGCGGACCGGAAACGGTCGATGACACGCCGATAATCATCGGCGGTATGTTTCCGGTTCATGGCGGCAAGAATCCGGTCCGAACCCGACTGCACCGGCAGGTGCACGAACGGCATCAGCTCGCCGAGATCGCGATGGGCTGCAATCAAACTGTCATCGACATCGCGGGGATGGCTGGTCGAATAGCGCAGCCGCGCGATGCCGGGAATCTTCGCCAGATGTTCGAGCAATCGGCCGAGCGGCCAGCTTGTCCCGTCCGGTCCCTCGCCATGATAGGCGTTGACGTTCTGCCCGATCAGCGTGAGCTCCCGGACGCCGTTGTCAGTCAGCCGCTTCACGTCATCGACGATCTTCGCCACGGGACGCGAGACTTCGGCGCCGCGCGTATAGGGCACCACGCAGAAGGTGCAGAATTTGTCGCAGCCCTCCTGCACCGTGACGAAAGCGGAAATGCCGCGCGCGCGGATTGCAT
This sequence comes from Bradyrhizobium sp. MI1.7, assembly GCF_055811795.1. Lineage (NCBI taxonomy): Bacteria > Pseudomonadati > Pseudomonadota > Alphaproteobacteria > Hyphomicrobiales > Nitrobacteraceae > Bradyrhizobium > Bradyrhizobium sp. MI1.7. The sequence goes on from NZ_JBVVPO010000009.1 coordinate 124,036, forward strand.
CGGGTTTTGGCTGGGCCAGGAAGCCGAACTTGTCAGCCGCGGGAAATTCGGTCTCGATCGCGCGGCCTTCGTCGCGCGCTCGCTTCAACAACTCCGGAAGGTGATGATAGCTCTGCGGGCCGACCACGACGTCCACCACCGGCGCGCGGCGCGTGATCTCAGCACCCTCGGCCTGCGCCACGCAGCCCGCCACCGCGATCTGCATCGCCCGGCCCCCGCGCGCGGCCTCGTCCTTGGCAACCCGCAGCCGGCCAAGCTCGGAATAGACCTTTTCGGAGGCCTTCTCGCGGATATGGCAGGTGTTGAGGATGACGAGGTCGGCATCCTCCGCGTTGGCCGTCTCCACGAATCCTTCCGGAGCCAGCGTGTCCACCATGCGCTGGGCATCGTAGACGTTCATCTGGCAGCCATATGATTTGATGTGCAGCTTGCGCGGCGGCGTCATGGAACCCGGAATTGAGGTGGAGGACGCCCCTCAGATATAGGCTGGAGGGGCGAAAATCCAGCGAATGGAGCCCTCAACGGGATTCCGGGCGCTCCCAAAGGGGAGACAGGTCCCAAAACCCCTCGAATCGGGCCCGCCTGGCGTGGATCCAGCACTACACGCGAGGGGCGGCGAGCCATTCCGGAAAAAACTCTTCCTGCGCGTCGACCGAGGCCGGGGTCACATCAGGCCCGGTGTCGAAGATTTCGACGAGGTCGGCCATGCGCGCATGGACACCTTTCTTCATCCGGTATGCCTTCAGCCCGGCTCCCATGTCCCTCGCCATTGCGGACGGATACACATTGAGGCTGGCGCCGTAGCAGAATGGGATAAGCCCTTCACGCTCGAGCTGACGGCGGATCAAGCACAGGGCCTCGAAGAAATCGGGGGCTTCAGCTTCGATCATCTTTCCGCGATAGGTGCAGGTCAGCTTGCAGACGACAGGATCAATTTCGTACTCGGTGATTACTGCCCTTTCGTCGTTACTGCCGCCGATCAGAGCGATGTTGTGTTGCTCGTCCATGGTCCCGACACGCTCTTTACGACCGAAGCTCGGCCATACCGACGTTTCGCTGGACCAACTCCGGCAACTGATGCATGTCGGCAAAGGTCAGGTCGGCCCCGGCCTTGCGCAGGGTCTCGGCATGGCCGTCCCCGCAATGGCTGCCCCCATGGAAGCCGAACACGGTCATGCCGGCCGCTCGCGCCCCGGCGATGCCGGCCAGGCTGTCCTCGATCACGACGCAGCGCTCGGGCGCCACGCCCATTTCCTTGGCCGCGAACAGGAACAGGTCCGGTGCCGGCTTGCCGTTCTTGACCTGCGAGGCCGAGAAGATGTTCGGCGCGAGGCGCTCATAGAGGCCCGTGCTTCCCAGGCTCACCTGCATGCGCTGATGCGAGCCGCTCGAGGCGACGCAGACGGCCTGCGTGACGACATCGAGCACATCGTGGATGCCGCGGATCGCTTCGAGGTCGGCTTCGAACGAGCGGAACAGCTCGTCCTGCAGATCGCTGTGATAGGCCTCGGGCAATTTGCGACCGAGCTCGGTCTCGATCTCCAGATTGGCCTGCCGCGTCGAGCGACCGAGGAAGCGCGCGAATACCTGCTCCGAGGTGATGGAATAGCCGTGCCGCGTGAGTACATCGGCATGGGCGCGACAGGAGATCACCTCGCTGTCCACGAGCACGCCGTCGCAATCGAAGATGATGAGATCTATAGGCACGAGGGCATGATCCGGAAAAGTGTGAAGCGGTTTTCCGACAAGATCATGCCACTTAAGACGTCGGCTTGTCGTCGTCGAGCGGGACGCAATAGAGCTCGAGCCGATGGTCGACCAGCTTGTAGCCGAGCTTGCGGGCGATCTCCGCCTGCAGCTTCTCGATCTCCTCGGAGGTGAACTCGATCACCTTGCCGTCGCGCAGATTGATGAGGTGGTCGTGATGGCTGTCGCGCATCGTCTCGTAGCGCGCGCGGCCCTCGCGGAAATCATGGCGCTCGATGATGCCGGCATCCTCGAACAGCTTGACGGTGCGATACACGGTCGAGATCGAGATCTTGTCGTCGACGGCGACGCAGCGCCGGTACAGTTCCTCGACGTCGGGGTGGTCGACCGATTCCGCCAGCACGCGGGCGATGACACGGCGCTGCTCGGTCATGCGCATGCCGGTGGCGGCGCAGCGAGCCTCGATGCCGGTCGCCTTGGAGGCGGAGGAAGGTTTAAGTCCAGTCATAGTGTGTCTGCCTGACGGGGGCGCTTTCTGCCATCAATGTTACGACAAGTCACGTCGCATCAGAAGTGCGTTCAATTGTTCCCCGTTGGGCTGCTTATAGTAGCGTTCGCGGCGCCCGACCACCATGAATCCGGCCCGATCGTAGAGCCGCCGCGCCGGCTGGTTATTTTCCTCGACTTCGAGAAATATTGTGCGCACGCCGCGCCCTGCGAGGTGGCCGAGATGCGTCATCAGCAGCGTGCCGGACAGCCCGCGGCCGCGGTGAGCCTGGTCGACCGCGATGGAGAGGATTTCCGCTTCGTCCGCGCCGATCCGCGACACCGCGAATCCGATGGTCTTGCGGCCGAGCCGCAACCGGTGCACGAGCGTGTTGCGCTCGCCGATCATGCCTTCGAACTCGCCTTCGCCCCAGCCGCGGGCAAAGGATTGTCCGTGCAGCTGCGCCAGCCGCGCGGCGTCGCGCGTGGAGGCCGGCTCGACGGCGGCCGTGCCGCCGCGCCACCATTCCGAAAGCCATCTCATCATGAGGTTGCGGCTTGTGCTGCGAACGGTGGCTGTGCGGCCGGCTTTGCGTCGGGTGCCTTCAGATAGAACGGCCGCGCCGGCGTGGTTTCGGGATTGGCCGCGGCGCCGAGCCAGGCGACCCAGCCGATGTCGGGCGCGGGCTGGGCGTCGACCGCAACGGGTTGCGGACCGTCCTTCGGCCAGCGATCGGCGAGGATCTTTGCGGCATTGCCGACCAGATGCGGCGCACCGAATTGCGAGGCCGCGATCGCCGCGTCAATTGGCACGACGCTCGGCCGCACCAGCGGGCTACCGTCGCCGGCTACGATCTGGAAGTAGACGTGATCGTGCCGCGCATCGATCGCCGAGATCACCGGCGCCGTTCCGCTCTGGCCGACGACGGTGGCGGCATAGGCCGAAAGCGTCGTCAGCCCGACCGCGGGCCGCTTCGCCGCAAGCGCAAGGCCGCGCGCCGCCGAAATGCCGACCCTCAGGCCCGTGAAGCTTCCGGGACCGACGGTGACGGCGATGCGGTCGAGCGAGGTGAAGGCAAGATCGGCCGATTGCATCACACGCGCGATCATCGGCATCAGCGCTTCGGCGTGGCCGCGCTTCATCAGAAGCGATTCCTCCGCAAGCAGCTGGACGGCGTCGGTGTCGAGAACGGCAGCCGCGCACGCTTCCAGCGCGGTATCGATGGCAAGGATCAGCATCGAATCAGCTTAGTCGGTCGAGCCGCGGTCGAACCAGTCCAAGTTTGATTTCTCGACAGGCGCACGATCGGCCCCGTAATTCTACGTGGACGCGAAGGCGACAAAATTTTCGCTCCCCATTTTCGATGCGGATGCATCAATTTGCAACCTTAGAGATAGCTAAGTGATTGAAATGTTGGCATTTTAAGTAATCATTAGCAAACCAATGACACCGTCAACGGGCGGGAGAGTGAGTCAACGACGACTCAGACGGGGCGCTTTGGCAGATCAAGCCGCGCCTGTTCGGTCATTTGGAAGGGTTCATTTATGTCTTTTTGGCGAAGCGGTTCTTCGGCTAGGGAGGCTTTGGCTCAGGTCATTGCACTCGGCAAGTCGCAGGCGGTCATCGAATTTAATCTCGACGGCACCATTATCACGGCCAACCAGAATTTCCTGGACGCGATGGGCTACCGGCTCGACGAGATCGCCGGCAAGCACCACAGCATGTTCGTGATGCCGGAGGAGCGGGGCAGCGCGGCCTATCGCGAGTTTTGGGCGCAGCTCGGCCGCGGCGCATATCAATCAGCCGAATACAAGCGGCTCGGCAAGGGCGGCCGCGAGATCTGGATCCAGGCGTCCTACAATCCGATCATCGACGAGGCCGGCAAGCCGGTGAAGGTCGTCAAGTTCGCGACCGACATCACCGCGCGCAAGATCCGCAGCCTCGAAGATGCCGGCAAGATTTCCGCGATCGGCCGCGCCCAGGCGGTGATCGAGTTTAATCTCGACGGCACCATCATCACCGCCAACGAGAATTTCCTGAGCACGGTGGGGTATCGGCTCGACGAGATCCAGGGGCAGCATCACAGCATATTCGTGGGGGCAGGTGAGCGCGATAGCGCAGCCTATCGCGAATTCTGGGCCAAGCTCGGCCGCGGCGAATTCCAGTCCGGCGAATACAAGCGCTTCGGCAAGGGCGGCAAGGAGGTCTGGATTCTCGCTTCCTACAATCCGATCCTCGATGAGACCGGCAAGCCGTTCAAGGTGGTGAAGTTCGCGACCGACGTCAGTGCGCAGAAGCTGTCGAATGCGAATTTTGCCGGGCAGATCGAGGCGATCGGCAAGTCGCAGGCCGTGATCGAGTTCAGCATGGACGGTAAGGTTTTGACAGCCAACGAAAACTTCCTCGGCGCGCTCGGCTATACGCTGTCCGAGATCGTCGGCAAGCATCACAGCATGTTCGTGGGCACTGACGAGCGCGACAGCGAAGCCTATCGGGCCTTCTGGGCCAGGCTGAACGCCGGTGAATTCCAGTCCGGCGAATATCAGCGCGTCGGCAAGGGTGGCCGGCAGGTCTGGATCCAGGCCTCCTACAACCCGATCCGCGACCTCAACGGCAATCCGTTCAAGGTCGTGAAATACGCCTCCGACACCACCGCCCAGGTGATCGCGCGCAAGCGCAGCGAGAAGGTGCGCGATATGATGGAATCGGTCGCCGCTGGCGCCGAGGAGCTCAACGCCTCGGTGCGCGAGATTGCCGAGGCAATGACGCGCTCGCGCGAGACCGCATCGACCGCGGTCGATCGGGTCGAGGCGGCGGACCATCAGGCGCAGCGGCTGACGCAGGCGGCGGAGTCGATGAGCATGATCGTGCAGCTGATCGGCAGCATCACCGGTCAGATCAATCTGCTGGCGCTGAACGCCACCATCGAATCCGCGCGCGCCGGCGAGGCCGGTCGCGGCTTTGCCGTGGTGGCATCTGAAGTGAAGAACCTCGCCAATCAGGCCAAGCAGGCCGCCGACCGGATCGAGCAGGAGATCGGCAATCTGAACGGCATCTCGGTCGACGTGGTCGCCGCGCTGGGGGCGATCCGGGGCGCGATCGAGGGCGTCAGCGAATATGTGTCGTCAACGGCCGCCGCCGTCGAGGAGCAGAGCACCGTCACCAGCGAAATGTCGGCGAGCATGCGCAAGGCCGCGGAAGAGGCGGCGAGCATCGGCCAAGCGGCGTAGGAGAGATCTCGTAGGGTGGGCAAAGCGAAGCGTGCCCACCTCTTCTTTTCGCGATGATTGCATGGTGGGCACGGCGCAAGCGCGCCTTTGCCCACCCTACGGCACTTCGCCTACATCGGCCGAACTTCGACCACGTCGGGCACGAAATGCTTCAGCAAATTCTGAATGCCGTGCTGGAGCGTCGCGGTCGACGACGGGCAGCCGGCGCATGAGCCCTTCATGTTGAGATAGACGATCCCGTCCTTGAAGCCGCGGAAGGTGATGTCGCCGCCGTCATTGGCGACCGCGGGCCGCACGCGGGTCTCGATCAGATCCTTGATCATGTCGACCGTCTCGGCATCGGACTCGTCGAAGAACTCATCCTCGTCGTCGAGATCGGCATCGCTTGGAGCCGCGCCATCGGCGAGCAACGGCGCGCCGGACATGTAGTGCTCCATGATGGCGCCGAGGATCGCGGGCTTGAGCTGCTGCCATTCACCGTTCGCCTTGGTCACGGTGATGAAATCCGATCCATAGAACACGCCGGTGACGCCGGGCACGTCGAACAGCTTTTCGGCCAGCGGCGAGCGCGTGGCCGATTCGCGGCTCGAAAATTCCATCGGGCCGCCGTCGACGACGACGCGGCCGGGAATGAACTTCAGCGTGGCGGGATTGGGGGTGGCTTCGGTTTGAATGAACATGGTTTTCTCCAGACGTCGCCGGTTCAAGGCCGGCGCGCAAGCTATCCAGTAGCAGATGGCGACGGGGAACGCACGGTCAAGGGGTGGGTAGGACGTTTCGTTGCGATATCAGCGGGTTAGGACACTTTAATATTCCCGCGCCGTCATGGCCGGGCTTGACCCGGCCATCCACGCCTTGCTTCGTGGCGCCAAGAACGTGGATGCCCGGGCCTTCGCCGCGCCGAAGCGGCTTCGGCCGCGCAGGCGGGACAAGCCCGGGCATGACGGATATCTGGTTGGCCGCAGTCCAGATAGGGACGCCTACGACAGCGAATCCACGCTTCCATCGCTCAGCGCGCCCGAGATGATCGTCACCGGCACCGGGAACGTGCCCAGTTCATGCGCCAGCAGCGAGACCAGCGGTCCCGGACCCTCCGCGCCGGGATTGGCGGCGAGCACCAGCATGGCGATGTCAGGGTCCTCGTCGATCACGGCGAGCAGTTGTTCCATTGCATCGCCTTCGCGGATCACCCGCTCCGGCGTGATCGCGGCGATGCCGTTGGCGCGGCCGGCGGCGCGGTCGAGCGCGGCTTCCGCCGCCTCCTGCGCCTCGGCGCGCATGATCTCGGCCACCCCGAGCCATTCCTGACTCTGCTGCTCGGGCTCGATGATGCGCAGCATGACCACACCGCCGCCGGCGCGGATCGCCCAGCGGCTGGCATAGTAGACCGCGCGATCCCATTCGGCGGTGTCATCGACGATCACGAGGCATTTGGGCTTGTGACCCGGCTCGAAGCAAAGTCGCTTGCTGGTCATGCATGTCCCGGAATGTGCACGGCCGGCATGCTGCCACACTCCCTCACGCTTGGGGAGAGGAGAAGCTGCCGGCGCAGTGGGCGCCGGCCGGGTCTCGCAAATGCGGGAAATCAGCGCCGGCGGATGAAGCCGACGATGTCCTTCGAGAGCTTCATGGTCTCGTCGGCGATCGCGCGGGCCCGGTCGGCGCCATCGTTCAGGATCGCGTCGATATGGCCGGGGTCGGCGACGAGGCGCTTCATCTCGCCGGCGATCGGCGAGAGTTTCGTGACGCACAGATCCACCAGCGCATTCTTGAAGCTGGAGAACTGGCCGCCGCCGAATTCGCGCAGCACGTCAGCCTTGGAGCGGCCGGAGAGCGCGGCGAAGATGCCGACGAGATTGTCGGCCTCGGGGCGCGCTTCCAAGCCCTTTTCCTCTGACGGCAGCGGCTCCGGATCGGTCTTCGCCTTGCGCACCTTCTGCGCGATGGTGTCGGCGTCGTCGGTCAGATTGATGCGCGAATTGTCGGACGCGTCCGACTTCGACATCTTCTTGGTGCCGTCGCGCAGGCTCATCACGCGCGTCGCGGGGCCCGTGATCAGCGGCTCCGGCAGCGGGAAGAACAGGCCGTCATTGGCGCCGAGGTTGCGGATCGAGTCGCCAAAGTCGTTGTTGAACTTCTGCGCGATGTCGCGAGAGAGCTCGAGATGCTGCTTCTGGTCCTCGCCGACCGGAACGTGGGTGGCGCGGTACAGCAGAATGTCGGCGGCCATCAGCACGGGATAGTCGAACAGACCCACGGAAGCGTTCTCGCGGTCCTTGCCGGCCTTCTCCTTGAACTGGGTCATGCGGCCCAGCCAACCCATGCGCGCGACGCAGTTGAAGATCCAGGCGAGCTCGGCGTGGCCGGAGACCTGGCTCTGGTTGAACACGATGTGCTTCTTCGGATCGATGCCGCTCGCGATGAACGCCGCGGTCACCTCGCGGGTGTTGCGCGCGAGCTCGACCGGTCCGCCCCAGACGTCCACGCCTTGCGTGATTGCGTGCATGTCGACGACGCAATAGATGCAGTTGTGGGTTTCCTGCATCTTCGCGAAGTTGACGATCGCGCCGAGGTAATTGCCGAGATGCAGATTGCCCGTCGGCTGGACGCCCGAAAAGACCCGTTCAACGAATGCCATGGTAAGTCTTCCTGGAAGGTATTCGGCCGTCGTTTCCAACAGCGGCGCTGCCCCGTCAAGGGTAATTCGATGGCGTCAAGCCTCGGACTCGGTCCGGGCCGGGCGCTTCAGCGCGTTAGCCGCCTCGCGCCACGAGGCCGCGCCGAGGACCTGCAGGAGCACGCCATAGACGGCGATTCCGGCTGCGATCTGCACGCCCAGGACGATGAAGCGGATCAGCCCATGCGCCTCGGCGGGCGTCAGACCGGTCGTGAGCCAAAGCAGGGCGCCCATGGCAGCCGCGGCGAGCATGATCCGCGGCAGCCGGTTGCGGGCGGCCGCATCGACCGAGAAGCCGAACTCGCTGGTGCCTTTCCGCAGCAGCGAGATCGCGCTGCTCCAGGCGCCGGCCGCGATGCTGGCAGCGATTCCGCTCGCGCCAAGGACGTGTCCGAGCACGACAGCGAGGGCGATCGCGACCACAAAGCCCTTGGCGGTCGCCAGCAGCGGCGTCATCGTGTCGCTGCGGGCAAAGTAGGCCGGCGACAGCGCCTTGATCAGCACATGCGCCGGCAGGCCCAGCGCCAGCCACATCAGCGCATGTGCGGTGGCCGTGCTGTCGTCCGCGCCGAATGCGCCATGCTCGAACAACAGTCGCACGATCGGTTCGGCCAGAACGATCAGGCCGAGCGTCGCGGGCAGCGCCAGCCCGGTCGCCAGTTCCAGCGCGCGCGATTCCGCATGCGCCACGGCGTCACGGTCGCCGCTACGCACCGCGCGCGTCAGCTCCGGCACCAGCACCGTGCCCATCGCGACGCCGACGATACCGAGCGGCAGCTCGATCAGGCGGTTGGCGAAATAGAGCCAGGACACGGCGGAGGGCGTTGCAGAGGCGATGATCGCGCCCGCGACCATCAGCCATTGCGGGCCCGAGCTTGCGATCATGCCGGGGATTGCCTTGGCGAAAAAGCCGCGCATCTCCTGGTCGAAGCTGATCCGCAGCGGCGTCGCCAGTCGCGCGCTTCGCTGCGACAGCAGCATCAGCAATTGCAGCAGTCCGGCCACGCCGACGGTCGCCGCCAGCATCCATGCTGCGAAGCCGGCGTCGGCATGCCAGACGAGCAGCATCGCAATGGCCGCAATCAGCGCGATGTTGAACAGCAGCGGCGAGAATGCTGTGAGTGCAAAGCGCCCCTGCGCATTGAGCAGCCCCATCAGCACGGTGACAGGTCCGGCGAAGGCGAGATAGGGCAGCATCAGCCGCGCGTTCGCGACGGCAAGATCGAGCGTGCCGCTGCCGAGAAAACCCGGCGCGATGATCGTGATGATCAATGGCATCAACAGCGCAATCACGATCGAGATCGCGATCAGCGCCGCGCTGACCGTGCCGAGCACGCGTCCGGCGAAGGCGGAAGCGGCCGCTTCGCCGTCGCGGTCACGGACGCGTAGCCAGGCCGGGATCAGGGCAGCGTTCAGCGCCCCCTCGCTGAGCAGTCGCCGAACCACATTGACGAGCTGAAACGCGGCCAGAAACGCATCGGCCACCGCGCCCGTGCCCAACAGTGCAGCAATCATCGAATCGCGTGCAAAACCAAGCAGCCGCGAGGCCAGTGTTCCCGTTGAAACTGTCAGGAAAGAGCGGATCATTGCGCCGACATAATACCGTTGCTTGCCCGCTTGGGGCCGGTCGTGATAGGCCGCGAGCCAGATTTCAGACCGACAGGAAGCGGATTTCCGCGGGTATCGCAATCCGCCAAACAGGATCAAGGTGAATGGCTGACGTGAAATATGACGTTCTCGGCATCGGCAACGCGCTGTTCGACGTGCTGGTCCGGACTGACGAGGCTTTTCTGGCCAAACACGCCATGACCAAGGGCAGCATGTCCCTGATCGACGAGGCGCGGGCCGCCGCCATCTACAAGGACATGGGCCCGGCGACCGAAGTCTCGGGCGGCTCGGCCGCCAACACCATCGTCGGCATCGGCAGCCTCGGGGCACGCGCGGCCTATGTCGGCAAGGTCAAGGACGACCAGATCGGCAAGCTCTATGTCCACGACATCCGCGCCGCCGGCGTCGCCTTCAACACGCCCGCCGCGAAAGACGGCCCTGCGACCGGCTGTTCCTACATCCTGGTCACTGATGACGGCGAGCGCACCATGAACACCTATCTCGGTGCCGCACAGGACCTGTCGCCCGCCGACATCGATCCGGCCGAGATCGCGTCGGCCGGCATCGTCTATCTCGAAGGCTATCTCTGGGATCCGAAGAACGCCAAGGACGCCTTCGTCAAGGCGGCCCAGATCGCGCATGATGCCAAGCGCAAGGTGGCGCTGACGCTGTCGGATTCGTTCTGCGTCGACCGCTATCGCGACGAATTCCTCGGGCTGATGCGCAACGGTACCGTCGACATCGTGTTCGCCAACGAATCCGAGCTGCATTCGCTCTACACGACCTCGGACTTCGACACCGCGCTGAAGCAGCTGCGCAACGACGTCAAGCTCGGCGTGGTCACCCGCAGCGAGAAGGGCTGCGTGGTGGTGACGCCGACCGAGGCCGTCGCCGCGCCGGCCTCGCCGATCGCGAAGCTGGTGGACACCACCGGCGCCGGTGATCTCTTCGCCGCCGGCTTCCTGTACGGTCTCGCGCGTAACCTGGCGCACAAGCAGTGCGGCGAGCTCGGCGCGCTCGCGGCTGCCGAAGTGATCCAGCACATCGGCGCGCGGCCGCAGGTGTCGCTGAAGGAGCTGGCGCAGCAGCGCGGGTTGACCGTTTAAGGAAGTCGCGCCCCAACCGCGCTGTCGTCGCCCGGCTTGACCGGGCGATCCAGTATTCCAGAGGCGGTTGTGATTTAATCGAGACGCCGCGGCGTACTGGATTCCCCGTTTTCGCGGGGAATGACAGTTGCGGCTCGCGGCCTAAGCCGTCTTCGCCGCCTTCAATCCCAGCCGCTGCTCCACCGCATCGCGCATCACGAATTTCTGGATCTTGCCGGTCACGGTCATCGGAAACTCGTCGACGAACTCCACATAGCGCGGGATCTTGTTGTGCGCGATCTGGCCGTCGCAGAACGCGCGAACCTCTTCGGCCGTCAGCGTCTCGCCCGGCCTGACGCGGATCCAGGCGCAGAGCTCCTCGCCATAGCGGGTGTCGGCCACGCCAAAAATCTGCACGTCCTGAATCTTGGGGTGGCGATACAGGAATTCCTCGATCTCGCGCGGATAGAGGTTCTCGCCGCCGCGGATCACCAGATCCTTGATGCGGCCGACGATGTTGCAATAGCCCTCGTCGTCGATGGTGGCGAGATCGCCGGTGTGCATCCAGCCATTGGCATCAAGCACGTCCGCCGTCTTTTCCTTCTCCTCCCAATAGCCCAGCATGATGCTGTAGCCGCGGGTGCAGAGCTCGCCGCGTTCGCCGCGCTTGACGATCCTGCCCTCGAGATCGACGACCTTGACCTCGACATGCGGATGAATCCGCCCGACGGTAGAGACACGCCGTTCGAGCGGGTCGTCCGTCGCGCTCTGGAAGCTGACCGGACTGGTCTCGGTCATGCCGTAGGCGATGGTGACCTCGCGCATGTTCATCTCGGTGTTGACGCGCTTCATCACCTCGATCGGGCAGGGCGAGCCCGCCATGATGCCGGTGCGCAGCGATGTCAGGTCAAACTTTGGGAATTCGGGGTGATCGAGCTCCGCGATGAACATCGTCGGCACGCCGTACAGCGCCGTGCACTTTTCCTGCTCGACCGCGCGCAGCGTCGCGAGCGGATCGAAGCCCTCGCCGGGATATACCATCGTCGTGCCGAGCGTGACGGAGGCGAGGTTGCCCATCACCATGCCGAAGCAGTGATAGAGCGGCACCGGAATGCAGATGCGATCCTGCTCGGTCAGGTGCATCGCACGTCCCGTGAAATAGCCATTGTTGAGGATATTGTGGTGCGTCAGCGTCACGCCCTTGGGCGATCCCGTGGTGCCGCTGGTGAACTGGATGTTGACGGGATCGTCGAATTGCAAGGCAGCGCCGAGTGCAGTGAGCTGCTCGCGATGCTGCGCTCCGCCCATGCGCGCGACCTCTTCGAACGGGATCGTACCTGATGCCGCGGGGCCACCGATCTGGATCACCATCCGCAAGTCCGGCAGTCGCGCTGCGTTGAGTTGTCCGGGCTTGGCGCCGGCCAGTTCCGGCAGCAGCGTGTTGAGCATCTCAATGTAATGACTGGTCTTGAACACGGTCGCCGTGACGATCGCCTTGCAGCCGACCTTGCGCAGCGCGAACTCCAGCTCGCTCAAGCGGTAGGCGGGATTGATCGTCACCAGGATCAGGCCGGCCTTGGCGGCGGCGAACTGGGTCAGCGTCCATTCCGGCCGGTTCAGCGACCAGATGCCGATCCGCTGCCCTCGCTCGAGGCCGAGCGCGAGAAAGCCGGCGGCGAGCGCGTCGACCCGTTCGGCGAATTCGGTCCAGGTCCATCGCACGCCGTGGCTAGGCGAGACCAGCGCCTCGCGATGGCCCCAGCGCCGCACGGCGCGGTCAAGGCTGCGGCCGATGGTTTCGCCGAGCAGCGGCGTGTCCGAGATGCCGCAAACATAGCTGTCGGCTTTATCAGACAATTCGAAATCCTCTCGTCAAAGATAGTCAGTGCGATCTTTTTCGGTCGTCATGCCCGGGCTTGTCCCGCCTGCGCGGCCGAAGCCGCTTCGGCGCAGCGAAGGCCCGGGCATCCACGTTCTTCGTGCAGCAAGGTCAGGCGTGGATGGCCGGGACAAGCCCGGCCATGACGTGTGGGGAGAGCTCGGCTCTCCCTTAGGCCGCCTTCTTCCCGCTGCCCGCATCGAGCCCGGCATACACGCCACGCTCGAATCCCGTGAAGGCCTCGATGCACTTGGCGTCGACGAACGGCAACACCTGCATCAGGATCACGCCGGAAACATCGCGCGCCGGGTCGATCCAGAAATAGGTGTTGGCGAGACCGGCCCAGGCGAGGCTGCCGGCGCTGCGGCCCTCCGGCGTCTTGGCAGTATTGATCAGGAAGGACAGCCCCCACTTCTTCACGATGTCGGGGAAGAGATCGACATCGTTGGTGTACATGGGCGCAACCGTCGTCATCTTGCCAATGGTGAGATCGCCGATGTGGTTCTGGCCCATCAGCGCGACCGTCTCGGGCTTCAGCACCTGGTTGCCGTTGCCGCGGCCCTTGTTGAGGATCATCTGGGTGAACTTGATGTAGTCGCCGGCAGTGCCGTAAAGGCCGCCGCCGCCCATGCAAAATTCCGGATTCTGCTCGATCTCGAACGGGATCGGCGCCAGCGATCCATCCTCGCCGCGAGCATGGGTGGCGACCAGCCGCTGGCGCATGTTGTCGGTGATCTTGAAGCCGGTGTCGCTCATACCGAGCGGAGTGAAGAGATTGTCGCGCAGATAGGCATCGAGCCGCTTGCCGCTCACGGCTTCCACTGCCTTGCCGACGAAGTCGATGTTGATGCCGTATTCCCAGCGCGTACCGGGATCAGACATGATCGGCGTCTTCAGCGCGACGTCCTGGCAGGAGAAGATGTTCGGGGTTCCGGTCTTCTCCAGATAGACCGCGAGATCGCCGTTCCACACATTGTAAGCAAAACCAGCGGTGTGGGTCATGAGCTGGCGCAGCGTGATCGCGCCCTTCGCCGGCCGCAGTTTCGGTTCGCCCTTGGCATCAAAACCTTCGAGCACCTGCGGCTTGGCGAGGTCGGGCAGCACCGAACCGATCGGCGCATCCAGCGACAGCTTGCCCTGCTCGACCAGCTGCATCGCGCCTGCTGAAGTCACCGCCTTGGTCATCGAGGCGATCCAGAACACGCTGTCGTCAGTCATCGCATCGGGCTTGGACAGGTCGCGCTTGCCGAACGCGCTTTGATAGATCACGTCGTTGCCGCTGGCGGCGATCGCGACGACGCCGGGAATCTCCTTGGCGTCGCTCTTCTGGCGCAGGATCTCGTCGATCTGGGCTTTGCTTTGCATACGCGTTTCCTCCGGTTTGATTATTGTTGGAAGCGAATGATTGTCCTCCTGCACGGTCCGCGCGGCAAGCGCGTCCAGATGCCCGCGCCGGTCGCGATGTCGTGACTTGACGGTGCGTGGCGTGCGCAGGACGAGAGAGGGCTGAACTGCAACACTCCGTCACAATCTGCGGTGGATGGCCGCAACTCACCGTGACCGTGGATAGGCTCTGGCGATATGTTTCACGTGTTTGAAGCACTTGAAACATTTTGTGCGTTGCGGCGTTTCCGCACGCGGCCAATCGACGGCCAACGTTAAGACTTGATGCAAATATTGGCGGTCGTTCATGACCGCGAGGGGGACCTCAGATGATTTCGACTTGGAGCGAATGGAAGCGCTATCCCCGTCCCGGACGGGGCGACAATCTCGAGGCGCCGATTTCGCCCGGCATTTACGAGGTCCGGATCGCCGGCACCGGCGCGCTCTATTCGTTCGGCGCTGTCGATAATCTGGCGCAGGCGCTGGCGCTGCTGCCGGTGGGCTCGAAATCCTGGTTCGGGCGCCGTGACACCTCGGACGTTCCCGATCTCGAATACCGTACGTGCGCGACGTCCTCGAAGGCCGACGCCAAGGCGGCCGCCGAGCGCATGATCGGTCGGCGCGAGACGTATATGAGTGGCGCGGCATAACCGCGCCGTTGCCACTTTAACTCCCAGCAGATGTGCGTTGCGGGACGGTGCATTGCGCGCCGTCTGTCCCTATATTCGGGGCCGATCCGATCGCGCCCCGAGGAACAATGCCATGACCCCGACTGCCGCCGCACGCGCCCCGCAAGCCACGTCCAATCTGCGCGACCGGTTGAAGGATCCGTCGTTGCTGAAGGAGGCCTGCTACATCGACGGCGCCTGGGTCGGCTCGCCGGTCTTCGCGGTGAACAATCCTGCGACCGGCATCGAGCTCGCGAAGGTTCCGCAGCTTGGTGCGGACGATACGACCAAGGCGGTCGAAGCCGCCGAGCGCGCCTTTCCGGCCTGGGCCAAGCACACCGCCAAGCAGCGCTCCAACATCCTGCGTAAATGGTTCGAGCTGATCATCGCCAACCGCGAGGATCTCGCGCTGATCCTCACCTCCGAGCAGGGCAAGCCGCTCTCCGAGGCGCTCGGCGAGGTCGATATCGGTGCCGCCTATATCGAATTCTTCGCCGAGGAAGCCCGTCGCGTCTATGGCGAGACCATCCCGACGCAGCGGCCCGATGCGCGCCTGCTCGCGATCAAGCAGCCGATCGGCGTCTGCGGCGCGATCACGCCGTGGAATTTCCCGAACTCGATGATTACCCGCAAGGTTTCGCCGGCGCTGGCGGCCGGCTGCACCGTGGTGCTGAAGCCCGCCAACGAGACGCCGCTCTCGGCGCTGGCGCTGGCCGTGCTCGCCGAGAAGGCCGGCGTGCCCAAGGGCGTGCTCAACATCATCACCGGTGACGCGCCGCCGATCGGCAAGGTGCTGTGCGAGCACCCGGCGGTGCGCTTCGTCGGCTTCACCGGCTCGACCGCGGTCGGCAAGATCCTCTACCAGCAGGCCGCCGTCGGCGTGAAGCGGCTCGGCCTCGAGCTCGGCGGCAATGCGCCGTTCGTGGTGTTCGACGATGCCGATATCGATGCCGCGGTCGAAGGCGCGATCGTCTCGAAATACCGCAATATGGGTCAGACCTGCGTCTGCGCCAACCGCATCTACGCCCAGGACAAGATCTACGACGAGTTCGTGCAGAAGCTCTCGAAGAAGGTCGCGGCGATGAAGATCGGCGATGGCACCGAGAGCGGCGTCACGCAGGGCCCGCTGATCAATTTGAAAGCGGTCGACAAGGTCGAGCGCCACATCGCGGACGCCGTCAAGCGCGGCGCCAAGGTCGTCACCGGCGGCAAGCGCAGCGAGCTCGGCCGCTCCTTCTTCGAGCCGACGGTGCTTGCCGACGTCAAGTCGGACTCGCTGGTGGCGCAGGAAGAAACGTTTGGCCCGCTCGCGCCGGTGATCCGCTTCAAGGACGAAGCCGATGTGATCGCGATGTGCAACGCCTCGCCGTTTGGCTTGGCTTCGTACTTCTACTCCCGCGATCTCGGCCGCGTCTGGCGCGTCGCCGAAGCGCTGGAATCCGGCATGGTCGGCGTCAACACCGGCCTGATCACGACCGAAGTCGCGCCCTTCGGCGGCGTCAAGGAAAGCGGCCTGGGCCGCGAAGGCTCGCGTCACGGCATGGAAGAATATGTCGAGATCAAATACGTGATGATGGCGGGGGTTTAAGACCGTCGCCGATCAGTCCTTGCTTCGACGCAGTTCGCTCGGACTGCGTCCGAGCTCGCGTCGCATCCATTTGGCCAGATGAGACTGATGGGCAAAGCCCGCTTCGAGGGCAACATCGCTTAGCTTGCGATCGCCTTGAAGGAGGAGCTGGCGCGCGTGCTCCACTCTCCTTCTCAGGATGTAGCGATGAATCGTGACATCCATGGCCGCCTTGAACCATGTACGCAGATGTGAGCTGCTGACGCCGGCCTCGCGGCTGAGAATGTCGATTGTGAGCGGCTGGTCGAGATTTGCATCGATATAGGCGAGGACTCTCTGGAGCTGCGCGTTCGAGAGGCGGATGGCCTCTCCCGGCGGATCATTCGCCAGGTTGATCAATTCGACCGCCAGGGCCATTCCCACGTTTTCGGCAAACAACGGGCCGCTCGGCGAGCCCGCTTTCACGTCGCTTTCGAGAGCCTGTCCAAGCAGAACGATGCGGTCATTCCGCAGCATATGATGATGCGTGAGCCGGGCGGCTGCCAATTGTCGACTCCTTGATGCTGCATGGTCCAGCATGCCTGGTGCGAGCCGGATCTGAAGCGACTGGTAGGGCGTCTCAGCCACGAAGCCGCCGATGGCGCCGGACGGAACCACATCGATATCGCCGGCCTGACGTAGAAACTGCTCCCCGGTCTCGAGACAGAATGAGCGCGTCGCCCGGCTGAGGTGGATGATGATGCGGTGATCGCCGATCGGCTCCAGCGCAACGGCGTCAGGCTCGGTTCGCCTGGCCGCAGCGGTGGCGCCGGCCGATGTTGACGCCGAACTCGGTCTCGCACGCATGGGCCAGGCTCCAGATCTTGGCGGAACGTGTTCGATATTTGGCGGATCGTGCGCGATTTTCAACGGCGCGGGCGTCAAAGAACTCATCTGTCGTTTCCCGACAAATGAGGATGCCAAGTGAGTCACTACGTGATTGTGGGAGCCGGCCCGGTCGGGCGCGAAACCGCGCGCCTTCTGGCGGAAGAAGGACACAGTGTCATCCTGACCAGCAGGAATGCCGGATCGCTCAATGCCGGCGATGTGCGTACGGTTTCGTCAGATGCCACCGATGCTGCACAGCTGGCGGTACTCAGCAAGGGCGCGGATGCGATCTTCATGTGCGCGATGGCGGCCTATCATCGTTGGCCGACCGACTTCTTTCCGATCATGGACGGAACGGTCAAGGCGGCCGAGCAGGTTGGTGCCAGGCTGCTCGTGGTCGGGAATGTCTATGGCTATGGCGCGGGATCTGCGAGCCCTCTCACGCCGGACCTGGAGCCGGACCCGACCACCCGAAAGGGCACGACCCGGCACATCATGTGGCAGCGTGCGTTGCGATCGAGCGTTCCCGCCCTTGAAGTGCGGGCGAGCGATTATCTCGGCGAGGGCGCAGTCGCCTATTTTTCCCTGCTGGCGTTGCCGTCGCTGCTTAGGAACGAGCCGGTTGCCTTCCTCGGCGATCCGGATGCCGCGCATGCCTGGTCTTTCACCAAGGACACGGCGACGACGCTGGTTGCAGCGTCGCGCTTCACTGGAGAATGGGGCCGCGCCTTTCACGTGCCGTCGCAGTCGGCGTCGGTGCGCGAACTGGTACGGAGATTCGCAGCCGCGCTGAAGATCGACGCTCCTGGCCTGTCGCGACTCGCCCCGGCTGAGCTGGAAGGCATCGGCTTCAGCGAAGGGATCGAGATGGCCTATTTGTTCGAAAAGCCGCTTTTGCTCGATGCCGGCGATACAGAGAAACTGCTGGGCGTCACCGCGAGCAGTCTGGACACCATGGTTCGCGACACACTTTCGCAAGTAGCAGACATGGTTGCGACAGGGAAGGAAGCAAAATGAGTGAACAGGTGACCAATCTCGTCCAGAACTACATCGCGGTCTGGAACGAGAGAGATGCCGGGAAGCGCCGGTTGCTGATCGACAGAGTCTTCAGCGACGCGTGCGTCTATATCGATCCGAATGACTCGGTGGCTGGAAAGGATGCGATCGAGCGCCTGGTGCAAGCCTTGCAGGCGAGACTTCCGGATCTCCGCTTCACGCTCGCCGGTCACGTGAATGCGCATCACGATCAGATCCTGTTCGGCTGGACGCTGGCTGCGCCCGGAGCCGCAACACCTGCCGCCACAGGCGTCGACATGGCGGTGTTGGACGGTGACCGCATTCGGCAGCTTCATGGATTTGTAAATCCGCGGGACCAATAGCGTGTAGCCCGGATTGCGCTCCGCTCGATCCGGGCTACAGGTCCGTCACCGCCGCAACACCGCAATCGTCCGGTTCGCGAACGTCAGCCGCTCGGCCATGACCGACACGAAATAGGTCAGCAGCTTGTGGCTGAGCGTGGGGTCCTCGTCCCTGATCGCGTCGAACTGGAGCGTGTTGAGCACGTAGAGCACGCTGGCGACCTCGGCCTGGATCGTCGCGCTGCGCGGCGTGTTCGACACCAGTCCCATCTCGCCGATCGTGGTGTAGCGCCCCAGGCTGCGCACGCGCGTGGTGCGGTCGTCGTCGGCGGGGACCATGATGCCGACGCGGCCGTCGAGGATGAAATGCATGGAATCGGCGGGGTCGCCGGCCTGCACGATGATGTCGCCGGCCTCGACCTCGAGGCGCTGGCAGCGGTGGATCAGCGCGTCGGCGTCGGCCTCGCTGTCGAGTATCCCCGTGAACCAGTCGCGCAGGCTGGCTTCTTCCTGCTCCCGCCCCTGATGCTGCGAGATGATCTCGTTCTCGCACCATTCCAGCGCATGATCGAGCTCGCCGATGATGGTGACGCCCTCACCGACGAAGTCGCTGGAGCGCAGCACCTTCTCGGCCGCCGCCGACAGATGCACCAGGATCAGCTCGACGCCGAGGTCATGCGCGCTGCGCTTGATCTGGGCGAAGCTGTAGGCGGCCGAGGAGTCGACGCCGGTGACGAGCTTGAAGTCGAACAGCAGATAACGGCACTCCGGGCGCTCCTGGAGCAGCTGTTTGACGTGCTGGTAGAGCCGGTTGGCGGAGCCGAAGAACAGATAGCTCTGCAGGTTGAGGCCCTGGATGTTGCCGCCATGGGCCAGCAGCACGTCCTGGTCGTCGCGCGAGCGGTCGAGCGAGGAACGATATTCCGAGCCGTCGAAACTGTACTTGATCGACTCCACCCGTGCGGCGCTGAACGCAAACGTCGCGCAGCCGATGATCACGCCGATCAGGATGCCCGGCACGAAGCCCCAGGCGACGATGATCGCGATGATGGCGATCAGCGAGAGATATTCGAGCTTCGAGAGCCGCTTGCGCGACTCGATGATCCATTTGTGGAGCTGGTCGGCGCCGAGATAGAGCAGAAGGCCACCGATGACGAATTTCGGGATGAAGCCGAGCAGATCGGGCGCGACGGCAAGCATCAAAAGGGACAACGCCGCGACCGTAAGGCCGGACAAGCGTCCGCGGCCGCCGCTGGAGAAATTGAGGATCGTGCGGCTGATCGAGCTGCAGCCGGCATAGCCACCCAGCATGCCGGTCAGGATATTGGCGGCGCCGGTGACGTTCAGCTCGCGCTCCAGATTGGCCTCGCGATGCACGGCAACCTCGATGCCGGTGGTGTTGAACAGCGTGCTGGAGGCCGTGACGAAGATGACGGCAACCACGTTGCCGAGCAGGTCCGGCACGGCAAACCAGGGATAGCGGGCGAGATCGTCGGTGTGCCAGGGCAGCATGAAGACCGCCTGCGGCGGCGGCTGAAACGTCCAGCCCAGGGCGCGAGCGTGATCGAATGAAACGCCGGTGATCCAGAACGCCAGATGCGCCGTGAGCACGCCACCGACCAGGATGATCGGCAGTCCGAACGGGCTGCGCGAGCGATGCCAGGTCAGGTACAGCACCAGCGCCATCGCGCAGGCGGCGCCCAGCTCCAGCAATGTGGTGCCGTTGGCGAAGTGCGTCAGCGTCGTGAACTGGAGCGGGTGGTTGGTGATCACCCGCACCGCGCCCAGGGCGATGAGAAGCCCGGTGGCGCCGAGGAAGCCGCCGACGACGGGATAGGGCACGTAGCGGATGGCGCGGCCAAGCCGCGTCAGGCCCAATCCGCACAGCACCAATCCCGTCAGCACCGTCGACAGGCCGAGCGTGATCAGAACCGGCGAGAGCAGCGGCGTCGACAGGTTCGCCGTCTCGAGGCGTTCGACCACCGAGGCCGCCAGAATTCCTGTCACCGCCGCGGTCGAGCTGTCGGGGGCACCAATTGCGAAGGGCAGGGAGCTGCCGAGCCCGATGACGACCGCAAGCACCGCGGAACTGACGAACGTCGCCGTGATTCCGTAGGACAGGTAAGGCGAGAGCGGCCCGGCGAAGATCAGCAGCGAATAGGACAGCCCGAAGGTGACGGTCAGGACGCTGGCCGCCGTTCCGCCCAATATATCATTCAACGCACGCTTGAGGGCCGGATTGAATCGCGAAGCCGGGCTGAAAATAATTGCTGGATCGGTCACGCCGTTGCGCTCGCCCCTGAAAAGTCCCGTCCCGAGACGTAGACGAGTACGGGCTTAGCGCAACTGGATTCTTGTAACTGTGAAACATCCGACAGTTTTGCGGCGGTTTGGCGTGTGAACGGCCAATCACACGCGGCGGGCCATCCACGTCATTGCGAGCGCAGCGAAGCAATCCAGTCTGTGTGTTCCTCATCCTGAGGAGCGCGGAACGCGCGTCTCGAAGGATGAAGGCCCCGCTGGTGGCCTCGCCCTTCGAGACGCGCGTAAAGGGCGCGCTCCTCAGGGTGAGGAGCAGCAGCTCTGGATTGCTTCGCTTCGCTCGCAATGACGGAGCGAGACGAAACAGCCGGGCTTAGATCTTCAGCTCTTTCCCCGTCACGCGCCTGTAAGCTTCGAGATAGCGCTTGCTGGTTGCATCCACGACGCTGGCGGGCAGCGGGGGCGGCGGCGCGTCGCCGTTCCAACGGCCGGCGTGGCGCTCGACGTCGAGATAGTCGCGCAAAGGCTGCTTGTCGAAGCTCGCCTGCGGCTGGCCGGGCTTGTAGGCATCGACCGCCCAGAAGCGTGAGCTGTCTGGCGTCATGACTTCGTCGATCAGGATGATGCGGCCGTCCTTGTCGCGGCCGAACTCGAACTTGGTGTCGGCGATGATGATGCCCTGCTCGCGGGCGAGCTCCTCGCCGAGCGTATACACCGCGCGCGTCATGCTCTCGAGCGTGTAGGCGACCTCGTCGCCGACGACTTCTCGCATCTTGGCGATGGTGATGTTCTCGTCATGGCCAGTCTCGGCCTTGGTCGCCGGGCTGAAGATCGAAGGCTCCAGCTTCTCGCTCTCGACGAGGCCCTCCTTCAGCTTCTCGCCGGCCAGCGTGCCGCTGGCGGCATATTCCTTCCAGGCCGATCCCGAGAGATAGCCGCGGATCACGCATTCGATCGGGAAGACGGTGGTGCGGCGCGACAGCATGGCGCGGCCGAGGATCTCGGCGCGATGCGGCTTCAAGGCCGGCACGGCGGCAATGATCTCGTCGGCGTCGGCGCTGATCATGTGATGCGGCACCACGCCTTCGAGCTCGTTGAACCAGAATGCGCTGATCTGGGTCAGCACCGCGCCCTTCATCGGGATGGTCTCGCCCATCACGACGTCGAAGGCGCTGATGCGGTCGGTGGTGACGAGCAGCAGGCGGTCGTCGTCGACGGCGTAGATATCGCGCACCTTGCCGCGTCCGATCTTGGGTAGGGGCAGGTCACTGGAGAGCATGGCGGTCATCGGCAGGGCCTTCGCAGACAAGTCCTTCGGACAGGGGATTCAGGCCGCACTGGATGGTACGGCCTAAATCGGGATAGCCTATTCCGGCAGCGGAATGAACTCATGTTCCTGCGGAACCCCGGCGAAGCGGCCGGTTTTCCAGTCCTCCTTGGCCTGCTCGATCCGCTCCTTGCTGGAGGAGACGAAATTCCACCAGGTGTGGCGCGGGCCTTCCAATGCATCGCCACCGAGAAACATCATGCGCGTTGCCTTCAGCGCCTTCACGGTGATGCGGTCGCCGGGCCGGAAGATCAGGAGCCGCGGCCCCTCGTACCGCTCGTTCGCGATCTCGACCTCGCCGTCGACGACGTAGATGGCGCGCTCCTCGTGGTCGGGGTCGAGCGGCACGCTGGCGCCCGCGACCGCCGTGACCTCGGTGTAGAACCAGGGCGACACCATCGTAACCGGCGAGGTGATGCCGAACGCGGAGCCCGCGATCACCCGCGCGGTGAAATCGCGCTCGGAAATCATCGGCAGATCGCCCGCGCCGTAATGCTGGAACGACGGCGCGATCTCTTCGGATCCGGCCGGTAGCGCGATCCAGCTTTGCAGGCCCAGCATCTGCTGCCCCGAGGCGCGCTGTGCGTCCGGGGTGCGCTCGGAATGGGCGATGCCGCGGCCGGCGGTCATCAGATTCATTGCGCCGGGCGCGATCTCCTGGACGTTGCCCTCGCTGTCGCGATGCATGATCGAGCCGTCGAACAGATAGGTGACGGTGGCAAGCCCGATATGCGGATGCGGCCGCACGTCCATGCCCTTGCCGGAGACGAACTGCACCGGGCCGAAATGATCGAAGAAGATGAACGGCCCGACCATCTGCCGCTTGCCATGCGGCAGCGCGCGCCGCACCACGAATCCGTCGCCGAGGTCGCGGGTGCGTGGCACGATGACGAGATCGAGTGCGTCGCAGGACATGGGATCGCCGAGCACGGGATCGTTCGAGGGTTGCCAGCTCATGGTGGTCTCCTGTTTCTTGCTGGTATGATCGTAACAGAACAATGTCGGGAACGGGAGAAGACCGATGATCCCACCGCTCAAGCCAGGCGCCAGGCTGCTCGAGGTCACAGGCCCCCGAATCGAGACGGAACATTTGATCCTGCGGCCATGGCGCGCCAGCGACATTGCGCCGAATGCCGCGATGTTGTCCGACCCCGGCACCGCCCGCTTCATCGCCGCCGACGGCAAGCCGGTCACGACCGAGATTGCCGGCTGGCGTAACGCGGCCGTGATCTCCGGACACTGGGCGCTCCACGGCTTCGGCATGTTTGCGGTCGAGGAGAAATCGAGCGGCAGCTACATCGGGCGGGTTGGTCCGTGGTGCCCGCCGGGCTGGCCCGGCTTCGAGGTCGGTTGGGGCATCGCCAGGGATTTCCGCGGCAAAGGTTATGCGGTGGAAGCGGCCAGCGCATCGATCGACTGGGTGTTTGACAGCTTTGAGATCGACGAGATCATGCACTGTATCGAGAGCACGAATACGCCGTCGCAGGGCGTGGCGCGCAGCCTGGGCGTCCGGAAGGAGCGCGAAATCGATCTGTTCGGCAAGCCGGCCGACGCCTGGATCACGTCGCGCGCCGCGTGGACCCGGCGAAATTGAATCGGTCTTTGATTTGAACTAGGTTCGCGTCACGCGCGTGCGTGCGCGATCGGGTCGACCGGATGCTGCTTGCCAATCTCGAACTTGCCTTTCGCGCCGGCGCCGTGGCGCTGCTGTTGGTGTTGGCGGCATCGTTGTTCTCGGACTTCCGCAACGTGCTGGCGGCTCGCCTCGGCGCCGCCTTCGCGCTCGGCTCGGCCGCGCACGCGGTGAGCTATTCGGTCGGCGTGACGTCGCTAGTGCCGGCCTGGCATGCGCCGCTGATCGCACTGTCGACCGGCAATATCGTGGTGTTCTGGCTGTTCACGCGCGCGCTGTTCGACGACGATTTTCGCCTGCGCTGGTGGCATGGGCTGGTCTGGGGACTGGTGACGGCCTTCAGCTTCGCCGGGTGCGTCTGGATCGCGCCGGGCGGCCATGTGCGGTTCTCCGTCACCGTGGTGAACCTGATCGTGCTCGGCTTCATCGCGCTCGCGGTAGGGCAGACGATCGCGTCGTGGCCGGCGGATCTGGTCGAGCGCCGGCGGCGTGCCCGCGTCTTCATCGTCTGCGCCGCCGCGCTCTATGGCGGACTGAACGCGCTGCTCCAGATTGCCGTTGCCGGCAGTGACGTCGGCGATGTCGCCAACACCATCAATGCCGGCGTGCTGGCCTGCGTCGTTGCGGCCATCGCCTACGCGATGATGCGCGTCGATGGTGCGGACCTGTTTCCGGCGAACGCGGGCGTCACGCCAGCGGTCATTCTGAGCCATCCCACAGCCACCGATGAAGCCGCCGACCAGAAGCTGATCGACGCCCTGATGCGCCTGATGGCGGATGAGCGGGTCTATCGCCAGGAGAACATCACCATCGGCGTGCTGGCGGGCCGGCTGAAAATTCCCGAATACAGGCTGCGCCGGCTGATCAACCAGCGGCTCGGCTACCGCAATTTCAATGTGTTCCTGAACAACCACCGGATCGAGGAAGCCAAGGCGGCGCTCGCCGATCCCGCCCAGGCCGAGGTCCCCGTCATCACCATCGCGATGGACGCCGGCTTCCAATCGCTCGGTCCCTTCAACCGCGCCTTCAAGGCGGTGACGGGCGTGACGCCGACGGAATACCGGCGGCTCAAGGTGAGTGCGGCGTAAGTTCTAACCCTTTCCAATCACGCCGAAATTCCAGAATCGACCAGCCCGGTTCAGTTTCAGCCAGTCTATTTTCCAAATCCGGCGAGCACTCCTCCGCCCACTCCGGCTTCCTCCCGGCACACGCCCCAGCCGGAGAAAGCCCGTGACCCGCCGCCGCAAGATCATCCTCCTGACCACCGCCGTCGCCTGTATTGGCCTCGCATTCGGCGCCGCTCGCGCGCGCAACGCGCCGCAGGTCGCCACCGGCTTCCTCGCCGACATCCTCTGCGCCGAGACATTTATCTCCGGCCTCGATCCGCAGCGCACCTTCACCGAGACCACCGACGCGATGCCGGGCTCGGGCCTGATCACCTGGGCGATGGACTACCGGATCGACCGGGTGCGCAAGGACGTCACCGTGACGCTGTTCGGCCTCGGCCGTAGCCATGCCGTCTATCGCGAGGGGCTGGGCTGTACGCTCGAGCACGGCGCTGATATCGCCGACGTCGCGCCGCCGGCCGACGACAAGCAGCCCGCATTGCTCCCCGAGATCGCGGGACCCTCGATCGTGCCGCCACAAAGCCCGGAGCTGTCGGCCGCACTCGATCGCGCCTTCACCGAACCCGCGCAACCGCCCGCCCGCCGCACCCGCGCCATCGTCGTCATGAAGTCAGGCCGCGTCATCGCCGAGCGTTATGCGGATGGTGTCGGGCCCGAGACGCCGCTGCTCGGCTTCTCCATGACGAAGTCGGTGATCTCGGCGCTAACAGGCATTCTCGTGCGCCAGGGCAAGCTGAAGCTCGACGGGCCCGCGCCGGTCGCGGCGTGGACAAATCCGGATGATCCGCGCCACGCCATCACCGTCGACCAGCTGCTGCGGCACACCGCGGGCCTCGCGCTCGGCAGCTCGCTGCAGGCTTCGCTCGGCTCCGCCTTCGAGCCGGTCAATCGCATGAAATTCATCGAGGACGACATGGCCGCCTATGCCGCGAGCATGCCGCTTGCCACCGCGCCGGGCGCGGTGTGGAATTATCACGACGGCAACACCATCATGCTCGCGCATCTGATCCGCAATGCTTCCGGCGGCAGCCCCGCGGACGCGCTGCGCTTCGCGCGCCGTGAATTGTTCGCGCCGCTCGGCATGCGCCACGTCACGCTCCAGCTCGACGGCGCCGGCACGATCGAGGGATCGAGCGAGATGCTGGCCTCCGCGCGCGACTGGGCGCGCTTCGGTCAGCTCTATCTCAATGACGGCGTCGCCGGCGGCAAGCGTATCCTCCCCGAGGGCTGGGTGAATTACGCGGCGTCAGCCACGCCGAATGCCTTGGTCGGCATCGGCGCCGGCTTCTGGACCAACCGGGGCGACAGCTTTGGCGCGAATTTCCGCGTGGAGCACGGCTGGCCGCGCGATGCGTTTTTCGCCAAGGGCACGATCGGGCAGTACACGATCATCATTCCCTCGGAGCGTCTGGTGATCGTGCGGCTGGGCCGCTCGTCCAACTGGCCGCCGGAAGCGGATGGCGTGTTCGATCTGGTGCGGGATGTGGTGGCGGTGACGCGCGAGAAGGGGAAAATGGCGGGGGTGGATTGATGACAGCAGCAGAGCGCTGTCTCTTACCCTCCCCTGGAGGGGGAGGGTCGGCTCATATAGAGCGCAGCGAAATATGAGACGGGGTGGGGTGACGGTCCCTCCGCATTCAACAGTGCCCGTGCGGAGGGTTCACCCCACCCCGCTCGCGCTGCGCTCTATATGAGCCGACCCTCCCCCTCCAGGGGAGGGTAAGCAGCTCCTACCTCCCCAGCTCCGTGGCTTTCGCCACGCGGTCGAACCGCTCCAGTGTCATGATCGCGTCCGCAAACTTCTCCGCGCGCGCGTTCAGCACCGGGCGCGCCAGCGTCAGAAACTTCTGCTGCATCGCCTGCGCGTCGGGGAACGAATTCGGCTCGCCCGAGGGATCGGCATAGAGCCGCTCATGCACGCCATCGTCTGTCGTGATGCTGACGCGCGCGCCGAACGGGTGGGTGCGGCCGACCTCGAGCCGATCGTCCTGCACCACGTCGAACTTGTCGGCGAGCGCGTCGATGGCGGCGTCACCAAGGCGGTTGTAATCGTCCCAGCCGAACGAGCCCTGGTCGAGCGCGAGCGCACCGGTGAAGAACATCGAGAACTGGCCGCCGACGATCGAGGTGGGATGCCGCTTGGTCGCGACATCGCCGGTCAAGGTGATGCCGTTCCGATGCAGGCCGATCTCGACGCGCTTGACCTGGTCGGGCGTCAGATTGTGCTCGCGCCGCATCGCGATCAGCGCGTCGATCGCCGCATGGGTGTAGCGGCAGCTCGGATACGGCTTCACGCCGATCTTCATCGTCTCATAGGTCTTGCCGAGCCCGGCGACCGCCTTGTCCGGATGCGCGTTGTCGGTGTAGCCGGCGAGCAGGCCGTGCTTGCCCTCGACCGATTCGCTCGCGCCGACGAAATCGTTGCGCGCCAGCGTCGCGGCGATCACGCCATTCATCGCGGCGGCGCCGACCTGGTAGCGCTTGTTCCAGGCGCCGTTGACCAGGAATTGCAGCGAGCCCGCGGCCTGGCTGCCGGAGACGCCGAAGGCGGCGATGATCTGTTGCTCGGACAGGCCGAACAGTTTGCCCGCGGCGGCCGCCGCGCCATAGGTGCCGGCGGTCGCGGTCGGGTGGAAGCCGCGCGCGTAATGCGAGGTCGGGTCGAGCGCGTTGCCGAGCCGGCAGCAGACCTCATAGCCCGCGACGATCGCGGTCAGCACGTCGCGGCCCGACGCGCCGACCATCTCGCCGACGGCGAAGGCGGCCGGAACCACCGGCGCGCTCGGATGCAGCGAGGAATCCGCGTGCGTATCGTCGAAATCGAGGGAATGGCCGAGCGCGCCGTTGAGCAGTGCCGCGACCGCCGGCGTCCAGGTCTTGCTGTCGCCGAACACGGTGGACTCGCCCTTGGTGTCGAGCGCGAGCGCTTCCAGCATCTTCAGGATCGAGGGGGTGGATTCCGCCTCGCTGCGGGCCCGGATGGCGCTGCCGAGGAAGTCCAGCGTCAGCACCTTGGCGCGATTCAGCACTTCCGCCGGAATATCCTGGTATTTCAGATTGACGACATAAGCGGCGAGCGTTGCGGTTTCGTGAGCCATCGTGTTTCCTCGTTTTGGCGCGCAAGTTAGGCGGGCTGATTTGGCCTTTCAAGCGGCCTTGGGGCCGCGGGCATCAGCCATGCTTTTGGCAGGCTCCAAGAGGATCGGACCGGGACATTCGACGATGGCATTCGCAAGACAAATGTTCGACCGGATCCGATCACGGCGCACGCAGTTGGGGCTGGCGATCCGGGTCACGGTGGCCGCAGTGGCGGCCTATGCGATCGCCACCGCGCTGCATCTGCTATTGCCGCTCTGGGCCGTGCTGACCTCGCTGATCGTGACCCAGATGAGCGTCGGCCGCTCGCTGAAGGCGACGCGCGACTACGTGCTCGGCACGATCGGCGGCGCCATCTATGGCGGCGCCATCGCGATCCTGATCCCTTATTCCACCGAGGCGGGCCTGTTGGGGCTGCTGGTGCTGGCGGTCGCGCCGCTCGCCTTCGTGGCCGCGATCAACCCAAGCCTCAACGCCGCCACGGTGACCGCGATCATCGTGCTGCTGGTTCCGACCATGCATCATTCAGATCCCCTGGCGTCGGCGATCGACCGCGTCAGCGAGGTCGGGGTGGGCGCCATCACTGGCCTGCTGGTCTCATTCCTAGTGCTGCCGTCCCGCGCCGTGCGGCAGATCCGCGCCAGCGCGGCCACGCTGCTCGAACTGATCGCGGATGCCTTCACCGAACTGCTCGCGGGGCTCACGCGCGGCCGCGACAACGACGCGCTGCACCGGATCCAGGACGGCATCGGCACGGCAATGGTGGGCATGAACGCGATCGGCGCCGAAGCCGAGCGTGAACGCTCCGTGCGACTGTCGAGCGGCCCCGACACCGGCCCGCTGCTGCGCACCGTGCTGCGGCTGCGCCATGACGTCGTGATGATCGGCCGTGCCACGGTGGTGCCGCTGCCGGCCGAGGTGCAGATGCGGCTTGCAGCCCCGCTGACGGAAGTCTCGACCGTGATCGCGCGATTCCTTCGCTCCGCCGCCGCGGCGCTGCGCGAGGGCGCCGGCGCGCCGGCGATCCATCCGGTCCACGTCGCGCTCCAGCATTATGCCGAGGCCGTCGCCGCCGTCCGTCATGACGGCCTGATCCGCGGCCAGCCCGGCGACACCGCCGAGCGCTTCTTTGCCATCGGCTTCTCGCTGGAGCAGATGCACCAGAATCTCTGCGATCTCGATCGCGTCGTCGGCGAATGGTCAGAGGCTTCGACCGACAAGTCCGCGCGCGTGGCGGAGTGATTCTTTAGAGGTCGAAGAAAGCGAGCGCTGCCGCGTCGCGCTGCTCGATGCCGTCGGTCAGCGCCTTCAGCGCGACATCGAAGCCGGGCTGCTTCTGCTCCAACTCCCATGCGCCGTCATGGTCCCACTGAAAGCACTGGCCATGTCGCTCGCCCGGCTCGACATGGAGCAGCAGGCAGCGACTGAGCTGTGATGGCTCGGCGATGGGCACCAGGTGTTTCAGCGACACGCCATACTCCTTGCGGAAATAGGCGCAGGCCTCTTCGAGCTCGTCCTCGGAATGAGCAATGAAGTCGAGGACGTTGCGCAGCTGCGTGGCCAGCTCGTCCGGTGCGTAGAAGCGTAGCTCGGAGGACGATTCAGGCAGCCGTACCAGCAGCTCGGTCTCGCCGCGGCTCAGCAGGAAATTGCGATAATCGTCGGGCAGTTTGACATCGATGGCCTGCTCTGCCGCGCTGACATCCGCTTCGCTGGCCGGCGTGCCGGGCTTCCAGCGCCAGCCCTTTGCGGTCGTGCCTGCCTTGCGCCGGGCTTCATATTCGGCGTAGCCGGGAAACAGCGTGATGACATCGTAGCCGCCGAACCGTGACCATTGATAGGCATCGTCAAAGGCTTCCTCCCGTCGCTCCGGAAAGAAGCCGCAAAGAATCTCGGCACGCTGGAGAATGCGATCATGGTTCGGAGCGATCTTGCAGAGATGCTCGATCGTCGCGAGCGCCGCGACCGGATTTTCCGCGAGAAGATAGACGTCGCTGAGCAATTCGAGGATGCGACCTTCAAGGTCGCCTTCGTACATGGACCAGGCGTAATGCGACTGTCCCGCAGCCCGCCGTGCGCGGAGCGCGTCACGCGCCTGTTCGGCAAAGCGCAGGGTCTGCGTAAAATCTTCGCCTGCGGCCTTGCCGTGATGAGCGGCGAGCCAGAGATACAACGGCTCATGTTCGGCCGGAGTGCCCTTGAGCGCGTCGAGCTGCGCGGCCTGCTCGGCCATCGGCGCGCTGAGCGCCAGGATCATCAGCTCATCGAGCCCCTTCTGCCAGTCCGGCTTGGCTCGCGGATTGGGACCGAGGTCGCGCAGCGTGTAGTTGGTATGATCCGTCTCGACATAGCCGGCTGCGACCAGCTTGGCGACATGGCGGCGGAAAGCCGCTGCGGCGCCGGCGATATCAGGAAATTCCTCGCGCAGGAATTCGTTCGCGTCGGGCTCGCCCTTCCAGTTCATATGAATGCCGATCACCATGGGATCGCTGCCCGGGACCAGCATCAGCTCGCGATCGTCATCGCCGGGTGCGCGGTGGAAGAACTTTGCCAGATACATGCGACCCTCCGAACGCGCCGCCGGGATCGGGGCGCCACGTCTCAGTCGCAGTTTCAGGGAAACCGGTTCATGCCGGCCGGCAAGAGCGTTTTCGAGCGAAGCGGATAGCGGTTCGCGTGAAGAAAACGCGTCCTAAACAACGGTCAGCGCTTTTTCAGGCCCTTAGCCACCATGCGCCAGAGCAGCAGGTCGATGCGGTCCTGGCCGAAGAACGGCTCGTTCTCGAACACGAAGGTCGGCACGCCCCAATGGCCGGAGGCGGCATGGTCCTTTTCGTTCTCGGCGATCACCCGCTCGTAGCGATCGGGGTCGGCACTGATCGCTTCATCCATCGCGGCGAGATCGAAGCCGGCCGCTTCAGTGGCGCGCGCGAGGTGATCGCCTTCGTTCCAGCCCGCCACCGAGCCGTCCCACAGCACGCGCGCGATCGCATCGGTGAATGCGAGCGAGCGGCCTTCGAGCTGCGCCATCGCACCCAGCCGGGTCAGGCGGTGGATGTAGGGCTGCTCGGCCGCAACATCGAACGTCGTCTTGTCCTGCACGATCGGATCGGGCCTCGGAAAGCGGAACGGGATGCCCTCGTGCTGCGCCACGCGCGTGCTGTCGAGCACCACATAGCGAATGAAGTTCGGACTGGCCTTCTTGAAGAAGCCGGGCACGCGGACGGCGAGCGGATAGACCGGCCGCAAATTCACCGCGAGATCGTACTCTTCGACGAGCTTGAGCGTCTTCGGCAGCGCCAGATAGCTGAAGGGACTGCGGTAGGAGTAGAAGAGATCGACGGACAGGGTCATTGCACCGGCTCCATGATCCCGATCATCCCGCCAGTCTGCGCGTCAGCATGCGGAAGCGCAAGATCAGGAGGCCAGCATAGACGAACGTGCCGGTCGAGAACCCGATCCAGACGCCGACCGCGCCGAGCCCGGCATTGAAGGCCAGCACCCAGGCGATGGGAAAGGCGACGCACCAATAGCCGATCGCCGCGAACAGCAACGTCATCCTGGTATCGTTGATGCCGCGCAGCGCGCCGGCCATGATGGTCTGGAGGCCGTCGGCGATGAAGAAGGTCGCTCCGACCAGCAGCAGGGTCGCCGTCAGCTCGACGGTGGCCGCGCTGGCCTCGCTGCTCCCGAAGAACAGCCGTCCGAGCGCGTAGCGGCCGAGGATGATGGCAACGGTCAGGGCCGAGACCAGCGCTACGCCAAGCACCGCCGCGACGAGGCCCGCTCGCCTCACCGCGGCCGGGTCGTCGCGGCCGAAAGCATGGCCGACGCGGACCGTCGCCGCCATGCCGATGCCAAGCGGGACCATGAACAGCACGGCGGTGACCTGGAGCGCGATCTGGTGCGCGGCAAGCGCCGTGGTCGAGATCAATCCCATCAGCAGCGCGGCGGACGAGAACAGACCATATTCCAGCAGCAGGGAAAACGAGATCGGCGCACCGACCGCGATGAGCTGGCGCATCAGGGGCCAGTCGATCCGCCACAGATGGGCGAGCGGGCGGTAGTCCGCGAATGGCTTTCGCCATGCGGCGATGGCGAGCACGGCGAGGAAGGTGCCGAGATTGACGAGCGTGGTCGCGAGCCCCGCGCCGAACAGGCCGAGCTCCGGCAGGCCGAACAGGCCGTGGATCAGGCAATAGACCAGCGCCGCGTTGGCGGGGATCGCTGCAACGGTGATCCACAGCGGCGGCTGCGGCCGGTTCACCGCGCTCATCATGCTGCGCAACGCGATGAAGCCGAGCGCCGGCGCGATGCCCCAGGCCAGCCCGTTCAGATAGCGCTGCGCGAGCGCGGCCGATTGCGGCGCCTGTCCGAGCGCCAGCAGGATGCGCTCGCCATAGAGCGGCGAGGCCATCATCGGCAGCGAGATCAGGAGTGCGATCCACAGGCCGGCGCGCAGGGAGCGGCGGATGCGCTTGACGTCGCCGGCGCCGAACGCCTGCGCGGCCAGCGGCGACACCGCGGCCATCAATCCGAGCCCGAAGGTGAAACTGACGAAATAGACGGTGTGCGCCAGCGCGGCGGCCGCGACCGCATCCTCGCCGAGCCGCCCGATCAGCGCGAGATCGGTCGTGATCATCGCGATCTGCCCGAGCTGCGTCAGCATCATCGGCACGGCCAGCCGCAGCGTCTCGACGAACTCTTCGGCGAGATGGTTTTGCGGCACGCCGGCTTGCGGCTGCGGACGAGGCTGGACGGTGTCGAGCATGGCGGTTGCAATAGCACAGCCGCACGTCGAAAACATGGCCCAGCTCTCGTGTCCCGGACGCGCGAAGCGCGAGCCGGGACCCGGGAGCCAAGGGCGCGGCTCTCAGGAACCGTAGGGTGGGCAAAGGCGCGCTTGCGCCGTGCCCACCATCAGTCCAACGCGGCAACAGAAGCGGTGGGCACGCTACGCTTTGCCCACCCTACGATACTGTGGCGCGGAGAGAACTTCTCAGCCCTTCCTTTCAGGCACGCGCCTGATCTTGGCGCCGAGCGCGTTCAGGCGTTCGTCGATGCGCTCGTAGCCGCGCTCGATCTGGTCGGCGTTGTTGATCGTGGAGGTGCCCTCGGCGCAGACCGCGGCGAGCAGCATCGCCATGCCGGCGCGGATGTCGGGCGAGATCATCGATGCGCCACGCAGGCGGCTGGGGCCGGCGATGATGGCGCGATGCGGATCACAGAGAACAATTCGCGCGCCCATGGCGATCAGCTTGTCGACGAAGAACATCCGCGATTCGAACATCTTCTCGAACATCAGGATCACGCCGTCGCATTGCGTGGCAGTGACGATCGCGATCGACATCAGATCGGCCGGGAAGGCCGGCCAGGGCTGATCTTCCAGCTTCGGCACGTGGCCGCCGAAATCGTCCTGGATCTTCAGCGTCTGGTTCGAGGGCACGATGAGATCATCACCCTCGATGCGGCAGACGATGCCGAGCCGCTCGAACCCCATGCGGATCGAGCGCAGATGCTCGACGCCGGCGCGCACGATGCGAAGCGGGGAGCGCGTGACGGCCGCAAGCCCGATCAGCGAGCCGACTTCGATATGGTCGGGCTGGATCCGGTAGGTCGTGGCGCCCAGCGTCGCCGGTCCATGCACGATCATGGTGTTGGTGCCGATGCCCTCGATTCGCGCGCCGAGCGCGACCAGGAAATTGGCGAGGTCCTGCACATGCGGCTCGGAGGCCGCGTTGCGCAAATGGGTGACGCCGTCGGCGGCGACCGCCGCGACCAGCGCGTTTTCGGTTGCGGTGACGCTCGGCTCGTCCAGAAACACGTCAGCACCGGCAAGCTTTGCCGCGCGGAATTCGAGCCGGTCGGTGGCGGTGACCTTGGCGCCCAGTTGTTCGAGCGCGAGCACATGGGTGTCCAGGCGGCGGCGGCCGATGACGTCGCCGCCGGGCGGCGGCAGCATCACTTCGCCGCAGCGGGCGAGCAGGGGGCCTGCGAGCAGGATCGAGGCGCGGATACGGACGCAGAGCTCGGGGTCGAGGTCGGCGGCGCGGATGCTCTTGGCGTGGATGTGCAGCGTATTGCGGGCGGTCCATTCCGCCGCCGCGCCGACCGAGCGGATCAGCTCGACCAGCGTCTCGGTGTCGCGGATCCGCGGCACGTTCTCCAGCGTCACCGGATGCTCGGTGAGCAGGGCGGCGGCGATGATCGGCAGCGCCGAATTCTTGTTGCCGGACGGCTCGATCGAGCCCGAGAGCCGGTGACCGCCCTCGACAATGTACTGGATGGGCGCCACGGGGTTCTCGCTGTCCTGTTGGGTGGGGTGTTTCGGGCGGAAACTACAGAGAATTGAGCGCGGGAGCAATTGTGCTCGCTGCGGTTAGAGCCAGCCTGTTAGCCCCGAAGAGGCTGCTAGCCCCTCATGGTGAGGAGCGCGGAACGCGCGTCTCGAACCATGAAGGCCCGGACATCTCGCTTGCGACCATCCTTCGAGACGCCCGCTTCGCGGGCTCCTCTGTCCCGTGCTGAGGAGCGGGCTTCAATGCCCCAGGATGAGCCGGTCTCCCGTCCGCCACCGCGCGAGCCATTCTATCCCGCCCGGCGACCTTGAAGTTACAAGGATGAGGATCGGAGCTTGCGGCAAGCGGCCCTAGAACAGGCCGATGTTGTTCGCCACCACATAAAGGACGACGATCAGCATCAGGACGCCCATGGCGAGGAACGATATCTCGATGGCGATGGCGCCGCTGCCGAGCGCGGCCGCGACGCCCGCCAGAAGCCTCTCCTCGCGAAACACGAGCGCGAGCACGGAGAACAGGATGGCGAGCAGGCCGAGCGAGATCGCGCCGATCGAGGATGCCTCCCTCAGCTGGCTTCCCGTCGACTTCTCGCGTGGCGGCGCCTGATACTCGACGCCCTTGACCCGCGCGATCATGCGATCCTTCAGGCGGTGGCCGGTGTCGACAATCACTTTGTCGGCCGGCGGCGGCGGGTAGATCGCGGGTATGACCCAATGCGGCAACACGGCCGCGATCAGCGCCAGCACACCGACGATGCTACCGATCACGCCGAGACGGCGAGAGGGGAGGACAGGGCTGGCAGTTGCGGAACTGGTCATGGCCGCGACGTTTCCCGGCCAGAACGGGCCGATGGGTTCACGCCATTTCGTCGTGATGGCCGCTGGTCGGGTTCATCGGCGGTGTTTCCACAGCGTCATGGCCGAGCATAGCCGTCCAAAGGACGGCGTCGCTTCCGCTCGCCTGTCCCGGCCATCCACGCCTTTGCCCCGATGCACGAAGAACGTGCCCTGGGACAATCCCGGGCATGACGCCCCTTCGTGAATGTGTCTCCACACAAATAACTTTGACACAGTCGCCCGAAATTTCGCAATAGAATCAAGGGTCACTCGACGTGCCGTAAAATAATTCTCTGACTCAAATAACTCAACAGCCTGACTCTAGGAACGCGCTCCAACGCCTAACTCTGACTCTACCGCGTCGGGCGCCGCTTCTGGTTGTATCGACGCCTTTGCAAGGCGGCGCACTGGAACGTCCCGCACTCGGCGGACGCGGGAGGGTATACTTAGGTGGCCATCGAAGGCGTCATTGGCCAAGAAGTTAACGGTCTATCGAGAGTTTGAAGGCCTGCAGGTGCGGACGCCATCAGGTGTTGACCGATGATTAAACGTCATGAGCTCGCTCGATCTAAGCGAACCACGTCGAGCTTCATCAGAATGGCAATTGCGTCATGATTTATCGCGAGCGAATACGACATCGAACCTCTGTTTGGCGACCACCTGATCAAAGACGCCGTTCAGCCGGTCGTTGGCCGCGTCATAATTGAGCGTGTAGGTCGAGCCGTTGTAACCGGCGGCGCGCAACTCGAAGAGCAATTTGAGCGCGTTACCGTCCCTGCTCGCGACCGCGACATGAAAAGGCAATGGTCTCGGATTTGCGTAGCTCGCGTCGAGTTTGCCGTCCGCGTCAACAGCTCGGATGGTGATCACGTAACCTCCCTGGAGACGTACCCAGCGGCCGAGTAGCCTGTCAAATGCCGGTTCAGCTGACGACTGCCTTGCGGCCGTCGTTGCGGATGGCTGCTGAGAAGGCTGCTGCGCCAATGCCGGATTCACGATCAGGGAGAGGCAGAGCATCACAAATGGAATGGGATTCATATTGGTTCGATCCGCTTGGTTGCTTCTTCGTCGATCCCGCCCCATGAACCTTGCTTCCTGCCATGAAGCGCTCAGGCCGCTTTATTTGTAAAGCCCCGGCAGTGGCTCAGATCAGTCGCGCTCCGCTACTAAATCGGGTGACATATTGTAAGGTAAACTTATTATTGCTGCAGAGCATTTTCTACAGTCATTGCGATCCATGCAGAACTCGATAGACCCTGCTTGCGTGCGGTGGCATTGAGCGCGTCGACGACATCCGGCGCAAGTGGAACGTTGACAATGACGTCCAGCCCGCTTTCCAAGCTGTAGACCAACTGCGTGATTTGCCCAGCGAAGCGCCGAACCTTTGCAGCTTTTTCTGCATCAGTCTGCGAGCTTTCTTGAGCGACGATCAGGCAGTAAGCGCCGACAAGATGACTTACAATCTGACTCTTTGCCATACCGTCCCGACGTAGAGTATCGATAGTCGAGTTGAGCCGGCCGAGACTTCCCATCGCGTCAGCGTCGGGAAGAAGGGCCTTCATTCTTTCAAGCTTTGAGGGATCGCTGCTGGTAAAATTGAAAGGACAGTTGAGTTTTTCGATAGCGGCGGAGGGCTCTGGCGAGAGCATGATTCCCAATAGCATGAGGCTTCGCGGCAGTGACATCTTAGTCATGGGATGCTCCGTCATTTGTGAGCCAGACGGAGAGACTGCTACGCTGATCAAGTTAGAGCAATATGCCTGAACCGCGGGACACTCTAACGAAAATTGTCAGGGAGACTGACGCTTGGTGTAGGTGATCACGTGCCACGTCGTTCCTCGAGGACGACCACGGCGGACCTGTAGCGGGTGATGGCGCGTCGCAGCGTTGCAGCCCACTGAAACCGCCTTCGCGAGATTTTCGGGTCGTTCGATTTTCAGCTTTGCAATAAGGTCGCCAAATGAGCCGAGCGCCAAATCGCTCGGCTTGCGAATCAATGACGGATAACTGTCGACGGAGATGTTGGAAAAGTTATTGACACTCTGTGACATCGCACCAAGCTAGCCGTCGTTCTCGACCCGAATGCCAAAGCGATGTTTTCGATCCGACATTCAGCCCGTTTACCGATTTCGCACTGCCAGAGGCTAGGACGCGCGTCAGAATAATCACGCACCCGGCGATTGAGCAAATGCCCCTA
This sequence comes from Bradyrhizobium sp. MI1.7, assembly GCF_055811795.1. Taxonomy (NCBI): domain Bacteria; kingdom Pseudomonadati; phylum Pseudomonadota; class Alphaproteobacteria; order Hyphomicrobiales; family Nitrobacteraceae; genus Bradyrhizobium; species Bradyrhizobium sp. MI1.7. The sequence continues at coordinate 161,329 of NZ_JBVVPO010000009.1, forward strand.
GAATTTGTGAGTCGATCGCGTGACAGACCTTCACCAAATTCTGCAAGCGATTGTAACCATTTTGGCCGTTATCAATCCCGTAGTGTGCGGTTCGCTCTTTCTGAGCCTGACGCCGAATCTGACCGCGCCGGAACGACGACGCGAGGCGGCCAAGGTCGCCCTCAACATTCTGATCATATTGATGGGCTCTGCGTTGGTCGGACTCAAGGTTTTAAGCATCTTCGGGATTTCGCTTGACGTGTTCAGGGTCGTCGGCGGAATGATCATCGCGTATATGGGATTCGATATGCTGCGTGGCAGCCATACGGTTGCTCAGGCGCCGCCCGACAATAGCGACGCGGACGTTCAGGGCTCACTTGTACCACTTTTAATGTTTGCAGCCGGTCCCGGAACTATTACGGCCGTGGTCACGTTGGCAGCTGTTCATACGCCCGATGGTTTGCCGGTGACGGCAATCATCGCCGCTGTCGCTGGAGCAGGCGTAACATTTGTGGCGTTGACCCTCGCTGTTCGGCTTGGGCCTCGTCTAGGCCGAGGCACGCAAGCGACAGTCACACGCTTCATGGGGCTCATCGTAGCGTCCATGGGAATGCAATTCGTGCTGGTCGGCCTAAAGGCGTTTCTTGAGACTTAGGGTCACAATCATCGCGTAGCGAACAATCGGCCAATGAGGTGGCGCTCGAGGGCATCCTTCCCGCGGAAAGCTTTCGCTTGTTCGAGCCGTTTTACACCACAAAGGAAAATGGTCTCGGTCTCGGGATGTCAATCTGTTCGACGATAATTGAGGCGCATGGAACGTCATGCCCAGGACAAGCCCGGGCATGACGATCACCCAAAGCCACGAGCCTCAGATATCGATCGTCGCGCTCAGCGAATGTTCCTGGATGAAGTCGCGGCGCGGCTCGACCACGTCGCCCATCAGCTTGGTGAAGATGTCGTCGGCCTCGTCGACTTCCTTGACCTTCACCTGCAGCAGCGAGCGCGCATCGATGTCCAGCGTCGTTTCCCAGAGCTGCTCCGGGTTCATCTCGCCCAGACCTTTGTAACGCTGCAGCGTGATGCCCTTGCGGCCGGCGTCGGTGACCGCTTCGAACAGGTCGACCGGGCCGTAGACCATGTGCTCGATGTCCTTGCGCCGCAGCTTGCCAGGGCGGGCATAAACGTCCTGGAGCTTCACGGTGTATTCGTCGAGCTTGCGGGCTTCGACCGAGCCCAGGAAGGCGGCGTCGATGACGGCGGCTTCCTTGACGCCGCGCACGGTGCGTTCGAACTGGAAGCCCTGGCCTTCCACGTACTGGCCGACCCAGCCGCGCTCGACCTCCTCGGCCTGGTTGTCCAGCCGTCCCGCGATGTATTGTGCCGCTGCGGCGGCTTTCTCGGGATCGCCGTAGATCGCCTTGTTGAGCACGCCGGTGATGGCGGCCTGCTCGATCACCTTGCGATTGTAGCGGCTGTGCAGATTGCGCAGGACGCTGCGGACGGTGCGGGCGTCGTCGACCAGCGAGCGCAAATCGCGGCCGGTGCGATCACCGCCGACGCCGGGAATGAAGACGCAGTCGTCGAGGCCTGTGTCGATCAGATAATCCTCGAGCGCCCGCTCGTCCTTCAGATACTGCTCGGACTTGCCGCGGCTGACCTTATAGAGCGGCGGCTGGGCGATATAGAGGTAACCGCCGTCGATGATGTCGCGCATCTGACGGTAGAAGAAGGTCAGCAGCAGCGTGCGGATGTGGGCGCCGTCGACGTCGGCGTCCGTCATCACGATGATCTTGTGATAGCGCAGCTTCTCGATCGAGAATTCGTCGCTGATGCCGGTGCCGAGCGCGGTGATCAGCGTGCCGATCTGCTCGCTTCCCAGCATCTTGTCGGGGCGGACGCGCTCGACGTTGAGGATCTTGCCGCGCAGCGGCAGCACCGCCTGGAATTCGCGGTTGCGGCCCTGCTTGGCGCTGCCGCCTGCCGAGTCGCCCTCGACGATGAAGAGTTCGGACTTGGCCGGATCCTTTTCCTGGCAGTCGGCGAGCTTGCCGGGCAGCGAGGAGACCGAGAGCGGGCTCTTGCGCGTCAGCTCACGCGCTTTTCGCGCGGCTTCACGCGCGGCGGCGGCCTGGATCACCTTGCCGACGATCATCTTGGCTTCGCTAGGGTGCTCCTCGAACCAGGCCTGGAGCGCCTCGTTGAGGACGTTCTCGACCACGGGACGCACTTCCGAGGACACCAGCTTGTCCTTGGTCTGCGACGAGAATTTCGGATCGGGCACCTTCACCGAGAGAACGGCGGTGAGACCTTCACGGCAGTCGTCGCCGGTCAGCGCGATCTTTTCCTTCTTCGCATTGGCCTCGGCATAGCCGTTGACCTGGCGTGTCAGCGCGCCGCGGAAACCGGCCAGATGGGTGCCGCCGTCACGCTGCGGGATGTTGTTGGTGAAGCACAGCACGTTCTCATGGTAGCTGTCGTTCCACCACAGTGCCGCCTCGACGCCGATGCCGTTGGCCTCCGCGCGCACCATGATCGGCGCCGGCACGATCGCCTTCTTGTTGCGGTCGAGATATTTGACGAACTCCTCGACGCCGCCGGAATAGTGCATCTCCTCGCGCTTCTCGACCGCATGGCGCATGTCTGAGAGCGCGATGTTGACGCCGGAATTGAGGAAGGCGAGCTCGCGCAGGCGGTGCTCCAGCGTCGCGAAATCATATTCGATGTTCTTGAAGGTTTCCGTCGAGGCCTGGAACGTCACCTCGGTGCCGCGCTTGCCCGGCGCGTCGCCGACCACCACCAGCGGTGCGACCGCATCGCCATGGGCGAACTCGATGTAGTGCTCCTTGTTGTCGCGCCAGATGCGCAAGCCGAGCTTGCTCGACAGCGCGTTGACGACGGAGACGCCGACGCCGTGCAGGCCGCCGGAGACCTTGTAGGAATTCTGGTCGAACTTTCCACCGGCATGGAGCTGGGTCATGATGACCTCGGCCGCGGAGATGCCTTCGCCCTTGTGGATGTCGACGGGAATGCCGCGGCCGTCGTCGCGCACCGTGACGGAATTGTCGGCATTGAGCACGACGTCGACGCGCGTAGCGTGGCCCGCGAGCGCCTCGTCGATCGCGTTGTCGACGACCTCGTAGACCATGTGGTGCAGGCCCGAGCCGTCGTCGGTGTCGCCGATATACATGCCCGGGCGCTTGCGGACGGCGTCGAGACCCTTGAGCACGCGGATCGATTCCGCCCCGTAATCGCTTGGATTTGAGGGCTCGTTTTCGGCAGGCGTCTGCCGAGCAGGTTCTGTCATGAGAGGCCTTCGAGATGTCGCCCGAATCAGCGGCGCAAAAGGCGCTGATTTGCAGGCTATTTGTGCCATGAAAGACCGCTTGCGCCTAGCGCAAAGTATCTTCCGGCAACCCTTTGACGAAATAGGGATTTTTTGCCGGTTTTCAAGGCTCCTGGAGGCCGATTCTGGGGCTTGCGAAAAGGGCGATTCGAGGCCCTGTTTTTAGCTCTTGAAGGCGTGGATTTTGCGGGGCGGAGAAGCGCGTTCCCAGGCGCCGTGGCGCCCCGGAACAGGCCACCAGGTTCAGTAGATCTGATCCGGCCTCTTGTCGTCGTCGCCCAAGCTGAGGGACCAGGCCTCGCCTGAGGCCACGGTGATGGTATCGGTGCGCACCGGATAGCCCGACACGACCAGCTTGTAGGAATATTTGCCGGGCGGCAGATCCAGCGTTTGTGGGTGATTGACGCCGCCCGCGATCTTGATGGTCTGATCGTTGATCGTGAGCGAAGCCGTGTCCGGCGCGAGATAGCCGAATATCAGCCGCGCTTGTCCTGCTATCGGCAGGAAATTGGCCTTCGCCGCGGCCTCCGTATTCCGCTGCACCAGGCTGACAATGGTCTCGTCCTGCGCGCGGCCAAGCTTCAGGGTGGCCGGCCCCTTGGGTGAGGCGAAGGCGAGCTGCACATGATCGGCGGCAACCACAGTGCTTTCAGGCCTTTCCTCCCAGCCACGCTTTGCGAGCTCCCTGCGGTAGAAGGCGAGCACATCGCTGAGCTGGGCCTGCACATGGGCTTCGAGTCCGACCCGCAGCGGGATTTCGATGCCGGTCATATGGGTGGTGTTGGAGCTGGAGAAGTTGTGTTGCTTCGGCACCGGCATCTCGGCGTTTGGATCCGCCGGTGTGAGTGCGGCCGAAGTTTGCGGTGACGGGTGCGGCAGCCATCCGCCGGCGCCTGCGGCGACCAGGCCGCCCGCGAGAAGAGCGAGGCCGCACGCGAACAGCCGCCATCGTGCCGGGACCTTCGTTCTGCGCCTCACCGTCGTCATGCCACTCTCCAGGGATGTCGCGCGTTGTAGTCTTCGCGCGATGCAGCGGCTGCGACACAGTCGCCGCCGCCTCCGGACGACTAGTCGCCCCACCAACTGGACAGGTTCAACCTGGCCGTTACAGGCACAGGCGGCGGGATCAATACATCTGAAGCGGCAGCACGTCGTCGCTTGGCCCCACCAGGAGGCCCCAGGCGTCGCCGGCGGCAACGGTCAGGGTTTCGTTGCGAGCGGGCTGCCCGGGCAGGCGCAGCGCGTACTGATACTTGCCGGGCGGTAGATCCAACATCGGGCCTTTCGGCGATTGCGGGCCGCCGGCGCCGGCAACGCATCCAGCGCGCCAAATGAAGAATCCACTGCCGGCACTCCCTTCTATACGCGATGATATTTCGCGCGGGCTTTCGAAGCGGATCCCGCCGAACGATTTCTTAGCGAAGAAGGATGAGTCGTGGCGTTGGGGCCGACATGAATCGCCACGACTTGTCGCGCTCAGTCCCTCGCTCTTTCGAGCGCGTGTCGAATGACCTTTTGCTCATCCTCCGTCATCTGCGTCGCGCCAAGCTTGAAGGTCAGCTTGTCGATCTTGCCGGTGAAACGGAAGGGCAGCTTATAGCTGTCGTCCACCGTCGTGCGGGTGTCGCTGCCGATGTCAAACGTTTCGTCGATGGCCATAAGAAACGGAATCGTGTGCGGGATCGTCTTTGCGGCCACCAGCTTGCCATCGGCCGTCAGTACACCGGTGCCACCCTTACCCGGGCCGGGTCCGTTGTACTTGAAGTCGAATACAATGGTGTGCTTGCCCGGCTTGAGCGCATCGGTAAACAAGTCGCGACCGCCAATGCCGCCTTCCCAGCGGTACCGTTCTAGATCGAGCAGGTTATAGACGAAGACAGGCTTGCCTTTGAGCAGGTAGAGGGCGTATCCGCCAAAGCGACCGCCTAGAGTTGCGATCATTCCTTCCGCGCCGCCCTTAGGAACGGTAACCTCGGCCGTGATCGTGTAATCCTTATTGAGAAGGCTCGGAGCGTTAGCGTCAGGGATGCCAGCGTTCTCACCAGAATATGTGAAAACGGTTCGTCCGGCGGTCGCGCTTGGGCGCGGTGTCACAATGCGGGGCAGGACCGAGTTGTCCAGCGGAAAGACCTGGTATTTCGCCGCCTCCGACAGGAACAACGCTTGCAACTCCTTGAGCTTGTCGGGATTCCTGGCTGCGAGGTCATTGGCCTGCGAGTAATCCTCGGCGATGTTGTAAAGCTCCCACTTGTATTCATTGATCCCCGGCAGCTTGGCGGTGCCCAGAAGCCAGGGAGGCGCAGGCGGCGTCGTACATGCATACCAACCATCGTGATAGATGCCGCGGTTCGCGAACATCTCGAAATACTGCGTGTCGCGCTTTGACGGCGCGTTGGCGTTAGCCTGGTCGAACGTATAGGCCATGCTGACGCCCTCGATGGGCCTTTGCTTGATGCCATTGACGGTGTCGGGAGCCTGAATGCCTGTGGCTTCCAGAATCGTCGGCACGATGTCGATCATGTGATGGAATTGGCTGCGGATGCCGCCGACGTCCTTGATGTGGCCGGGCCATGAGATGGCCATGCCTTGCCGGGTGCCGCCGAAGTGCGATGCCACCTGCTTGGTCCACTTGAACGGGGTGTCGAAGGCCCACGACCACGCCACCGACATATGCGGGTAGGTCTTGTCGGAGCCCCAATCCTCGTAGTGCAGCATCAGCTCGGTTTCGGGCAGTTTCAGAATGCCGTTGTAGGCGGTCATCTGGTTCGGCGTGCCCTCGAGGGTTCCTTCGGCGCTGGTGCCATTGTCGCCGCTGATGTAGATGATCAGGGTGTTGTCGAGTTTGCCCATGTCCTCGACCGCCTGGATGACGCGGCCGATTTCGTAGTCGGTATACGCCGCATAGCCGGCAAACACCTCGGCTTCGCGCGCGTACAATTTCTTCTGGATGAACGAGAGCGAGTCCCACTTCGGCAGCGTATCCGGCCAGGCGGTGAGCTGGGTGTTCGCCGGGATCACCCCGAGTTTCTTCTGGTTGGCGAAGATCTGCTCGCGCAGCTTCTCCCAACCCATGTCGAACTTGCCCTTGAACTTCTCGCTCCATTCCTTCTTCGGCTGATGCGGCGAATGGGTGCCGCCGGGCACGTAGTAGACGAAGAACGGCTTCTCGGGCGCCGCCGCGTTCAGTCCGTTCATGTAGTTGATGGCGTCATCCGCCATGTCGGTGATGAGGTTGTAGCCGGTCTTGCCGACCCATGGAAAAACCTGGCTCGTGTTGCGGAAAAGGTAAGGCGTCCACTGGTCGGTCTCGCCGCCCATGAACCCATAAAAATACTGAAATCCCATGCCGATTGGCCATTGGTCGAACGGCCCGGCTGAGCTGTACAGATAGGTCGGGGTGTTGTGGTTCTTGCCGAACCATGAGGTGGCAAATCCGTTATCCCGCAGAATGGTCCCGATCGTCGCACTTTCCTGGCCAATGACGGAATCGTAGCCCGGATAGCCGGTGGACATTTCACCGATCACGCCAAACCCGACCGAGTGGTGGTTGCGGCCGGTGATCAGCGCTGCCCGCGTCGGCGAGCAGAGCGCTGTCGAGTGAAACTGCGTGTAACGCAGGCCCGCCTTGGCGATGCGATCCATGTTCGGGGTCGGGATCACCCCACCGAAGGTGCCGGTCACGCCATAACCCTGGTCGTCGGTCATGATCAGCAGCACGTTCGGCGCGCCTTTGGGCGGCACAACGGACGGTGGCCAGTATGGCTTGGAGTCCGTGGCATCTTCCTTGATCACGCCTTCGAACTTCGGAGGCTCAGGCGGAAGCTGCTTGCCATCGATGGTTGTCGTGGCGCTCGGCGAACCCGGCGTGCCGGTGGTTTGCTGCGCGAGGCTGGTCGTCTCCAGCGCGCACAGCATAAAAGCGACGGTCAGTGCAGTGCCGCAAAGCAGCAAGTTGCGGTGGTTTAGTAAGCGGCTTTCTGGCTTTGAGCTATCGTCAACGTGACGGGTACGCGTCATTGCAAGCTCCCTCTTGGAGACGTCAGAACCTTGTTGACGCCTATTCGGGAGGCAACGCCGCAACGCTCTGTTGATTTAGATCAACTTTCCGCCCACGGGTCCGAAACGCCGGCTGCGCGTGGGCGCACCTGCTTCGTCGCACCTCAATACATCTGCAGCGGAAGCACGTCGCCGCTTGGCCCCACCAAGAGGCCCCAGGCGTCGCCGGCGGCTACGGTCAGGGTCTCGTTGCGAGTGGGCTGCCCGGGCAGGCGCAGCGCGTACTGGTACTTGCCGGGCGGCAGATCGAGCATCGGGCCTTTCGGCGATTGCGGGCCGCCGGCGCCGGCCGCGATCTTGATGGTCTGCTTGTTGATCGTCAGCGACGCCTCCTTCGGCCCGATATTGCCGAGCATCAGCCTCGCCTGTCCCGCCTTGGGCATGATGTCGGCCTTGGCCGCTGCCTGCGGATTCCGCTGCACCAGGCTGACCGTTGTCTCCTCCCTGGCGCGGCCGAGCTTCAGCATGGCCGGCCCCTCCGGCGAGGTGAACGCCAGCTCCGCCCGCTCGGCGGTAACAGTCGCGCCGTCAGTCTTTTCCTGCCAGCCGCGCTTGGTGAGCTCTGCGCGATAGAAGGCGAGGACATCTGAGAGCTCAGCCGGAATGCTGGCTTCAAGCTCCTTGCGGAACGACTGGTCGCTGCCGGGGAATTTCGTCGAGCTGATCCCGCTCGAGCTGCGCTGCGTCGGCACCGGCAGGGCGGAATCGGGATCGGGCTTCAGCGGCTCGGTCGATTTGGCCTGCATGGCCTTGGATTCTGTCGGTTTGGATTGTGCCGATTTGGTCTCGACCGGCTTCGCCGCGGCCACGACCAGGCCGGAGCCGGTGGCGCTGACATTCACTTTCGGGCCCATCTGCATCACGGTCATCGAGATCGACTTGCCGCCCTTGGAGAACTCCATCACCGCCATGTTGGGCTGGTTGATGACGGAGGGCTGCTCCTTCCAGCCCGCGTTCTTCAGCGATGCGCGGTAGAAGGTGCCGAGCGCCTTCACGCTCGAATTGGAGGAGAATTCGAGCCGACCGTCGCCGCCTTCGAATATCACGCCCTCGGCGGTCTCGGGCAGCGGCACCGGTGTCTTGCTGTCGGCGAGCGCATTGAGCGGCGCATCGGAGAGTCCGGCGGCCTGCACCTTGCGCCGCGCCTCGTCGGCGGCGATCATCTTCTGTGCGGCTGCTGCGGCATCGCTGAAGAACTTGTCGTCGGCCTCCTTCTTCGCCTTGGCGCGGGCGGCAAGCGCGGAGTCCTTCACCTGCACGTTCAGGCTGATCATGGTGAAATCATATTTGCGGCCAAGCCGCAGCACGCCGGTCTCCTCGGCGTTGGAGACTTTGATTGCGACTTCGTCGCCGGGCGCGAGCGGCGCGCTGCCATCTTCCTGCCAGCCGCGCGCGGCGAGCTCGCGGTGATAGAAGGCGAGCACGGCGGGCAGCTCGGCCATCGCGGCGGCCGACATCTCGCGCTTGTTGGAGCTTGCGCTGCCGAGGCCCCTGGCCGTCTTGGTCGGGGTTGGCCGCGGCAGGCCGGCCAGATCGCCATCGGCCTTGAGCTCGCTGGGCAGCGCGAAGGGCGCGACGCGGATATCGATATTGGTGCGGCCGTCGTCGCGGCGTGTCAGCGTCAGCATCACCGGCTTCTGCTGGTAGAAGCCGGTGTCCTTGCTGTCAGGGTGCGCGTAGAAGGCGCGCAGGCCGTTGGGAACGGTTTCATCCAGGCTGGTCGTCCAGCGCGCGGCGGTTTCCGGCGTGAGTTTCTGCCAGCCGATCGCGGCCATCTGGCTGGCGTAGAAATCCGACGTCGCATCGAGCGCGCTGGGCGCGATGCAGCCGAGATAGGGCCGGGTCCCATCGAACATGATGTCGCTCGCGCCGTCCGGAAACGGCACGTTCCCGTAGATCCGGTCGGTCGTGTAGTAGACCACGGATTGATCGGGCCGGCCGAGGGCCTGCGTGAAGTGAACCGAAAGGCCCTGCCGTCCCTTCTTGAAGTTCAGATTGGTGCTCTTCTCCTCCAGCGGCCTCACATAGAGCACCCAGCCGTCGGCGCTGAGGAGTTTCTTCACCGCCGGCGATGTCACGGCTTCCGGCGTCGGCATGCGGTATTCGACGCGGTAGGGATCGGGGCGCGAGGTGTCTTCCACCGCGCCCTCGAGCTGCGGCAGCGCATGGACGTCGACGATGCCTCCGTCGGCGGCGGCCGCGGTCGAGCAGCTCGCCATCAGGACAAGGCCGCAGGCAAGCAGCTGCCATCGTGCCGGGACTGGCGTCCCGCGCGGGATCATCGACATCGTCACGTCTCCAGGATATCGCGCACGGCTCAGGCGTGCGCATTTGCAGGCTGCGACACCGTCGGCGCGGCCTCAGACGAGAAGTCGCGGCAGAAACCCGGGAGGTTCAATACAGCAGGAGCGGCGACCATGCCTCTCCGTCGCGCCCGACCGTAAGCTCCCAGGTATCGCCGGCAGCGAAGTTGAGGATGTTCGTCGTGGCTGGATGGCCCGGCACGCTCACCTCGTAGGAATATCTGCCGGGCTGCAGATCCAGCGAAACCGCGTAGGCGCCGGCGGCGTGCTTGATGGTCCGGTCGTTGATCGTGAGCGAGGCTTCCGTTTCGCTGATATTGGAGAACACCAGCTTCGCCTGGCCGGGCTCGGGCATCACGTTCGCATTGGCCGCGACAGATGCGTTCTTCTGCACGAGATTGACGGCGGTGCTGGCGTCTTTGCGGTCGAGCGCCAGCATGCCAGGTCCGAGCGGGGAGGCGAAGGCGAGCTTGACGTGATCGGCGGAGACCACCGCGCCATCGCGCTGCTCCTGCCAGCCGAGCTTGCTGAGTTCGGTGCGGTAGAAGGCGAGGACGTCGCCGAGCTCGGCGGGCACGGTGGCCTCCAGCCTTGTGCGGAGTGGCGTTTCAATGCCCTTGACGACGGTGGTGTGCGTTCCTCGGTAGCTGTAACGGGTCGGCGCGGGCAGCTTGGCAGCGGGGTCCGGCGTGAGTGCCGACGCGAACAGCGGCGACAGATGCGGCACCCAGGCGCTGGCGCTTGCTGCGAGCATGCAGACCGCAAGCAAGAGGAGGCCGCACGCAAAGGCCAGCCATTGAGCCGGGACTCGCGCCCCGGTCCTTACCGTCCGCATCTCATTCTCCAGGGTTTTCGCGCGTGACGTCATTTGCGCGCTGGCGACGGCCGTGACAGGCATCGCCACGGCCTCAAAAGGCTAGTCGCGATTGCAAACGGCCGGGTTCAACGGCGCGGTCTAGCGCCGGGCGGAGACACGTCCGCTCTCGACGTCAAAGACGTCGCCGCCTGCGCCAATGTCGGCAAAGGCGGCGGGGTCGGCGCCGGTCAGCCACACCTGCGCGCCGAGCTTGCGCAGCTCCTCGAACAGCGCCGCGCGCCGGTTCGGATCGAGATGCGCGACGACCTCGTCGAGCAACAGCAGCGGCACGATGGCGGTCATCTCAGCGACCAGGCTCGCATGCGCCAGCACGAGGCCAATCAGCAGCGCCTTCTGCTCGCCGGTCGAGGCATCGCGCGCCGGCATGCTTTTCGGCGCATAGATCACCTGGAGATCGGTGAGGTGCGGGCCGTCGGTGGTGCGGCCGGCGATGGCGTCGCGCGGGCGGTTGTCGCGCAGGATCTGGCGGTAGCGGTCCTCGACCGACGTCGCGGTCTCCGTGAGCAGCGCATTCTCCATCCAGCCGTCCAGCGCGATTTGCGCGGACGGAAAGGCGGATTCCTGCGCGCGGGCGTTGAGCATGCCGGTGAGGCGCGCTGCGGTCTGGCCGCGCGTTGCGGCGACCGCGACCGCAAGCTCCGCGGTCTCGCGCTCGATCGCATCACACCAATGGTCGTCGTAATTGCGCGTCTCGAGCAGGCGGTTGCGCGAGCGCAGGGAGCGTTCGAGCGCGGAGATGCGGCTGGAATGCTCGCTGTCGATCGCCAGCACCAGGCGGTCGAAGAAGCGCCGCCGCTCGGAGGCCGCGCCCATGAACAGCCCGTCCATCGCCGGCGTCAGCCACACCATGCGGATATGGTCGCCGAAGGCGGTGGCCGAATTGACCGGCTCGCGGTCAATGCGGCAGCGCCGGCTGACTGTGGCGTCCGCGCGCGGCGCGTCGATGCCGGTGCCGAGCGTGGCGAGCCCCAGCGCGCCCTCGACCTGCGCCGACACCGCCCAGGAGCCGTCGCCCTGGTTGTCGGCAACATCTTCCAGCGTGGCGCGCCGCAAGCCGCGGCCCGGCGACAGGAACGAGATCGCCTCGATGCAATTGGTCTTGCCGGCCCCGTTCGGCCCGACCAGCGCCACCATGTCAGCCGCCGTCTCGAGCCCCGCCGCCCGATAATTGCGAAAATGCGTCAGCGTCAGGCGTTGAATGCGGGAGGGGGTCATATCACTCTGTCATTGCCGGGCACCCACGTTCTCAGGCTCCCAAGACGTGGATGGCCGGGACAAGCCCGGCCATGACGTATGTAGGCAATGCGAAGGAGGCCGGTAGGCCTCACACCCGCATCGGCATCAGCACGTAGAGCGCGCTCTTGTCGTCCTTGTCCTGCACCAGGGTCGGCGAGCCGGGGTCGGCGAGCTTCAGCGTGGCGACGTCGCCTTCGATCTGGGCGGCGATGTCGAGGAGGTAGCGCGAGTTGAAGCCGATATCGAGGGCGTCGGAGGCGTATTCGACTTCGAGCTCTTCGGTCGCGCTGCCGGAATCAGGGTTGGTGACCGATAGCACCAGCTTGCCCGGCGACAGCGAGAGCTTCACGGCCCGGCCGCGCTCGCTGGAGATGGTGGAGACGCGGTCGACCGCGTTCTCGAAATCCTTCTTGTCGACGACGAGTTCCTTGTCGTTGCCCTGCGGGATCACGCGGCCATAGTCGGGGAAGGTGCCGTCGATCAGCTTCGAGGTCAGCACCACATTGCCGATCGTGAAGCGGATCTTGGCCTGCGACAGCTCGATCGTGACTTCGGCCTCGTTGTCCTCGATCAGGCGCTGCACCTCGCCGACGGTTTTCCGCGGCACGATCACGCCGGGCATGCCGTCGGCGCCCTTGGGCTGGACCAGGTCGAGCTGGGCGAGCCGGTGGCCGTCGGTGGCAACGCCGCGCAGGGTGGCGGCCGTGGCCGTGCCCGCGGCGTGCAGATAGATGCCGTTGAGATAATAGCGCGTCTCTTCGGTCGAGATCGCGAACTGGGTGCGGTCGATCAGCCGCTTGACGTCCTTGGCGGCGAGCGAGAACGAGTGCGACATGTCGCCGGCGGCGAGATCCGGGAAATCATTCTCCGGCAGGGTCTGCAGCGTGAAGCGCGAGCGGCCGGCGCGGATCGCCAGCACGGCGCGGTCGCCGTCGGCCTCCAGCACGATCTGCGAGCCATCGGGCAGCTTGCGCACGATGTCGTAGAACATGTGCGCCGGCACGGTGGTGGAGCCCGCGGTCGCGGTTTCGGCCGGGAGCGTCTCGGTCACCTCGAGGTCGAGGTCGGTCGCCTTCAGCGACAATTTCGCGTTCTCGGCGCGGACCAGCACGTTGCCGAGGATCGGAATGGTGTTGCGGCGCTCGACCACGCGGTGGACATGACCCAGCGATTTCAGGAGTTGCGCGCGTTCGACCGTAACCTTCATTGCACTACTCGCCCGATCCCCAAGGAAACACAACGTTGGAAAAGCCGGGCGGCGGGACGCGCGCCACGGCATCGAAGACCCCGAAAAGCCGGATCATCCAGCCGATATGACCAAAGCCGTCAGGGTCGCGCAAGGTGGCGCGGAAAGCCATCCGTTTCAAGGGATTGCGGGGTGGTTCCCCACGATTTACAGCCCAAAAGGAGGGCGGCCGTCCCGGCAAACGAACACCGCCGCCCAGGCATGGCCGGGGCGGCGGGAGAATGGCAGGAGCCTTAGGCGTTTATTCCTGAAGCTGGCGCTTCAGCGACTCGACTTCCTCGGACAGCGCCGTGTCCTTGTTGACCAGCGCCTCGATCTTGCGCACGGCGTGCAGCACCGTGGTGTGGTCGCGCCCGCCGAAGCGGCGGCCGATCTCGGGCAGCGAGCGCAGGGTCAGCGTCTTGGCGAGATACATCGCCACCTGGCGCGGACGGACCACGTTGGCGGTGCGGCGCGAGGACAGGAGGTCGGAACGGCTGACATTATACTGCCGCGCCACCACGCGCTGGATGTCCTCGATCTTGATCCGCTTCGGCTCCTGCGGCCGGACCAGATCGCGCACCTCGCGCTCGGCCATCTCCAGCGTCACCGGCTGGTTGTTCAGCTTCGAATGCGCGAGAAGCCGGTTGATCGCGCCTTCGAGGTCGCGGCCGTTATGGGTGATGGTGCGCGCCAGATAGAGCAGCACCTCCTCCGGCACGTCGAAGGTGGCGTGATGGGCGCGGGCCGCCGCGACGCGCGACTTCAAGATGCCATGCCGCAGTTCTTCGCCGAGCGAGCCCATCTCGACCACGAGGCCGCCGGCGAGGCGCGAGCGCACGCGATCGTCGAGGCTTTCGAGGTCGGACGGCGGACGGTCGGCCGCGATCACGACCTGGCGGCCGGCATCGATCAGCGCGTTCAGCGTGTGACAGAACTCGGCCTGGGTCGACTTGCCCTGCAGGAACTGGAGGTCGTCGATTACGAGCACGTCGATGCCGCGCAGCGCTTCCTTGAAGGCGAGCGCCGTCTGCGTCTTCAGCGCGGCGACGAAGCCGTACATGAATTTTTCGGCCGTGAGATACAGCACCTTGCGCTCGTTGCCGGAATTGCCGGCCCAGGTCACGGCCTGGAGCAGATGCGTCTTGCCGAGGCCAACGCCGGCATGGATGTAGAGCGGATTGAACATGACGGGATCGCCGCGACGCCCTTCGGCGACCTGACGAGCCGCCGCATGCGCCAGCGTGTTGGAGCGGCCGACGACGAAGCTTGCAAAGGTCAGGCGCGGATCGAGCGGCGAGCCGCCGAGCGCGTCGTGGTTTGCGGAGACCGGCGCAGTCGCCGTCGAGCGCAGTTCCGGCGCGGGCGCGCGGCGTGTTTCGACCGGCGCAGGCGTCTCCTTCTGCTGCACGACCGGGCGCACCGCGGAGCGAACGGTGAGATCGATGCGATGAACTTCCGGCGCCTCGGCCTGCCAGCACGACAGTACGCGCTCGGCATAATGCGCCTGAATCCAGCTCTTCAGGAAGCGCGTCGGCACCGAGAGCCGCACGCTCTCCTCCTGCACGCCTTCCAGATCCATACGGGCGAACCAGCTCGTATAGACGTCTTCGCCTACGTTCGAGCGCAGCCGGCTCTTCACGCGTGACCAGCGATCCTGTTCCGATGTGTTCATCGTCAAAAAACTTCTATTGAGAGATAAAGTTGCGTTGTGAGTGCCATGAAGGGGTCCCGCCAGGATCCTTCAAAGGGCACGACCTCGAGCGATTCCATCGTCGGACACAGCTCCGCCGTTCGGCGCGAACGCCGCGGGTCGGACTAGCGATGTCAGAGATGGAGGGGTCGCGAGGTCAGCGCGTACTCGGCGCTCCGTCACACGCGGGAGGCTGGAGGTTGGGCTGATCTAAACCGGCATCGTTGGAGTAGGTGGCTTGTTTCAATACCGCGTTGAGTCCGTAAGACATGATACCCTCCCCGTCCTGCCGTGATTGCTCACGGCAAGGTCCTGCGTGTCCTGAAGACAACTGCGACTGAAGTCGCCGATGTCCCGCCCGTCTGCACTGTTCGTCCGCTCGGCTACGCCATCACGTGTGTCGCGGTAGTTTCATGACATCTCTCGTTTGCGTCTGGCGCGAGCGGGATCGAAGATCCCACTTGGAGACATTCAGACAAAGAGCTACCGTTCCCATATTGCTATGGGTTTTGAACCGACAATCGCTTGTTGAAGCGTCGCCTACGTGCACACCGCCGCCGATTTGCACGCTCGCCCCGTTTCTAAAACCGCGCTGGTCTTGAGATCGTGGGCGCTGCGGACGACTTAAGGAATACACTATGCGGAAAGACTCGCAACGAAATTGATTCACACTTGAGGCGACTAAAAACTTGACCAGCGTTAACGGCGCGCGGGAGTTGTGCACAGGCTTGCGAGCAAGAGTTTGAATCCGTGCACAGATTCGAAGGCGCCGCGCGTCATGTGACAAATCTCCGCCACCGCCAAAAATTTTTTACAAAAGCGTCACGCGCACGCCTTGCGGGCAATTTTTCCAAATGCTTGTCGGCGCTATGTCGATAAGTGATTATTGAGACACCGCTTTTTGAGTCTCGTTTCGCAGGGTAACTCCATCGCGAGCCGGTTCCGGGAAAACTACGGTGTGCAGAACTCTCGCGCGCGCGGATTCAACTTAAGCCCGCCCCGCAGGGGTTTTTCGCAGCGCAGTGAAAGTTTCCGCTGTTGCAAAAACATCCGCCAGTGAAATTACGGGCGCAGCGCAGCGAAGACGACACGAGTCTTCCAACGGAAGAGTGGTCGCCCAACGACCGCAAGCGTGAATTGTGACAGGCAACAAAAAGCCCGGCGCGAGCCGGGCTGATTGACGAGCGCGATGTCGATCCGATCAGTCGATCGGATGACTCGACGAGCTTACTTCGCGAGCTTGGCGATCTGCGCGGTGAGCCGGGAGACTTTGCGGCTCGCGTTGTTCTTGTGAACGATGTTGCGCTGCGCGGCCTGCATCAGCGCGGGCTCGGCGCTCGCCATCGCCTTCAGCGCGGCGGCGCGGTCGCCGGTGGCGATGGCTTCTTCGACGGTACGCACGGCACCGCGCATCTGGGTGCGGCGCGACTTGTTGACGGCAGTGCGGCGGGCGATCTTGCGCGTCGCTTTCTTGGCGGAAGTGGTATTGGCCATGGTCTCAATATCCTTTGCGGTACCGGTCGCGTCTTGGTCGGGTAGCGCCGGCTGCTTGACCGCTTAATCGACGCTCGGATTTAGGGTGTTCGGTTGCTGGGCTGTTCCCGGAACATGAGCGACGGCCTTGCGGTCGTCTCTGAGGCTCCAAGCCTTTAAAGCTCATGGAGCCTGCAACTGCTCAAAGAACAGCGGCGGCAGGATTGCGCCCACCGCCAGTTGGCGCCCTTATAGAGGGGGTCTGCGGCACCGTCAACGCTTTCCGGGGCTGGAAAACAGGCCCTGAGAGCTCCAGCGCGCGCCGTAACGCCCTGAAGAGGTTGAATTTCTGCCGTCGCCCGGCTATTGGCTGGCGGCATTGCAGAGGTCGTCCGATCGGACGACCATATAGGTGAGGCATGATCCGCGGCTTTTTCCGACTGATTGGGCTGTTGCTGCTGGCCGGCGGGTTCATCTTCATGGTCTATGACGGCGCCCGCTGGGTGGCCGACCAGACCCTGCGGTTCACCCGGTTCGGCCAGTTCTGGAACGACATCAACCAGGCCAGCCAGACGGCGTTCCGCACCTGGGTCGAGGCCAAGGCGCCCTGGCTCTGGACCTCGGTGATCCGCCTCGTGCTGGATCAGCCGGTGTTCGCCGTGCTCGGCATTTTGGGCATCCTGCTGATGATCCTGTTCCGCCCGCGGAAGCCGCTGATCGGTTATTCCCGGGATTGATCTTTCAATTCCCGCCGAGACTGAACCTCGCGTTGACGGCAGCCGTAACAGGGCTGCCCCCTCCTGCGTAGATACCTATATTCCCACCTTGATCGCGAGCGCGCCGCCTGAGCCCTTGGCTTGTTGCATTGGCTCAAGCGACGGACAGCTCGTCTCGGAGAGCCAATCATGCTGTTCATGCGCAAGACCACCGCATTGCCGAGCGCCACGGAAGCGCTGCCGGGCCGTGCGCAAGCCATTCCCACCGCGACCACCCATTTCGTCAACGGCGCGAAGTTGCAGCCGCCTTATCCCGCGGGCCTCGAGCAGGCCGTGTTTGGGCTCGGCTGCTTCTGGGGCGCCGAGCGCAAATTCTGGCAGCTAGGCGACGGTGTCTACGCGACCGCTGTCGGCTATGCAGGCGGCCACACGCCGAACCCGACCTATGAGGAGACCTGTTCGGGACGCACCGGCCACACCGAAGTGGTGCTGGTCGTGTTCGATCCGAAGAAGATCTCTTACGAGAAACTCCTGAAGACGTTCTGGGAGAGCCACAACCCGACGCAGGGCATGCGCCAGGGCAACGATGTCGGCACGCAGTACCGAAGCGCGATCTACACTTATTCAGATGCGCAGAAGAAAGCGGCCGATGAATCGAAGGCGCTCTATCAGAAGGCGCTTGCTGCAAAAGGTCTCGGCGCCATCACGACCGAGATCGCGCCCGCCGGCGCGTTCTATTTCGCCGAGGACTACCATCAGCAATATCTGGCGAAGAACCCCGCCGGCTATTGCGGCCTCGGCGGCACCGGCGTGTCCTGCCCGATCGGCGTGGGCGTGAGTGCGTAAGTTCGCCACGAACAACTCGTCATGCCCGGGACAAGCCCGGCATGACGGAGTGTGCGGTGTCATCGCATCCGCATTGCCGCGCTGCCCCCCTCAACGCTTTGTTAACCATAACCGGTGCATGACTGGACCGTCTCGTTTCGAGGGATTAGGTCCGGTGCCGGTTGCACGCGCGTTTCGATGGTCGATCTTGACAGCCTCCTTGGCAGCGTCCGCCGCGCTTGCCCTCGGCGGCTGCATGCAGACCGCCGGTCCCGTCGCGGTCATGCAGCCCCGTGCCGATCTCGACTCCATGGCCTATGGTCAGCCCTATGGCGCACCACAGCCGGTCGTCGTCGCCGACGGTGGCGGCGCCATCGGCGCGCTGCGCAATTCCTTTGCCTCGTCGCCTGCACCCATGCCGGTCGGCTACGCCGCGCCGATGGCGGCGCCGGTGCGCTACGACTCCTCCTATCATCTCGATGCCGGCGACAGGCTGCGCGTCGTGGTCTACGGCCAGGAAGGCCTCACCAACAGCTATGCCATCGATGCCGGCGGTTCGATCACCATGCCGCTGATCGGTGGAGTGCCGGCCCGCGGCCGCACCCCGGCGGGTCTCGCCGGTGAAATCGCCGCGCGCCTCCGCAACGGTTACATCCGCGAGCCCTCGGTCGCGGTCGAGATCGAAGCCTACCGCCCGTTCTTCATCCTCGGCGAAGTCACCGCACCCGGCCAGTATCCTTACGTGCCGAACATGACGGTCGAAAGCGCGGTCGCGATCGCCGGCGGCTTCTCGCCCCGCGCCAAGCGCGACGTGGTCACCGTGACGCACACCGAAGCCGGCGGCGCGATGCGCGCCATCGTCCCGCTCGGCACTCCCTTGAGCCCCGGCGACACCGTGTTCGTCGGTGAGCGCTGGTTCTAGCTCACCGCCTGAAATCCAGCCGTCCGTTCGGAAAGCATCCGTCGATGCGCGTGCCATCGACCACGAGCCCGACCCATGGCCGCGTGATCGCAGGCGTGGTCAGGTTGATGTACTTTCCGACTAGGCGCGCGCCCTCGCGCGCAGCATCGATCAGGCCGTGCCGGCGGCCATGGTCCCAGTCGAAACGCAGATAGATCCGGCTTCCCGCGACGCGGACTTCGGCGCGCCCCTCTTTCCATCTGTCCGGCGTATCGCCTGCAATGGTCGGATCGGCGCCACCATTCCATCTGCTAGCCCAGATGCCTTCGAGCGGATCGGAGAGGGCGGCAATGGATGTCCATGCCGCCGCGTTGATGTCGGCCGCATCGCCGGCCAGCGTCGCGGTCGCCGCGTAGTCCATGACTTCAGAATCGTCCGGGCCCGGGACGTCCATGGTTCCGAACGGATTGCGGATGACGAGGTGCGTGATGGCTTGCTGCATGGCGATCTCCCGGCGCGAGTTGGTTTGATCGGCCAGCTCTATCGCCGGGTGCCGTGATGCAGCCACCCGATTCCTGCTCTGAGGCCAGACGCACACACTCGCTCTGTCATTCCGGGGCGCGACGAAGTCGCGAGCTATAATGCGCAATTGCGCATCTGAGAATCCATAACCCCAGTTCGTGGTTATGGATTCCGGGCCTGCGCCTTGCGGCGCATCCCGGAATGACAGCGGAGAGAGCCGCGCGCGCTATTTCAAATGCTTCGCGAAAAATTCCATCGAGCGCGGCCAGGCGACATCCGAGCTCGCCTTGTCGTAGCTCGGCCGCTCGTCGCAATGGAAGCCGTGCTGGGCGCCTGGATAGATGAAGACCGCCACATCCGGCCGCTTCGCCTTGACGGTCTCGACGTCGGTCAGGGGAATGCCGGCATCCTTCTCGCCGAAATGCAGTTGCGTCGGCGCCTTCGGTTTCTCGTCGGCAAAGCGCACCACGGCGCCGCCGTAATAGCCGATCGCGGCCTTCAGGCCCGACAGCCGCGTCGCCGCGACAAAGGCAACGCTGCCGCCCAGGCAAAAGCCGATGATGCCGACCGGCCCGACGCTCTTCACCGCGTCGATCGCGGCCTGCGTGTCGCGCAGCATCGCGTCCCAGTCGGGACTGGCGACGAACTTGCGCGCCTCGGCGATCTCGTCGGGCGTGTAGCCCGACTGGAAGTTCGGCGAGGTCCGGTCGAAGATCGACGGCGCGATCGCGACATAGCCTTCCCTGGCGATACGGTCGCAGACCGAGCGGATGTGGTGATTGACCCCAAAGATCTCCTGGATCACCACCACCGCGCCCTTCGGGGCGCCTGAGGGATTGGCGCGATAGGCGCCGAGCTGGAAATTGTCGGAAGCCGTCAGCTTGATGTCTTGTCCCACGCGGGTTGTCCTTCTTGGTTACTACGAACTCTAATCTCTCCCCTCATCCTGAGGAGCGCGTCAGCGCGTCTCGAAGGATGGAGGCCGAGAAGCAGCAGCGTGGCCTTCATCCTTCGAGACGCTTGCTCCGCAAGCTCCTCAGGATGAGGGGAGGCGGCTGTGCGTCGCTCTCACTCCCACATCCAGTTCTCGCCGTAGTCTTCCTTCCATCCCGCCAGCCGTCCGTGACGGAACTGCAGGAACAGGCGATGGCGGTAGGGGATCAGTCCGCTGCCGCCGAGGTTGCGAAGCGCGAGATAGATCTCGTTGCCGGGCCGCCCGCGCACATATTGCAGAGGCTGCCCCAGTGCCCGCGCGGTCTGCTCGGCATCCATGCCGAAGGCGAGCGGCGTGTTGTTCGACAAGGTCGCAACGAAGGGCCGGCGCGGCGGCGTGCCGCCGAACGGTTCTGCCTGCGCAGACATCGATAGCAGCACCGCGCTCGCAGCCAGTATCGCTTGCTTCATTGCCAGTGTCCTTCCGACCGTCCTATCCCGGCAAGTTCTTCAGGAAAGGCGTCACCGCGTCAATAAAAGCCTTGGGCTGATCGATGTTGACGGCGTGACCAGCGGCGGGGATCACGACCTTTTGTGCGCCGGGGATCTTTGTGGCCATGTAGTCGGACGCCGCAAGGAACGGCGCGTCGTCGGCGCCGACCACGACGAGGCTGGGCACCTTGATGTCGGGGAGCAGCTCGATCACGCGGGCATCGCGCTGGGTCAGCATGCCGCGTGCGGCGAGCGCCAATCCCCTGGCGTTGCGATGGCTCGCGGTGGCGCGCTCGCGTGTCGCCGACTTCAGCATGTCGAGACCTTCATGGTCGAGCTTGTCGGCGGTCGCTAGCGCCCGTGCATTCCAGGCCTCGCGCGCGTCGTCCTTCTTGAAGCCGGGGCCGGTGTCGATGATCAGCAGGGCACGGGCGCGTTGCGGGTAAGCGCGATAGAACGCGAGCGACATGTAGCCGCCGAGCGAGAGCCCGCCGATGATGGCGCGCTCGGCGCCGACTGCATCGAGGATCGCGGCCATGTCGCCGACGGTGCGCGCTTCGCTATAGGCATGGGGATCGTCGGGATAGTCGGACTGGCCGTGGCCGCGCATGTCCCACAGGACGAGCTTGTGGTCCCTCGCGAGCGCGTCGACCTGGCCATGCCACATCGCCGAGGTCGAGGAATAGCCGTGAGTGAGCAGCAGCGGCGGACCCGCGCCGTGAACCTCGTAGTAGATCCCGACGCCGTCCCGATCGATTTTTGGCATTGCTTCCGCCCTTGTCGTTCTATCTAGCCACGATGACGGTGCACCCTCGCCCCTTGTGGGAGAGGGTGGCTCGCCGCGATAGCGGCGAGACGGGTGAGGGGTATCTCTCCGCCCGCACACCTGCGTTTGCGGAGACAACCCCTCATCCGGCGCTTCGCGCCACCTTCTCCCACAAGGGGAGA
>NZ_JBVVPO010000010.1:0-91747 GCF_055811795.1 Bradyrhizobium sp. MI1.7
ACCAGGTGGCCCCAACCTTCCAGAGTGGAAGGGTTCCCGACACCCTCACCGACGATGAATGAACTCCAATCGACTTATGTCGACTGTTGTGTCACTCAACAAGGTGAGGAGCATCAAGAGCGTGCATGCTTCCCTTGGCATCTAGGCCAAAGAGAGCGCCCGACAGACGGGCAACGCTGGCAAACGCATAGACGCTCACTCACCTGACTTCAAGCAGAAAATGAAAAGTTTCCACTTCGCCAATCTTCTCGTGTCCGCGTAGCAGAGCAGCAAGCCTGCTCGTCCTGGTTAAGCCCAGACGTTCATCGACTTTCCACCCGGGCACTCAGATAGCCAGGACCTCGGAAGAGACCGCTCTGGCCGTCGAGTTAGGGAACGATGCCTCGGCACGCCCACGCGACGTTTGCAAAGGACCTCGGGCCATCGGGCCGGCCGGCCTCGTAGGCATCGCGCACGGCGGCGTCGGTGCGCGCTCGCTCCGCAGCATCGAGCGCTGCCACATACTTGCCGAGCGGCCCTTCGCCAGCGGCAATCGGCGTCCAATAGTCGGCAAAGCTTTTGTAGTCCATGCGGATCATCAGCTCTACTTCCGCAATGCTCACGAGACCCTGTTCGGCAAAAGTCCGTCTCAGTTCGCCCGGCTGCATCATTGGTTGAAAGCAATAGCGACTGCGCAGCTGGCGCCCGCTTTCACCGAGTGCCGCCACCGTGTCGACCATCATGCGCATGCCGGGCATCCCGCCGAGATGATCCCACACCGCTGCCGCGACCACGCCGCCCGGCCGAACGACGCGGCGCATCTCGGCTACTGCCTTACCGGCTTCGGGAACGAACTGGAGCACGAGAAGCGCCAAAGCGCGATCGAACGTGCCGCCCTCGAAGGGCAGGGCGCAGGCATCCGCCTGTCGGACTTTTATTCGCGGGTTTGTGTTGCGCCGGATTACCTCCTCGACAAAGATTGGCGAATAGTCGACCGCGGTAATCTCGGCGAGGTCGGCAGCTTTGGCGAGCGTGAAGGTCAAGCTACCGGTGCCGCAGCCGATCTCGAGAATCCTTTCGCCGTCGGAAATCCCTGTGAAGTCGATGAATTTCCGCGCGAGTCTTCGGCTCCAGCGGCCCATGAGCTGCTCATAGCCCGCGGCGCTGTGGACGTTGAATTCTGAGGTCATCGAAGTCTCCGTGCGCTTCCCAGATTTTTAGATTTCCAGGAGGTGGCTGCACAGCCGCTAACGCAATCGCATTGCGATCGCAGCGAGAACGCCGTGCTGCTTGCTCTGTGGATGCGTATGAGAAGATCCGTCACGGCGAGCTCCTTTTGAGGGCTACCATGCCTCATCGAGGCCGAGTTGCCCAAACACCTCGCGACGAAGCTCAACGAAGTGCGGATCGCCCCGGTGGCGAGGATAGGGCTGGCTGTTGACGACTTCAGCCTTGACCCGTGCAGGCCGGTCGCTCAGCACGATGACACGGCCAGCAAGCAATAGCGCCTCCTCGACATCGTGCGTGACCATCAGCGCCGTGAAGCGCGAGCGCTGCCAAAGTGATACGAGTTCCGCCTGCATCGCGATGCGAGTCAGCGAGTCGAGCTGGCCCAAAGGTTCGTCGAGAATGAGCAGCTTTGGGTCGTTGACAAGCGCACGCGCCAGAGCCGCGCGTTGCGCCATGCCACCGGAAAGCTGGTGCGGGTAGGCATTGGCGAAGCCCGTGAGCCCCACCAGGCGCAAGGCGTCTTCGATACGCCCGCCATGAGTGCGTAGCAACCCGCGGGCTTCCAGACCGAGCGCAACGTTGCTCCGTACCGTCCGCCATGGATAGAGCGTTGGGTCTTGAAAAACGACGACACGCGACGGATCGGGTGCTTCGATCTCTCTTCCCTCCGCTAGCAGGGAGCCGGCTGTTGGAGTGTCGAGCCCCGCGACCAGCCGCAGCAGGGTCGATTTTCCGCACCCACTCGGCCCCAGGAGAGCGACAAATTCGCCGCGGCCGACCTGAAGGCTGATGCGGTCCAATACCGGCAGGGGCTGCCCTTCGAGATCGAAGCTGTGGCTCACTTCGCGGAGCGTTAGCGTCGATCCACGGACCGCGTGATCGCTTGCGATCGCCGCTACCATCGCACCAGACCTTTCTGCCAGGATAGCAGGCGGTCCCGCAAGCGGAACAGCAGCGTGATCAGCCCTGAGCACAAGAACGCCATGAGCAGCAGCGCGGCGTACATATTGGCATAGGCCGCCCAACCTTGCGCCCATTGCAGGTACCAGCCGAGCCCCGCCTTCACGCCCAGCATCTCGGCTACGACAAGAACCGCAAACGAGTTGCCGAGACCCATGAACAGGCCAACAAAGACATGTGGCATTGCCGCCGGAATGGCAACCTTGAGCACGAGGAAGCGCTGGGTTGCTCCCAATGTCCGCGCAATATCGTAATAGGCGCTCTTCACGCAGGCGACGCCCGACCAGGTCAGCACGGTGACCGGAAACCCGGTGGCGAGCGCAATCAGGAAAATGCTGGCGCTGAAGCTCGACGGGAAAACGAAAAATGCGAGCGGCAGCCAAGCTGTCGCGGGCAGCGGCCCGATGAACCGCAAAACTGGGTGGATCCAATAACCGGCGAGCCGCGACCAGCCGATCGCCACGCCGGTTACGAACCCCACCGCCGCACCGAGAAAGTAACCGGTCGCGAGCAGACGCGCTGAGGCGAAGATGCCTTCAGCCAGCCGCCCCCAATCATCGATTACGACTTCGACAATGGCCTGCGGCGGCGGAAAGAACGGCAACGGCAGCAATCCAAGCTTTGCTGTGACGGCCTCCCAGGCAGCAAAAAACAGCGCGAGCGCAAACAGCCACGGGGAGAGCCGCTGGAGACGCTGAAAAGCAACAAAACGAACGCCGGCAAAGGCTGCCAGGGCGAGCGCAAGGGCCAACGCGCCGCAGGCAATCGCGAAGCCGCCCGTGTAGGCCCAATCGCTCTCGGGCTTATCCGGCCAGAGCGCAGTGAGCACGGCGACCATAGACCATGCGGCGGCAACAGACAGTCCGCCGATCAACGACCGAGTGGTCGAACTTTCAAAAAAGCCGAAACCCGATTTCTCTGATGGCCTCGGCACTTCATCGATGACCGAGCTCACTGCGGATCTTCCCAATCGGCTCAGCTTAGAACGTCAAGATAAATCCGCTCGGCGAACTTGGCCGGGTCAGTGCTTCGCTTCATGACGTTCACTGCCTTGAGTTCGTCGGTGTAGAGTAGAAGCTGCTTCTTGAGCGTGGCCCCGACCGGGTGATTGTGGTGAGTATGGCTACGATACATGGTGGCGAGATCCTCTACGGATCCTCTCCCGCCGTAGCCCGAATAGATTGCTGCGGCATCGGCGGGATCGCTGGCAACTAGGTCTGCCCCCTCCAGTATCGATCGGGTCAGAGCGGCCGCCACCGGCATTTCGCTTCGGGTGAGGCTGCCACGTATCGCGAGAACGCAGCAGGTGCGGTCGGCGAATTCACCCGTCAAGTTCGTCGCGATCTCGTTGAGTTTGCCTTCCTTGAGCCAGAGGTAGGGCAGCGGATCTATCTCGGCCAGCGCCTGCACTTCGCCCTTGTCGACGGCAAGCGCGAGCAGATTGGCCGGGTACTGGCGCCACTCTACCTCTTGGGCCGGATCGATGCCCTTTTTGGCGAGGTAGATCGAAAAGAAGTTCTTCGCTGGGCTCGATTGATCGCTAATCCCGATGGCCTTGCCGCGCAGGGATTCCAGGCTGTCAATATTCGCAGCCTTGGAGCCGAGGAGCCGGATGCAGCCGCCGTGCACACCGGCGGTGATCCGAACGTCGAAACCTTGCTCCAGCGGTTTGAGCCAGCGCAGGGCCAATCCCAAACCGGCATCCGCCTTGCCAGTTGCAATCGCCTCCAACAACTGGTCGGTCGAACCGCCGAAATTGACGAATTCGA
The DNA here is from genome assembly GCF_055811795.1 of Bradyrhizobium sp. MI1.7. NCBI lineage: Bacteria > Pseudomonadati > Pseudomonadota > Alphaproteobacteria > Hyphomicrobiales > Nitrobacteraceae > Bradyrhizobium > Bradyrhizobium sp. MI1.7. Next base: position 3,939 of record NZ_JBVVPO010000010.1, read on the forward strand.
CATCGAGGTTGTGCTTGGCGAAGATACCCCGCTCCTTTGCGACTGCCGCAGCGACGGTGCACGCCGCGTTCGCATTCCAGGCGAGTTTGAGTTGGCGGGGTGGGCCCTGCAGCTCTTCACTGCTCGCTGCGGCGCGACAAATAAGAGGCTCGCCGGGAATATAAGACAGCGATCCAGTCCCGGATGCCGTCAGCGCGCGAGCCGCTCCAAACATTCCAAGCGGCGCCGTGGCGCCGAGGGTGCAAACCAACGTCAACACCGAGCGGCGGGAGAAGGCGCCCCGCTTCGCTTCGGACAGACCTTTCGTCAAGCTGTTGCCAATTTCGCGCTTTTCCATGTGTCACTCCCAAACTCGCGTGTGAATGGAATAGAACTGGGCGGCGCTTTGCGGGGCCTTAGCTCACCTCTCTTTGGGCATCATCCGAGCCCGTCTGCTACACAGGTGTGAAGAGCTTCACATTAACGCAAAAAATTGGAAGGAGATAGCCGCGCGGCGATTAAGGCTCTTGTCAATCGTGTTGACCTACTCACGGCGGCGTCTGTCGCATTTGATCGCGATCGGCGCGAGTAGATGGTCAATATCTGAGTCGACACGCACCAGCATGCATGGAGCCTGCGTTGCGCGAATTGAGCAACGCCCGGACCGAGATCATGCAGGATAGGCTGAACTTCGACGCTAAGTTCAGCATGCTTTGGAATGGTCGGCTTCCCGCTTCGCTAGCTTGATCCCGGGAATGGCATCAATGTTGCGCCGGGGCATACTTACAAGGAGGTCGCATGATTACCGCCGTTGTACGATACACACTGCCGCCGCAGATCGACCACGCCGCGTGTCGCGAGCACTTTCACATGATCGCCCCCAACTTCCGCGGGGTGACGGGGCTGATCAGCAAGCACTTCATCTGGTCCGAAAGCGGCTGGGCGGGCGGCGTGTACCAGTGGGAGCGTATCGAGGACGCTACGGCGTTCTACACCGGGCCGTGGCTCGAGGGCATCATCCAGCGCTACGGCATGAAGCCGCAGATCGATTTTTACGAGGTTTTTGCGCTAACAGACAACACGCGCGGTAAGATTGAGCTGTTCGAGGAGGCCGTTGCTCCAAATGACCCCAGCAGATAGCTCTTCTGCCGCACTAGCGCGTAGAGGTGGCGTTGTATGAGAGGATAGCTGCGGAATCCTCACGTCATCGTAGCAAGTCCACGCCGCGACCGAATGCGACGATCACTCTGATCTTGGCTCTTCGGAGACGTGCCGATCAGGGCAAATGTCCACGTTTCGCCAAGAACTGCCCTCCCCGTTAAGTCGCAGTTTGACCCAACCCAGACATATCTTGCACCGGAGACAAGTAGCCCTTTGGGCGTCCGGTAAGGCCGCCGCCTCGCCGGACCGATTAAGGTTCGACCGCTTTAGTTGAATGTTTGCAGCCTCAATTTGAGCGATCCGTCGGCTTGGCGTTCGAAGACGTGCGTCGCCAAACCACTGAAGGGAGACGGCTTGCCCTCCTTGTCCTTACCCGTAGCGCTCCACTTGGCTGCGCCGAAGACTACCTTGTCGTCTCCGCCGGCATCGATCATCTCCAACTTGTGATCCGTCACACCGCTCGCGAAGAGTCCGGCAAAGAACTTCTCGATCTCGGCCGGCGCCGACGCGACCTGATGTGTGGGCGGCATCAATTTTGCCGTCGCGACATAGGAGGCGCCGATGGCTTTCTCGTCGTGCTTATTAAATGCGGCATCCCAAGCGGCGTAAGCCTTCTCCACGTCCCCCTTGGCGTCCGCGGCCAACGAAATTCCCGGCGCGCCGAGCAGACAAATGAGTAGTGTTGAAGACCGTTACAGGAATTTCTCGCGGCCCTGCGCTTTGATCTCGGTCTCCAGTTGCTGATCGAGCTTGTCTAGGCTTCGCCTCAAAACCTCGACTTCGTGCGGATCGAGCGCGGCCATGAGCTTGCGCTCGACCCGAACCACGAATTTCTCGATATCCTTGTAGACCTTGCGGCCATCGGTCGTGAGGCTCAGGCTGGCGCGGCGGCGGTCTGCCTTATCCACGTCACGATGAATCAGCCCTCGACGCACCAGCAATTCGATGGAGCGCGCGACCTTGAACGCGTCGGACGAGGTCAATGTCGCAAGTTGCGTGGCCGTCAGCGGCTGATGCCTGGCAATGACCGCAAGGCTTCGCCAGGCCGGCATCGTCAGCTCGTAACGATCTTCGTACATGGGGGAGATGAAGCTGCCCAGCCGCGAAGCGATGAGACCGAACCGGTACCCGGTCCAGTTCTCGAGCGGGAGGATCGTGCTGACCTTGTTCATCAAGACAATTTGCTCGCGGTGAAGGGAGCAGAACCATAACGAGTTGCACTGCACCGCTCAACCGCTCGCTTTCCGGACGATCGCGTCATTGACGCAGGGGCGAATTACTTGCATAATGCAAATAATAAGCATTCAAAAGAACCAAGGAGGATCACCATGTCGAAATCGACTGACGGCCAGGATCTGACGCTGGTTGGCCCGGGTACGGTCATGGGCGAGATGATGCGGCAATACTGGATACCCGCCGCTCTCTCTTCGGAACTATCAGTCGACGGCGATCCAATGCGCCTGATGCTGCTCGGTGAGCAGCTCATTGCCTTCCGTGACAGCTCGGGCCGGGTTGGCGTGCTGGATCATCAATGTCCGCACCGTTGTGCCTCGCTGTTCCTCGGCCGTAACGAGCAGGACGGTATCCGTTGCGTCTATCACGGCTGGAAGTTCGACGTTGACGGCCGCTGCCTCGAAATGCCGAACGTCCCCCCTCCGCAGGATTTCAAGGAAAAGGTCCGCGCAAAAAGCTACAGGGTTCGCGAGTGCGCGGGCCTCATATGGGTTTACATGGGCGCGCGGGCCGAGGCGCCGCCGATGCCGATGCACGAAGCGCTGTTCGTTCCGGAGCAGGATCTGACCGTCACCATCCTCCAACGCGAAGCCAACTGGCTCCAGGGCCTCGAAGGCGATATCGACACGTCGCATTTCGGCTTCCTGCATGCCGGACACATCAACCCTGATGATTTCGAGGAAGGCCACCCGGCCCGTCACACGGTTTCCAACCGAGCGCCGGAGTACAAGGTCACCGAGACCGACTGGGGCACGATGTACGGCGCGTTTCGGCCGGAAGCGGACGATCGAATGCACTGGCGCATGGCGCATTTCTCACTGCCGTTCTGGACCCAGACCCCGAACGCCGACTTTGCCGACCACGTGGTCGCCAAGGCGTGGGTGCCCATGGACGACACTCACACGATGCTGATCTCGATCTATGGCGGCCGCGCCAAAGGGGCGACTTACTCGAGTTCCAAGCTGAAATCCGGTGGTGGCATCCCCGGGGCCGACGGTCTCGATTATCTACCCAACACCACGGACTGGTATGGGCGCTGGCGTGCGGTCCAGAACATCGGCAACGACTGGCAGATCGATCGCGAAGCTCAGCGCACCAACAAGATCTACACCGGCATCCGCAACATCGTGATGCAGGACCAAGCCGTCACGGAAAGCATGGGGCCGATCGTCGATCACACCAAGGAACATCTCGCACCGAGCGACGTGATGATCGCGCGGACGAGGCGGCGCCTGCTCAACGCTGCACGGGCATTCGCCAACAGCGGCACCGTGCCGCCCGGCGTCGACGATGCCGAGGTGTTCTGGAACGCGCGCGCAGGCTCCTACTACGCTGACGCGAAGATCGACTGGCTCGAGGCCTATCAGGACAAGTTGAAGACCGCCATTCGCTGGCGTGCCCCGAGCCCGCAAGCCGCGGAGTAGCGACAATGGCCACGCCGGACCGGGAAACGCGCGCGCGCATCACGCGCCGCGCTACGGTGTTTGGACTGACGGCCTCTTCGATCCTGCCGTCGATCATGGCTCCGTCGAGAGCGGAGGGTGAATGGTCCTCGCTGGTCGCCGCCGCAAAGAAGGAAGGCCGCGTGGTGCTCTACAGCGCGTTCGTCGGCCTTGCCGCGCACAAGGAGCTCAAGAAGGACTTCGAGTCCGCCTACGGAATCACCGTGGACATTCTCGAAGCACGCGCGAGCGAAGTCCGGGAGCGCATCCGCATCGAGCAGGCTGCGGGCCGCAACGCAGCCGACGTCTCCGAGAACGGGCGGACCACGACCACGCTGCAGATCAAGGAGGAGCGTGTCTTCGAACCGCACGGCCCCCTCCCCAGCCTCGGCCGTCTCAAGACGGACTTCCCAAGCGACGGCATGCGGCTCCCTGTCTTTGCCATCGTATACGGCATCCTGGCGAACACCATGCTGGTCAAGCCGGCGGACGAGCCGAAAAGCTGGCTCGACCTGACGGATCCGCGCTGGAAAGGAAAAATCCTCAGCGACGATCCGCGGACGCTCGGCGGCGGCGGCGTGCTCTTCTCGGTCCTGCAGGACCTCTACGGGCGCGCCTTCCACGAGAAGCTTGCCCAGCAGGACCTGAAGTTCAGCCGGGAGATACCCGCAAATGAGCGCCGCGTAGCGCGCGGCGAATACCCGCTCTACATCCCCGACAGCCTGACGTCGCTGCTCGAACTTAAGGGCCTCCCGGTCAAGTTCATCGCGCCGAAGGAGGGGCTGCCCTATGTCGGCTACGATCTCGCGCTGCTGAAGAATGCACCCCACCCCAACGCGGCGCGGCTGCTGATGGAATACTATCTGGGCAAGACGATGCAGCAGAACCTTGCGAGGCTCGGGCTGCTGCCGACCACGGCGGACGCGCTGACCGGTGTCGATCCCGCGGTGGCACAAATCGAAACAACGAAGCTTCTCGGCACCACGGATCCAGAACGCATGAACGAGATGCTGTCTTTGGCTCAGCAGATCTATCGCTGAGAGGCATTCCCGGCTTAAGGGGCTGCGCCGGCCTGCTCCGGCACAGCCCAAGCCGACTGCTGCGGAACGACGACGGTCACATTGTCTCCGACGGAGAAGCCACCGAACGGCGGCGCATCGACATTGAGGCGGCTATCGTCCGTCTGCACCACGACGGACCGGATCGGACCGCGGAAGATCGTATGCGCAATCTGTCCGGACCATCGAAGTTCGTGGTCACTGTGAGCCGCATCTGGGGCCGCGATACGGGCGTCCTCGGGACGAACCATGACGGTCACGGGCCGCCCGGGCCGGATCTCGCTTGCCGACTGGCACGCTCCACGCCAGCCCTTGCCGACGACGTTGAGCCGCACCCGGCGATCGTCGATCCGCGTGCAGGCCTCCACACTGGCCTCCAGCAGGTTCGGTGTTCCGAAGAAGGCTGCCACGATCCGGTTTGCGGGATAGCGATAAATCTCCTCGGGCGCTCCGATCTGCTGGATTCGACCGCGATCCATCACGACCACACGGTCGGACAACGCCATCGCTTCGGCCTGATCATGTGTCACGTACAGGCTCGTCATCCCAAGCCGTCTCTGGATCGAACGGAACTCGTCGCCCATCTGCAGACGGAGCTTTGCGTCGAGATTGCTGAGCGGCTCGTCGAGCAGCAGCACCTTGGGTTCGAAGACGAGGGCCCGCGCGATCGCGACCCGCTGCTGCTGGCCGCCGGACAGCGCCGGTGCCGGCCGCTCGGCAAAATCCTGCATCTCGACGAGGCGAAGTGCCCTGGCGACGAGATCGCGTATCTCGGCCGCGGATTTGCGGCGCACCCGCAGCGGATAGGCGACGTTCTCGAAGACGGTCATGTGCGGCCAGATCGCGTATGACTGGAAGACCATGCCGAGCCGCCGGCGCTCCGACGGAACAAAGACGCCGCGAGCCGCATCGCTGACGACCTCGTTGCCGATGCTGATGCGGCCGCCGGAATTTTGCTCGAGGCCCGCGACCATCCGCAACGTCGTGGTCTTGCCGCACCCCGACGGCCCCAGCAGGGTGACGAATTCACCCTCGCTGACCCGCAGGTCGACGCCGTCGACCGCGACGAAATTACCGAAGCTCCGGCTTACTTTCTCAAGAACGACATTCGACATGGCACGATCCAAGCCTGGTCACATTCCACCGATACGGCTGCTGATGAACTTGAGTTGAACCCACCGGAAGACGATCACGAGAACCATCATGATGAGCCCGATCACGCTGACCTGCTCCGCATTGCCGTTCGCCCACAGCTTCAGCAGCACGACAGACAACACCTCGGAGCCGACAGAATAGAGCAGAACGGATGCGCTCAGCTCGCGCATGATGCCGAAGAACACCAGCACCCATCCGACGGCGAAGGAAGGCCAGGCCAGGGCAAGGACGATGCGCCTCATGGTTTGCAGCCAGCTTGCGCCATGCACCCGGGAGCACTCCTCGAGGTCGAACGAAAGCTGCGCATATGCGCTCGACATGGCGCGCACCGAAAGCGGCGTCCCAAGCGAAATATAGGCCAGCAGCAGCGCCCAGATCGTGCCGTAGATCGGAATCGCGTGAGGCAGCAGAGCAAACCCCCAGAGAAACCCGACACCAAGGACGATACCGGGCATCATCCACGGCAGCCAAGCCATCGAATCGATCAGCAACCGGCCTCGCCACTTCGTTCGGACCGAGACATAGGCGACGGTTGCGCCGAGCAACATCGTCAGCGTGGCGCCGACGAGGCCCAGGAACATCGTGTTGCTGAACCCGCGCCAGAACTCGCTGCTGCCGAATACCGCCTGATAGTGCTCGAGGGTCAGCATGTCCCACTGGTAGAACCCGAAGAACTTGAAGAACGAGCCGATGACGAGTTGTCCGACCGGGAGAACCACCGTCACCACAAAGAACAGAACGCAAAAGGCAAAGGTTGCCCATCGCCATGCACCGAGTTTCATCACCGAAGGCGAATAGCCCTTGCCAGTGATGGTCTGAAAACTTCGGCCGCGCAGCATCCGCCGCTGCAGAAGAACGATCAGGAACAATAGCGCCATGATGACGAAGCTGATCGCGGTTGCATACTGATATTGCGGCGGCGACCGCTGGTTGATCGAGTCGTAGATGTCCGTCGTGATGACCCGAATTCCCGCCGGTGAGCCGAAGAAGAGCGGCGACTCGAAATTCTCGATGCCGCGAATGAAGCTCAGGATGGCCGCACCGGTCAGCGCGGGCAGCATAAGCTGCAGCGTGACAGAGCGAAAAGTTCGCAGGCGTGATGCGCCGCACATGGTCGCCGCCTCCTCGAGACTCGGATCCATCGCTCGGAAGGCGTCCACGATAAGAAGAAACAGGAACGGCACGGAATACTGCATCATGTGCCAGACTACGCCGCCATATGAATAGACGTTGATCGGCGCTGTCTCCGATCCCGTGACCCACTGATAGAGCTGATTGAGCAATCCGACCTGCGGATTGCCGAGCATGCCCCACGCCATTGCGGTCAGGATGGGGGGAATGAAGAATGGCAGCGTGATCAGGACTTCCAGAGCCGCCCGGAATGGCGTGTCCGTTCGCGCCAGTATCCAGGCGAGCAGGACGGCCAGGATTACCGAAGGGATGGTCTTGGCCAGGGATATGCCGACGGTGTTGAGGAGTGTCACCGCGCTTTGCAGCGTGATGACGTCGCGATATCCGTCTAGATTGAAAGTGCCGGCCATTCCCGGCGGCGTCGAATGCAGGCTTCCATAGAGCAGCATCGACAGCGGATAGACGGAAAGGAAGGCGAGAACGACGACGAGCAGAGCGAGCGCCGCAAGGCGGCCTGCCGCAGTCGCCTGCAGCCACCGCCCGATCCCGCTCAGGCCGGTCGTACGCCTCTCGACGAGGTTGTTCACTCCCTCTCCGGCTGAAACGCTCATGGGTCTCTCAGGGATAGAGCTTCTTGGCGAGATCCATCATCGAGGAGCGCTCAGCCAGCTTGGCGGGACCAATGATCTTGGCATTCACGAACTGCTGCGCGTCCGGATTGGCGCGCTCGGCGGCCGCGGCGTTCACCGGAAGCATCCAGGCGTTCGCGTAGAGCAATTGCGACTCGACGCTGAGGAAGTGGTCGATGAACAAACGCGCAGCGTTGGGATGCGGCGCGTTCTTGAGCACCGCGAGATCCATCTCCGCGAAAGGTGCACCCTCCTTTGGAATCACGACTTTCACCGGCAGCCCCTTCAGATCGGACGTGAAGGCAAAGATCTGCGGGATATAGATGGCGTACTCGCCGCGAGCGACGCGCCGCGCGTCGTTTCGCATATCGCGGCTGAACACGGGCTTTTGCTCGGCGAGCTTCTGATTGAAGTCGATGCCCATGGTCTTTTCCAGGATGGCGAACATGGTATTCCCGCTGCCGAGCGGCCGCATGTCGTCCGAGAGGATCTTGCCCTTCCATTTGGGATCGTTGAGATCGTTCCAGCTCGTCGGGATGTCCTGCTCCTTGACCAGCCGCGTGTTGATGAGGATGCCCATCGGCTGCATGAAGGCCGGCACGCTGTATTCATTGGCTTTGAACGGCGGTCGCAAATGGGCGGCATTCGGGATCGGCGGCAGTTTCTGCACGAAATCGCCGTTCTTGAGTTGCTCCTCGATCATGGTCGTCGTGACCATTTCCGCGTCGCCCAGGAAGCGGCCGGCCGCCTGCTCGGTGCGGATGCGCTCGGAGAGCTCACTGGCACGGAGGTCGAGACTCTCGACCGGAATTCCGTACTTCGCTTCGAACGACTTGAGGACAGCCGTGAAGTAGGGAGCGCCCAAGGCCATGTTGTAGACCACGACCTTGCCTTCCTTCTTGGCGGCCTCGACGACCTTGTCCCAAGAACCGTCCTCGGCGTGCGCGGAGCTCAACAGACCCACGAAACAGGCGACAGCCGCCGACATCCCTAGCTTGAACAACACTTACTCCTCCCAATGCTCTTTTTTGCTTTGGCAATCCGCTGGTCTTCAGACTTCCAGGACAACATATTGCTTGTCGATCGTGACCTGAAACGTTTCGGCGCGCAGCTCACCTTCGATCAGCGCGCCTCCGGGCTCGACTTTCAATTCATAGCTTCGGACCTTGGTGCGATCTGGCTCGCACCATGACCGCCCGGTTCGCAGATCGAATTCCCAGCCATGCCACGGGCAGCGCAACAACTCACCGCGACGGCTGTATTGATAGTCACCGGGCCCCGTCGCCTCGACGAGCCCGACGATGCGCCCCTTGCACAGGGACGCCCCCTCATGCGGGCAACGATTGCCGACGGCGAAATACTCGCCCTCGACATTGAAGATGCCGATCTCGCGTCCATTGACCTGGACCAGCAGGCGCTGGCCCGGCGGGATCTGATCCACGGTCGCAACCACATGCCGCGCCATCAGTCCAGCCTGTAGAACTTGCGCGCATTCTCGTAGAGAAGCTGCTCGCGCTGGGCCTGCGTGAGATTGGCGCGAAACGCGTAGCGCGGATCGTCGAAATCCCAATGCGGGTAGTCGGTGGAAAACAGCAGCCGGTCCCATCCGATCCTGTCGAACAGATCGATCAATTCGGCTGACGTCGCCGGCTCTTCCATCGGCTGCGTGCTGAACCACACCTGCTCGCACACGTATTCCGACGGCGGCTTCTTCACGTGAGGAACCTCGCTCCGAAGGCGTGCCCAGTGCTTGTCCATGCGCGCATTGAGCGACGGCACCCAGCCCAACCCGCCCTCCATGATCACGACGCGCAACTCGGGAAAGCGCTCCAGGACGCCTTCAAACACGAGACTGGCCACGACCGCCTGCATGGTCTGGGCGACCGAGTGATGTTCCTCCATGTAATAGGATGTCCATCCGCCGCCGGTCGACGGATGGCCGTTGGTGCCACCGACATGAATCGTGATCGGCAGGTTGTTGCGCACGGCCGCCTCATAGATCGGCCAGTAGCGCCGGCGTCCGAGCGGCTCGTCCGTTTTGGGCAGGATCAGGATTTGGGTAAAGTTGGGATCCCCTCCCCTGGCATCGATCTCGGCGACGGAGGCAACCGTGTCCTCCTGGGCGATCAGCACCGAGGCCCTCAAACGCGGCTCCTGCTTCACCCAGCGTTCGACCTGCCAGGTATTCATCGCGCGGGTCAATGCGACGCCAAGGTCGAGATTTCTCTGACTGCCCGGATTCCAGCGCAGGGGTATCAACATGCCCACCTCGATCCCGTTCGGATCGAGGTGCTGCTTCTTCATCAGGTCAAGGCTCGATCCCGGCGGCCCGCCCTCCTCCGGATAGGCATCGATCCGCGCAGCGTCGGGCGACATGCGCGGATGCGACAGTGCCTCGGAGAAGGCGTGGCGCAGGTGGCTGCCATAGACCGTGAGATGCTCGATCCATTGCCTTTCCAGATAAGGATGCACCTCGGTCCAGGACGTCATCGCCGGATGGATGTCGCAATCGATGACTTTCAGCTTGTAGTTCGAGGCCCGTGGCCGCTCCAGCTCAACGGTGCTCATGGCACAACCTCCATGATCTGATCGGCCGTGGCCAATCGCGAGTAAGTGGCGAGCGCATTTTCACTGGCGATCTTGCGGAAAAGCGCATCAGGGAGCCGGCCGGAGAGGACCGCCTCCCCGTCGAAATGCCAATGCGGATAGTCGGTCGAGAACAGGAACAGCTCGTCCGACTTGATGTGATCGGCGAGCCGCATGATGGCCTCGCCGTCGTCCGCCGCATCGACCGGCTGGACGGTGAAACGCACATTGTTGCGGATGATCTCCGACGGCGTGCGCGTGACCCACGGAACTTCGGCTCGCACACCTTTCCATGTCTTGTCGGCGCGCCAGATGAATCCGCTCAGCCACGTCAATCCGGATTCGATTGCAACGATCTTGAGCCGGGGGAATTTCGCGAACACGCCCTCCGATATCAGGCTTTGAAGCTGGCTCTCGAATGCTGCGGACTGCGCCACATAGTCCTCGACATAGTATGACGGCCACCCGACCGCGGTAGGCGCACATCGATAGGCGCTTCCTGCGTGAATTCCGATCGTCAGGCCGAGGCGCTCGGCGCGTTCGTAGATGGGCCAGAGATGTCGCCGGCCTAGCGTCGTTTCACCGGACACCAGCATAAGCACCTGCACGAACCGGAAGTCGTCGGCGCGGCGGTCGATTTCCGCCACGGCGAGTTCCGCGTTGTGCGACGGGATCACGATCGAGGCGCGGAGCCGCGGATCCCGGTTGAGCCAGTGATCTCTGATCCAGTCGTTGGTCGCCCGGCAGAACGCTGCCGCCATATCCTCACTGTGAAGGACCTGCGCGCCGTAGAGGCAGTTCAGAATTCCATAGCGTGGTCGAAACCGATCGAGCACATGGTCTTGCATCGCTTCGAGCGAGGAGCCAGCCTTCGCACCGCCCGGGAGAAGCCAGTCTGGACGACAGGACAGCGGCGAATTCTGCGGATAGCTGGTCAGGCTCAGATTGAGACGATCGAGCGCGCGGACGGAGACCATCTCGCGCCAATAGTCGTCCAGATAGGGCAGGAGGACGCCCATCCCGGGCACCGCCGGGTGAAGGTCGCAATCGATTGCGCCGGCATACGTCCTCGCCTCATCAAGACCGGCGACCAAGCCGTTTCCTTCCATGTCACTCTCGCCACTTTTTTCTTGGAATTGGGAGATTGGGCTCTATGTTGATATGTCAATAAATGTTTTGTCAAGAAATTTGATCTGGATCAATGCGCTGCAAAATGCGGGACTTGGAACGAAGTCCATTGGAGATCTTCGAAAATGCCGGCGACCAAGAAATTCGAGAGGGAGAAAGCTTCGGACGAACGTTCTCGGAGTGCCGGAATGCTGGCTCGTGAGCATGTGGCCGTGCTGGTGTCGACCCTCGGCATGCGCCTCAACAGAGGTGCGACCGCGTATTACCGCGCGGCCTGGAACATCGGCATCGTGGAATGGCGTCTTCTCATGACGCTCAAGAGCATCGAATCCCTCAATGTCAGTGAGCTTTCCGACGCCGCCGACATCGACAAGGCTGCAGCAAGTCGCAGTCTCGCCGTCCTGGCGGATCGAGGGCTGATCTCGATCGAGCAAACTCGCTCCCGTGGCAGAGCCGCCATCGCCAAGCTTACCCGCGAAGGTAGAGATTTCGCCACGAGAATGGCCGAAGCTTCGCGTAAGCGCGAGGCTCGGCTATTCAAAGATTTCCCAACCGCCGACAAACAACAATTGTCGCAACTTTTACATCAGCTTTCTAATGCCTTGGATCATGCTGATTGGGAGCACTAACGGATCCCACAGCAGCGGCAGGATCAAATGAGCTACGATGCTCAAGTCCACCCCGCAGAATGTTTCTCGATAGGATGCCCCCGTCTCACTCACGGCACGCGCGACGCTCTTGCCCTCCTTAGGGAGACGGCCGGCGGTTTCGGATCGCCCCAAAGTCCTGCTAGGTGGTGCATTGTTCTGAAAGTTGTAGCCGTCTCTCGCTTTTCAACCCGGATCGCCCGCAACAATTCGTAGACGTGGCTAGGCTTGATCTCTGGGATCGTGAGTTTCCAATTGCCGGGTAAGCGTACCGTTTGAGCGACGACGGCCATTGAACGCGATGCTTCGTGCTCCAGATCGACCAGTGCTTGCGCATGTAGATTTCGGCGCACAGCTCGAAAGTAGGCAGGGTGACCTTGGTCTCTCCGGCTTTCGCTTCCTCAGGCGCCGCTCGCTTCTCCACACGATGTCGACGCCGGGTGCGCTGCGATCGCCTTTGACACGAAGACGCGCTGCGTCGCGGACAAGCCGCGCGTCCTTTAGCGACACGTCCTTGAGCGATCCTAGACCGAGCCAGCGCGGCTTACCTTCTTTCCAGTACCGGTAGCACCAGTTCTTGCAATCGCGATGACGAGGTAGAGACCGTCGCCGTTGTTGTTGCTGGCTGAGAAGATGATGACGGCACTGCGAAAATGCGAATAATTTCCGTTGGTCACTTTTGAGGGGCTGTGTGATAGGCCAAGCGGTCTCCCATCCTCAAGCAAGTCGATCTGGTCGGACCACTGTCAAAGTCTTGGCACTGGCCTGTTTCCGGCGACAGTGGCCTAGTTTGAAATGACAACGTGGCCCGTTTTGTTCTGGGCCAACCATACGGTGTATTCACGGGCGGAACACGCCGTCATAGATTGCCGAACTTTCCCGGTCTTGGCACGATCTGCAATAGACGCCGCATTCTGACGGGCAATATCATTTCCCGTTTCAGGACTATGGAGGGCGGGCGCGCTTCGCGGGCTAGCTCTTAGTCCGTATTCCTGACCGCCTCAGCTAGTATGGCGTAAAGCTGGCGCTTGCTGAGCTCTTTGGGCTGCCGCTTCTCCAGTGGTTTCGACACCTTCTTACCTACAGTGCGGGCACAAGCGGCGGACAATGCCGCTCTCTTCCGGTCTACCCCTGTGAACGGAAATCGTCAGACTGCACCGGCATGTATCACGCGGGCCAAAACCGGACTCGTGCACCGTAGAAAATGATGGCGCATGATCTACTTATCCTATCGGTTCTGGTATGATCCTTAAGGTGGTTGAATATCTCGGGAAGCGGATTTTTCGAGCAGGAAGGGCATCTGCGGAACCTAACGTAACATCAGACGTTCTTCCGGCGTATGAGCAGCGCCGTCGCCCCGGCGCAGCCTGCGCAGAGGCGTCGCGCTGTGCTGGTCGGAGAGAAAGCTCATGAGACTCACTCTTTCGGTCATCAAGGCTGACGTTGGCTCAGTCGGCGGGCATACGAAACCATCTTCACGCATGATGGCAGCTGTCGAGGGCGAGGTCGCGAAGGCGATCTGCAATGGTCTGTTGATCGACGGTTTTGTCTGCCACACCGGCGACGACATTGCGATCATCATGACGCACACTCGGGGCGAGGGGAGCTCCGAGATCCATCAACTCGCCTGGAAGGCGTTTCTTGCGGCCACTTCGGTTGCAAGGACTTCCGGTCTCTACGGCGCCGGCCAGGATCTTCTCGCAGACGCACCTTCCGGAAACATTCGCGGTGCCGGCCCGGGCGTCGCCGAGCTCAGCTTCGACCACAGCCTCTCGGGGCCGAGACCCGCGGAATCATTCATGGTGTTTGCCGCCGACAAATGCGGCCCCGGCGCCTATAACCTGCCGCTCTACCTCGCCTTCGCTGATCCCATGTATTGCGCCGGGCTGATGCTACCCCCGATGATCAAGGGATTCCGTTTCCATGTCATCGACATGGACCACACGGCGGGCGACAGCGTGATCGAACTCGACGCGCCCGAGGACAACTACCACATTGCCGCGCTGCTCCGCGACAACGAGCGCTTTGGCATTGATCGCATCGTTTCTCAAACATATGGCGAGGTTGCCGCCGCCGTGTCGGCGCAACGTCTTCACGCAATCGCAGGCAAGTACACCGGCAAGGACGATCCGGTCGCAATCATCAGAAACCAGGGAATTTTCCCGGCGCCCGAGGAAATTATCTCGCCCTTCGCCAAGGCACACTTCGTGGGCGGCGATGCGCGCGGCTCGCATGTGATGCCGCTGATGCCCGTGCCGCTCAATACACCGGTCACTGGCATGTACTGCCTGCCGATCGTTTCTTGCGCTGGCTTTTCGGTCGACAAGGACGGCCGCTTTTCCGAGTCCTATACCGATTTCTTCGACAACCCGGCGTGGGACGAGGTGCGCCGGCGCGCGCAACGCAAGGCAATCGAGATGCGCAGCCAGGGCTGGTCCGGCGCTGCGATGCTGCCCTATTCTGAGCTGGAATATGGCGGCTTCCGCGACACCGTATCCGCACTCGTGAAGCGATTTCGGCTGCGTGAGGAGCGCAAGCCGGAAGCGGCCGAGTAGCGAAGCTGCGCTGTGCATTATTACGACCTGCCAATGCTGGGAGGTTTGGCTTGGCGAAAAGACGCATCGGCATTCTCACGGGCGGCGGCGACGTCGCCGGCCTCAACGCAGTCATCAAGAGCGTGACTTATCGCGGCAGTGAGAACGACATCGAGGTCGTCGGTCTCCGCCGTGGTTGGGAGGCCCTCACGCACTTGAACCTCGAGGACCCGACCAGCAGGTCTCACTATGTCATCCCGCTCAACCGTGAAAACACTCGCACTATCGACCGGCGCGGCGGCACCGTGCTGCACTCGAGCCGCATCAATCCGTCCAAAATACAAAAGCTGCCCGATCATCTCGTCGGCAGGGACGTTCCAGTCTCCCTGAGTACCAAGGACGGCATCGTAACCAAGACCTGGGACCTCACCGGCCAGGTGCTGGCGAACCTTTCGGGGCTCGGAATCGAACACCTGATCGCCATCGGCGGCGACGACACGCTCAGCTATGCGGCCAAGCTCAACGAACTCGGCGTCAAGATCATCGCCATCCCGAAGACGATGGACAACGACGTCCGCAACACCGAGTACTGCATCGGCTTCTCGACCGCGATCACCCGCGCCAGCGATGCCATCCAGCGACAGCGCACCACTGTCGGCTCGCATGAGCGAATTGGCATTTTCCGCGTCTTTGGCCGCGATGCTGGATTCACAGCGCTCTACGCCGCGTATGCGACCTCGATACGATGCGTCATACCGGAGTACAAGGTCAACCTCGACAAACTGATCCAGCTGCTCCTCGAGGAGAAGCGAGCGAACCCAAGCAACTACGCGCTGATCGTGCTCAGCGAGGGTGCCGAGTGGGAGGGCTTCAACCTGCAGGAATACGGCGAGCCTGACGCCTACGGTCACCGCAAGAAGGCCAACGTGGCGGAATCGCTTGCCGACGAGATCAAGCGGCGCGCCGGCGAGGAGACGATCACCTCCGACCTCACCTACGACCTGCGATCGGGCGATCCGGACTTCATCGACAAGCTTGTGGCCCTGACTTTCGGCAACATGGCCTACGATGCCATCCTGGAAGGCAAGACCGGCCTCATGTCGGCGCTGGTAGAGGGCTGCTACGACCTCGTGCCCATCCCTGACGCCAAGCTCGGCCCGCGCAAATTGGACGTCGCCAGCAGCTACAACACGGAGCGCTATCGCCCCATCTACGGCAACAAGCAGGGGTTGCCGATCTTTCTCAACCGCGCGTCATAGATAGATGGTGACCCAAGCGCCGGCATGACTGGTTGCTGCGGGTGCGTCGCAACCGGCCTTGTCGCCGCCGCGCCACCGAGATCGGGGAGACGGCTCATGAGGACCTTGCTGCTGCTCGTGCTTTCTATGGTGACCGTCGTGCGCGAAGTGACCGCACAGGACGCTCAATGCGTCCTCGAACGCGCCGCCATGGTCGAAACCATCCGGTCCTACGCCCGGTCCCACGTCAGTGTTTTGGGACAGCAGGGGCTGTCGGGGAGAGTCCTTGAGGCCATGGGGCAAACACAACGCCATCTGTTCATCCCTGAGCGATCTTGCTCCATCGCATACGCAGACATGCCGCTTCCGATCGGCGCCGGCCAGACCATATCGCAGCCATTCATCGTGGCCTTGATGACTCAGCTGGCTTACGTCGCGCCCGATGATGTTGTGCTCGAAGTCGGTACGGGTTCGGGCTATCAGGCTGCCATCCTTGCGCACCTGGCGCGAAAGGTCTGCACCATCGAGATCATCCCGCAGTTGGCCGCAGCCGCAGCCAAAACGCTCAAGGACCTCGCGTATGACAATGTGAGCGTTCGGCTTGGCGACGGCTATGCCGGCTGGCCCGATTGCGGTCCTTTTGAAGCAATCATCGTCACCGCAGCGCTCGGGCACGTACCGGCGCCGCTGATTGAGCAGCTCAAATTGGGTGGCCGGCTGGTGATGCCGGTGGGACCTGCCTACACCACTCAGCAGCTCACGGTGGTGGAAAAAACCGGCCCGGGCAAGACAACAACGCGCGCCGCCAGCCTCGTGCGGTTTGTACCCTTTACGCGCTCACCAGATTAGAAACCAATCGACGTTTAATTCTTGAGCAGCACTTGCGCAGTCGCCTCGCTGGCTGGAGCCTTGCGGAAAGCGCCAGCTGTTCGAACCTGTCGGCTTCGGGTCAAAATCCGCATTGACCGCCGCGAAATCCAACTTCCGCTCTGCCCCTGTTAACGGACATCGTCAGACGGTCAGTCGGGTCCGCCACCAGTTGCAACTCAAAAAGACCCGCGCGCGAAGGGGAACCGAATGCGCTAGGTCGCATTTCTAGACGTACAGGCACACTTGCTACGTCAAGCTGACCCTTTCACGACAACTTCCGAAAGGATGGCGACCATGCCACGGGTGAAGCAAGCTGCGAAGCACGTACGCGCAACCAAAGCCGCCGCCGTCACGGCACTCGGTACGGCCGGACTGGGTCTCTCGCTGGCGGGGAGCGCATCCGCGCACACGATACCCACTGCTCATATCCCGCATTCTGACAACATCTCGCCCAATCAGCGCTTCGTTCTTGGCGAAGAGGAAATGGCCGACGTCAGTCTCGCCACGTTCTATCTCTTCGATAAGGAAAATGCTGGAAGCGACGTGCAGCTAGCCGCCGTTGTTGTTCGCCGAGGTTGCGGTGGTTGCCGTGGCTGCCGTGGTTGCCGAGCTGTGCGTGGTTGCGGTGGCTGCGGGGGTTGCGGCGGCTGCTGCGCACGCTGGGGACGGTGCCGCTGGTGCTAAGTTCCACGACCTAGCGGATGAACGATAAAACTTAACGAACAATCGTGCGGCATCTCCGCCGCAGGTCGGCGATGATATCACCCCTGTAGCCTGCTTCTCAGTACATCCGTGAAACCGAAGCGTCGACCGATGTTATAGGGTCTTCAGATTTTCAGCGCTCGTCTTTCCGCGCCTCGGATCGGTCTTCTCCTCGAAGGAGACCTTCTGCCCTTCGGCTAGTCCATGAAGGCCCGCACGCTCGACGGCGCTAATGTGAACAAATACATCCGGCCCACCATTGTCCGGCTGAATAAAGCCAAAGCCCTTCTGGCCGTTGAACCACTTCACGACACCCGTTGCCATTATCCGTCTCCAACAGTACCCACGAAAGAGTTCGCTACCCACAATCCGTGTGAGCAAATTCGATCCAGCGATGTCTTGGAAAGGCCCCCTCGGGGCGCGGCCATCAAGTCATTCAATAGGTCGAACCCCTTCACCATACCACCGGTGGCATGGGTTGCCACGGGAATGAGATGAGAGGGCGCCGCGGCTGGCCTCGGGTTCCGCGGCCTTCTCGAAGGGACTGTTCACGGCCCGCAAAACCTTGATTGCAATCAGCGGGCCGGCGGGCTTCTCTGTGAGGCGCACGCGCCCCAAATGCTGTAAGGAACACAATGCCCTACATCTTCTCGATCAACGACGACGTTCATCATCAAGCCCAGCGACCGCAGGGCCGCGCCGACAATGGCGAACGGACCGTCTACACTATTGTTGCATGCCTCCCGATTGAGGCGGACGGACGCATTCGATACCGCATCAAAAGCAAAACCGAGAATTTCGAGCGTGTTGTAACTGAAGATGAACTCAGTCAGTGGCTACAGCAGTAGGCGCGACAGTGGGCCTGTCGGTTGGTTCACAGGGGAGATCCAGCTCGACCTGCTTGCGGTCCACCTCGCTTCTCAGCGGCATTCGTACCGCGAGTGCAAACACCGCCTGTATCGGATCAAGCTCAAGGCCTCTCTTCGTTGCGTGTTCAGCCCGAACTATGCAGCCCCTGTGTTCCCCAATGAGCGCCAAAGGAGCCGCGACGCTAGTGGCCCGTGGCGTGCCGGTTCATTTCCTCCAGAAGCTCGCGCATTGCGTCGAACTGCGTGCCAAAGCCTTTCCAGTCGCCGGACTTCAATCGTTCAACGGCATGATTGTAGCGGTCGAGCGCCTCCCGTGCCTGACTTGCCGACGGGCGTGCGACAGGCATTTCCTCCTTCGTGCTCGAGACCGGCCGCACCGCGCCAGGCTCGATAAACAGTGCTGACAAGGCCTCGTCGAGCGTCTCCTTCATCACCACATGTTCACCATAGGCTGCGATCACGCGTTTCAGCTCCGGCAGGTGTCCGTGCTCCGCTCGCAAATAGAGCGGCGTTACATAGAGGATCGAGTTCTCGATTGGGATCACAAGCAGGTTCGCACCGCGTATCACCCGCGAGCCCATCTGATTCCACAGCGTGATCTGCTGCGATATATCGGTGCTCTGATTGATCCGCGCTTCGATCTGGAACGGCCCGTAGACGAGCTTCTCCTTGGGAAACTCGTAGACAATCAGCTTGCCGTAGTCGGGTGCGTCGCAACGCGCGGCGAGCCACGCGATCATATTGTCGCGGCGGCTTGGCACCATGGGAAGCATGAGGAAAAACTCGGCCTGCGGCTCGCCGGGCAGTCGCATGATGATGTAATATGGGGCCATCGTCGCAATGCCGCCGCCGCCCGGCTGGCGCGGGAACTGCCAGAGATCCTCGCGGTTATAGAAAACGTCAGCGGCCTCCATGTGATAGCTCTGATAGAGCTGCGCCTGAATCAGGAACAGGTCCTCCGGATAGCGAATGTGCCTCTGCATATCCGCCGGCATGGCCGAGAATGGCTTGAACAGGCTCGGAAAGATACGCCGATAGGTCGCTGCAATCGGATCGCCGGTCTCCATCAGGTAAAAGTCGACGGTCCCGTTATAGGCATCGACGATGACCTTCACTGAATTGCGAATGTAGTTGATATCCTCGTCTTGCGCCGGCTGCGCGGAGGGGAAGTAGGAACTCACCGTGTAGGCGTCCTGCATCCAGAACATCCGCCCATTGCTGATGACCAGATAAGGATCGTGATCGAGCCTGAGGAACGGGGCGATCGTTCGTACTCTTTCCCCGATATTGCGCCGGATCATGATACGGCTGTCGGTCGTGATGTAGCTTGAGAGCAGTAGGTTCGGGTCGTTGAAGTAGTAAGCGAACAGGCCTCTCCACACCATCGCCCCTATCGGAACGCCGCCCGTACCGTCATAAGCCGCGTAGACATTATCCTTTCCCTTCGGATAGTCGAACTCCGGCGTGCTCCCCTTGACGATGACGTAGTTGTCGCTCCGTTCGCCGTAGTAGAGGCGCGGCTCGTGGATATTGGGGCCTCCATCCGCAACCGGAGGGATATCCCGCAAATAGAGCAGCGGTAGCCCCTCGGTGCTTTTGCGCGTGACCGGGCTCATCACCGCGCCATTGCCGTGAGTAAACAGCACGTGGCGGTTGACCCATGTCTGGGCATTCGGCGGCAGCAGGGAGGGCCGCAATTCGCGAGCCGAGAGCATTACGCTTTGGTAGGAGCCATCGAGCCAGTAGCGATCAACATCAAGATCATGGAATTTGTAGTAAGTGCGGATCTCTTGCAGCTGCGCGTAGGTGTCCGACAAGGGCAGCCAGTCCCACAGCCTGATATTGTCGATTGTCGCCTTGTTGGCGTCGAGCGTCTTGAAGCTAAGCTTCTGTTCCGCCGCAAACGGCTTGGCTGCGATCTGATCGAGATTGTATGCCTGCCGGGTGAGCGCAATGTTGCGTTCGATATAGGGCCTTTCCAGCTCCAATTCGCTTGGTTTGACGAAGAACTCCCGGAACAGCACGGGAATCACGCTAGACAGCACGAAAGACCCGATCACGACAAGCAGGAACGCGGCGGCAGGAAGCCGGTAGGTGCGCACCCGCAAATTTGCCCACGTGGCGAACGCCGCGATGACCGAAAGTCCGATCACCAACCACAAGGCCGGGAGCCTCACGTGGACATCGGTGTAGCTTGCGCCGACGACCACACCGTTGTCGCCGTAGAGCAGCAGATAGCGATCAAGACCATAGGACCAGGCCTTCACTGCAAAGAAAAGACCGAGCAGCACCGAGCCGTGGGCAATCGCCATCGACGACATTGATCGGCGATGAAGGTCGTATTCGATATCGCCGTGCACCCAGTAGATCGCCGCGGCGAAAAGCGCGCTGAGAACGAGCACGAGCATGATCCAGTTTTTGATGAGGATATAGGCGGGCAGCGAGAAGAGATAGAAGCCGATGTCCTTGTTGTAGAGCGGATCGTCTGCGCCATATGGCACCTGATAGACAAACCGCAGGAAGACACCCCAGTTGCCGACTTCTGCGGCGGCGACGAGCAGAGCGATCAAAGCTGCCCCACCTACGGTCAACCGGGACCACGGCAGTCGACCGCGTAAAAGCGCAAGCAAATCTGGCGGCGCGTTGACCGCGAAGTTCCACACCGAAGCGGTGACAAGCTGTGTCGACCGCCGTCGGGCAAAGCGCAGGGCGAACCATCCGTTCAGCCAAAGGATGATGGCGGTTCCGGTCCAGACCGCAAGAAAGATGACGGTTTTCGCACCGATTGTCGTCCAAAAAACCTGCGGATAATTGATCGAGGAAAACCACAGCCAGTCGACGAGGAGGTCGCTCGCGAGCCAAAGCAGGATCAGGCAAACCCCAATGACAGCGGCCGCAATAGTGAGCCCGACCACGGCACTCTGCCTTGGTACCTTCCGTTCGGGTCCGGTGATCCCGATCGTCATGGCTTGATCATAGCGGAAATGAGGGACGCCCGCCGCTCGATTTCGCGGTCGGAATAGCGCTTCAAGGCGGGGGCACGGGTGCTCGAACCTGGGTCGCCAGGATCGCGAAACAGCGCAAAGTGGCGAGGTCCGCCGCGAATTCCCATTCGGCCTCGGTCGGAAGTTCCTTGCCTGCCCACTTGGCAAAGGCCTCGGCGTCGTTGAACGCCACATGCACGACCGGGTGCTCGTCCAGCCCGCGGATCGAGCTGCCCGGTCCGTTAAGGCCGCCGCCAGCAGAAAATTTGTCATAATTCAAAGGCACGCGATGTGCCGTTCATCGGCGCGACCTAAATGATCTGCGGACAGTTTCTTCCTGACGGCTCTGCGATTGCGCCAACGAGTCGCGATGATTGCCTATGTTGTTTCGTCAAACTACTGCTCGACAGCTGACTATGGTCTCTCCGTTCTTGTGGTAGATTCGGCGGCGCTATCGTGCCAACCGGCCAACCAACGATCGGATTTCGGCACGTGCTGATTCAGTTGTCCGCAGGTTGCTCGCTCATATAAACTACCCCCCGATCTCCGGCGGAGCCTTGCCATGAAAGCCTTCTTGCTCGCCTGCGCAGCCGCAATTGTGATCGCGGCGGCCGGTTTTGTCGTCCTTGACCAGATCCAGGAACCCGTCCAACAAGCGTTTGCGACGACGGGCGTGCGGCTCTGACCAAGCGCCTGGCACATTTATGGGCCGCGCGATCCCTACTCCGCCGCGGTGGCCGCCGGCCGGGGCCGTGCATTCGCTTCGGCGCGCGCATTCTGCTCTTCAAGCCAGAGCCCATGGTGCTCCTTGGCCCAGTTGACATCGACAGTGCCGCTGCCCATTGCCTCGAACGCGCCTTCCATACCGATCGTCCCGATATAGATGTGCGCCAGCATCGCCGCGATGAAGAGCATCGCCACGATGGAGTGAACGATCTGCGCGAACTGCATCCCTTCGATACCTGACAGATAGAACGGGAACATCAGCACATATCCGGTGGCCGCCACCAGGCCTCCGCCAATGACCACGATCCAATAGATTGCCTTCTGGCCGGCGTTGAAACGATAGGCCGGTGGATGATCGTGACCCACAATACCGCCACGGCGCTTGATCCAATCGACATCCGCCTTGTTCGGGACGTTGCCAGCGATCCACATCAGGAAGATCAGCACGACTCCGATGGTGAACGGAAAGCTGAGGTAGTTGTGCGCGTACTTCGCCCACTGCGACCATTCGGAAAACGCCTCGTGGCCAATCAGCGGCAGGAGCAACGGACGGCCGAAGGTGATGTTCAATCCGGAAATCGCCAGAACGACAAAGCAGGTCGCAGTCATCCAATGCACGAAACGCTCGAATAAGGAAAAGCGCACGATTGTGCGGCCGGATCGTCCGCTTTCCAGACGGACCATGCCGCGCGTCAAATAGAAGATCACGAGAACCGCCAGCATGCCGAGGATGGCAACCCCGCCAATCCAGCGCAGCGCCACGTTGCGGAATTCACGCCACTCGCGGCCAGCCGGCTGCATGAGCACGCTGGAGCGCTGGTCGGGAATGCTGACGCGCCCCTGGATCCGGTCCATTTCCTGGAGCAGCTGCCGCTCGTTAACCGAGCTCGCTGTCGGATTGACCTGCTGGGCCAGTGACGGTGCCGGCGCCGCAATGATCAACAGAAGCAATGCCCACGCGCCGATGGTGACTGGAATGAACCTTCCGGATGACGACATGAACTCCTCCTCGGCATCTGCGCCGCGTGGCCGCGGCCTGCTTCAGGACTCGATCGTCTCGCGATAGGCGGTTTTCCAGCCCCATGCGCCCGAGCCGTAGCCGCGCTTCAGTACGCGCTCTCTGTAGATCTGGGCGATGATCTCGCCATCGCCGGCGAGCAGCGATTTTGTCGAGCACATCTCGGCGCAGAGCGGCAGCTTGCCTTCGGCAAGCCGGTTCGCGCCGTATTTCTCGTATTCCTCCTTGCTGCCGTCGGCTTCGGGACCGCCGGCGCAATAGGTGCATTTGTCCATCTTGCCGCGGGAGCCGAAATTGCCGACCTTCGGATATTGCGGCGCGCCGAACGGACAGGCGTAGAAGCAATAGCCGCAGCCGATGCAGAGGTCCTTGGAGTGCAGCACCACGCCGTCGGCCGTGGTGTAGAAGCAGTTCACCGGACACACCGCAGCGCAGGGCGCATCGGTGCAGTGCATGCAGGCCATCGAGACCGAGCGTTCGCCCGGCTTGCCGTCATTGATGGTGACGACACGACGCCGGTTGATGCCCCAGGGGACCTCGTGCTCGTTCTTGCAGGCCGTCACGCAGGCGTTGCACTCGATGCAACGGTCGGCGTCGCAGAGAAATTTCATACGTGCCATCGTCGTTGCTCCTTATGCCGCCGCGATCTGGCAGAGAGTGACTTTCGTCTCCTGCATGTTCGTCGCGGGATCATACCCGTAGGTGGTGATCGTGTTCGCGCTTTCGCCGAGCACGATCGGATCGGTGCCCTTGGGGTAGTTGCTGCGAAGATCCTTGCCTGCGAGCCAACCGCCGAAGTGGAAAGGCATCCAGGCAACGCCCTTGCCGACACGCTCGGTGACGAGCGCCTTCATCCTGGCCCTCGAATTGTTCTCTGCGCCCGTGACCCAGACCCAGCCACCGTCCGTGACGCCGCGCTCGGCGGCATCGGCTGGATTGATCTCGATGAACATGTCCTGCTGCAATTCGGCGAGCCAGGGGTTGGTGCGCGTCTCCTCGCCGCCGCCCTCATATTCGACCAGACGGCCGGACGACAGGATGAGCGGAAATTGCTTCGCGATCCCCTTCTCGACCGCCGCCTTTTGCACCGAGAAGCCGATATTGGGCACCCGGAACTGCTCGGCGTCGGGCAACGTCGGATATTTCGCGACCAGGTCGACGCGCGGCGTGTAGATCGGCTCCCGGTGTACCGGAATGGGGTCGGGCAAGCCGAACGCATTCATCCGCGCCTTGCCGTTGCCATAGGGCACGCAACCATGCATGAGCGCGACACGCTGGATTCCGCCCGACAGGTCGAGCGACCACGACACCACGTCTGGCTTGGCCGGGTTGATCTTGTTGATCACAGCCATTTCGGCTTCCGTGAGCTCCGTGTCCCAGCCGAGCTTCTTCAGGCTCGCCAGCGTGAATTCCGGATAGCCGTCCTCGATCGCCGAACCCTTCGAGTACGAGCCGTCCGCGAGCAGGCTGACCTTGCGCGTGGTGCCGTCGGGCAGCTTCTCTTCGCGCTCGACGCCAAAGCGCGGACGGAACGTGCCGCCACCGTCCATCACGTGCAGATTGGTGTTGTAGAGCAGCGGCGTGCCCGGATGCTTGACTTCAGGTGATCCCCAGCACGGCCAAGGCAGACCGTAATAGTCGCCGCCGACCTCGGGATCGTCCTTGGGCGCCCGCATCGTCAGCATGTCGAACTTCGCCTGGTTCTTCATATGCGCCTTGAGGCGCTCGGGCGATTGCCCGCAATAGCCGGTCGACCAGCTGCCGCGGTTCATCTCACGCAGGACATCCTCCGCCTCGGGCAGATTGTTCTCGACCTTGATGTTCTTGAACATCTTGTCGGCGAAGCCGAACTTCTTCGCCAGGAGATAGATGATCTCGAGGTCGTCCTTCGATTCGAAGATCGGCTTCACGACCTGCTCGCCCCATTGCAACGAGCGGTTCGAGGCAACGCGCGAACCCTTGCACTCGAATTGCGTGGCAACCGGGAGAATGTAGACTCCATCCTTGCGTCCCGCCTCGACCGAGAGCGAGGCCCAGGTCGTCGGATGCGGGTCGGCGATGACGAGCAGCTCGAGCGCCTTCAGGCCATTAAGGGATTCAGGAATGCGGGTGATGCTGTTGCTGGCGTGCCCCTGCACGAACACGGCCCGCACATTGTCCCTCTGCGCGATCCGATCTTTCGGCAGCGTGACCGCTTCGAACCAGCGGGTCAGCGGGATGCCGGGCGTTTCCATGATCTGCTTGGAGTCGAAGCGCGACTTCAGGAACTCATGGTCGACTTCCCAAACCCGCGACCAGTGCTTCCACGCGCCTTCGGCGAGCCCGTAGTAGAACGGCAGCGTGACGATATCGAGCCCGACATCGGTCGCGCCTTGCACGTTGTCATGGCCACGGAAGATGTTGGCGCCCATGCCCGCTCCGCCGACATTGCCGGTCATCAGCAGTGCGATGCAACTGGCCCGCACGTTGGCGGTGCCAACGGTCTTCTGGGTCTGGCCCATGGCCCAGATCAGCGTTGCCGGCTTCTCGGTAGCAAACATCTTGGCGACGCGCTTGAGCTGCTCGCCGGGAATGCCGGTGACACGCTCGACTTCTGCCGGATTCCACTTCTCCACTTCTTTCCGGAGATCATCGAATCCATAGACCCGCTGTCGGATGAACTCCTTGTCTTCCCACCCGTTCTGGAGGATGTGCCACATCATGCCGTACAGCACCGGGATGTCGGTGCCCGGCCGCATCCGAACATATTCGGTCGCGTGTGCCGCGGTTCGCGTCAGGCGCGGGTCGATGACGACAAAGTTGGCCTTTTGAAGCTCCTTGCCCTCGAGCAGATGCTGCAACGATACAGGGTGCGCCTCGGCTGGATTGCCGCCCATGATGACCTGGGTCTTGGCATTGCGGATATCGTTGAAGCTGTTGGTCATCGCGCCGTAGCCCCAGGTGTTGGCCACGCCGGTAACGGTCGTTGAATGGCAGATGCGCGCCTGATGATCCGTGTTGTTGGTTCCCCAGAACGCGCCGAGCTTGCGGAACAGATAGGCGCCTTCGTTCGTCATTTTGGCCGAGCCGAGCCAATAGATGGAATCGGGCCCAGATTTCTCGCGGACTTCCAGGAGCTTGTCGCCGATCTCGTTGATCGCCGTATCCCAGGAGACACGCGTCCACTGCCCGCCCACGAGCTTCATCGGATAGCGCAGCCGCCGCTCGCTGTGCACGAGCTCGCGCACAGAAGCGCCCTTGGCACAATGTGATCCGCGATTGATCGGGGACTCCCAGCTCGGCTCCTGGCCGATCCACACCCCATTCAGCACCTCCGCCGTCACGGTGCATCCAACCGAACAATGCGTGCAGACGCTCTTGCGAACGGTTGCTCCCGATGTGAGGGGACCTGCCACTGCTGCTTTCGCCTTGCGGACGCCGCCGACCGGCAGCGTGCTCACTGCAGCGAGAGCGCCGCCACCAAGGCCAGACCGGAGCAGGAAGGTGCGGCGGTCGAGACCATTGGTTTGCCCGGACAAACCTCCCGCGATTGATCCGCGTGAAGCGGATTCGGAACGCTGTTGTGTTCTCCTGATCAGCACGGCCGCCTCCTCTCAACCCGGATAGCGATTGACACGGTAGTACGCCTTCACATGATCGGTCTCCTTGTAGCGCGCCTTGCGTTTCTCATCGTCGGTCTCGCTGTCCGCCTGAGCAGGCGTGATCAAGGGCGTTGCCAGCGTCGCGCCCGCACCGACCGTGCCGATGCCGACCTTGCGAAGGAAATCGCGGCGTCCGACTGTCGTTCTCTGCTCGTCCCTCATCGCATCTCTCCTGGACCAGCGGCGCTGGTCAGTTGACAAACGTGAAAGCCTCGGATTCGATTTCCAGAAAATTTCGTCCAAGTGTTCCGACCGACCGGTAGAATTTGGCGTTTTCCGCCTTCTCCATGTCGGCAAACAAACGTCCCATCCAGCGGGACACATGCTTCTCGAAGAATGTGCGCTGTGCTTCCGTTGGCACCGGGAAGCGTGCCACCGCAAGGCCCGCCATGATCTCGCACAGCGTCGCCGCGTGATCCTCGGGCTCAAAATTGCTCTCGACCCGCTCAATGCCGAGCGCGGCGAGATCGTCGCGCAGGCGCGACAGCGGACGTTCGTGGAGAAAGCCCGTCAAGTAATAGGATGCGTAAGGCAGCAACTCGCCGCGACCCAGACCGACGAAGAGGTCAAAATATTCGCGCTCGACCTCGGATACGGCCGCTACCGATGCAGCTTCTGCAAGGGTTGCGTGGGCGCGTCCAAGCGGCGTCGCATCGCCATGCAGTTGCGCGATCTGCTCGAGCAATGCGGCCGACGGCGCGGACGAGAGCAAGGTTGCAAGCAGCGCGTATTCCTGCGCGCGCGCGGCATCGGTCGGATCAACCGCGTCGTCCGGCGCGGCCGGCTCACTATAGAGATCGGGACGAAGCACTTTGCGCGACACACCCGTCGCGCCTTCGACCGCAATCACACGTTGCGCGGGCACCCTGTTCCAGTTCGACACCGAGGGCTGGGCAATACCGATTTTTCGGGCAAGCTCGGCAACGCCGCCCGCCGCATCGATGGCTCGTTCAAGGCCCGCATCGCGCATGCCGACCTCCCATCCAGGGGGCCAAGCGCTTGATTGCGTTTGCGTAACAAAGACTAGCCGCGTGTCCGGGAGCGGTCAATTGATAGCCATAGCCTGAGGCTATCGCATTTAGTCGCAGTCTACCGGGGCAACGCCCCGCCATGTGTGCGGTGCCGAAGGGGAGTCTCTTCACTCGCAGCTACGGGTTGCGATGCAGTAGAATTCGACGGCAATTCCGCGGCTGCGAACTCGCCGAGCGGTCGAGGTTCCTTGATCGCCTTCACCGGATTTGATGATTGCTCGAAACCGGCCTCCGCGGGAGCCGATCGCGCGGCGTTTTCGGCAGCCTCGCGCGGATCGGGGAGGCCCTCGGCGGCCTCTACCACGCCCCCGACGACGCGGCGGACGAGAGCGTCAATTTGCTCGGCCGAATAGTCCAGCGGACCGAAGCCAGCCATGGCGTTCGGGTCGTTGAAGTCCCAGGCGTTTTCCGCCAACCCCACGAAATCGCGGATGGTGGGATCGGCGCTCCAGGCGCGACGGAGCGCCGCCCGGCTCAACTCCTGCGGAATGCCTTTGCGCAGGAAAGCCGTGATGTCGGTGGCAGCATCGATCGATTCAATCGGGGGCAAGTTCGACAGCTCCGTCTCCGGGGGAGCCGGCTCTGCCGCGGCCCGGTTGGACAGCGCCGGCCCATGCGCCTCAGCGGCTTCTTCAGGGGCTGGTTCAGCGTGACCGGCCTTCGCCTCTTGCTTGCGGCGCGCCCAGCGCGCCAGGAATTGCTCGTCGCTCATTCGTGCTCACCGTCGTGGTGACGCCGCGCAAGCGCCTCAGGATCGGCGCGGCGTCGCTCGCGCTTGACGAATTCCCTCTCGACGTGGTGCTCGGCGATGAAATTTTCAATCGCCTTATGCAGTATCTCAGGCATTGGCACCGCTTCGACCAGATTGGCACCTGCTTCCGTGAATGCCTCGCCTTCCGCTGGATCTGCGGTGACGGCCGAAACGGCATAGGGCCAGGCGCCCTCGGAGGGAGTCAATACGATCCAGATGCGGGGAGCGCCCGTGGCAAGATTGTCGCGGTAGCGCTCGGTTTCCGAGCGATAGAGATCGACCATGGCGTTCCCGGCATAAAAGAGCGTCAATCCCTCCTGCGCCCGTAGGACAGTCCACGGCATCATCTCCGACTCATCCGGCAAGACGCCGATGCCGCGCCAGACAAAATCAATCCATGGGGAATCCGCCTCGCGGCGCTCGACGACAACGCCGACCGGAATGCGCAACAATGGCAGCGCGCCGGGGCTCACGTTGCAGCCTCCAGGTGCTTGATCGGCAACCCCGTCAACAGATTCTGCGGCTTCATCTGCACCAGCTGATCGGAGGTCGTTGCAAGGATCAGGTAGACCGGCTCGCGCCCGACCGCATCAACGACCAGGCTGGAATCTGGAAAAGCGAGCCGGAACAGCGCCAGCACACGGCTTGCGGTGCGGTCGTCCAGCGCCTCTCCATGCCAAAGCTGGTCGCCCATCCGGGTGGCTTCAGCATCGAGCCCAACATACCAGGTGAGCTTCGCATCGCGCAGGGCGGTGAGCGGCTCAATTCCGACGGCAAATCCAAGCAAATGAGTAATCCAGCGCCCCATGGCCTCTGCCAGCGCAGCGGGGCCCCGCGTTCCGCCGGTGAAATCGAGCGCAAGATCGAACTGATCGCTGCGCTGCCAGTAGCTGTCGGCATTCCCCTCGCTGAGGACGTCGACCTCCGCGCCGGTTGTTGCCCCCAACATGGACATCAGCGACAACACGGGCGTTTGGCTTGGCCCGCCAATGATTTCCTCGTCGCCCAACAGCAGCAAGTGTTCGTGCGGCACGATACGCTGCGGCCGGAAGAACAGTTCGGCCGCGCGCAGCACGAACGGGTCCTCGCAGCCGTCAAGCGCATTTCGCAGGATCACGTGAACAAGGTGGTTCACAAACAGCGGCGGCAGGTTGACGTGACGTGAGCGAACCAATGCAAGGTAGGCCGCTTCCAACGTGGGTTCGCGCAGCAGAAGCTTCCGAAATGCCAGTACGAATTGCCAGTTCTCCCGCGCATCTGCATCGGCGATCGCAGCTACCTCCTCCGCAGCGACTGCCCGGCCCGGGTCAGCGAGCAGCTCCTGGTGCAACCTGCGTTCGACCGCGCAGGCGTCGTCCGGCGGCATCAGTTCGGGGCGCACGAAGTAGGCCTTCAGGAACTCATCCGTGACCACGAGCCCGCCGCTCGCATTGTGATCGAGCAGATGGTGGCCGCAGGCGATCCAGAAATCCCTCATCGGCGCGACGGCTCCTCGCTCATATTCGCAAGATTGAGATCCTTGTCGGGCTCGGTGTCATCCTCCACTTCCATGAACGAGAACGCCTTGCCGTGACGCTGGCCCTCGCGCAGTTGCAATCTGCGGAATGACTCGCGGACCTCGCCATTGCTCGCCGAGCGGTGGACCGCGATCAGCGCGCTGATGGGATGCGTGCAGAGTGATTGCGCAAAGGCGACTTCCTCTTCAGCGGCAAGGCGCGCGGTTGCAAGGTCCGGCGCCCCGAACCGTTCGACCAGTTGTTTCGCAAGGAGCTCCACCAACGTCCGGCGATCGCCTTCAGTCGCGGGGACGATTTGCACCAGTGTCGACCAGCCCCAGGATTGCACGCCGAGGAAACCGCTTCGAAATGCCGAACGGTCCTTGCCGCTCAGCTTCGCTGCATCCCGATTACAAAAGCGGAAGGCGCCCGACACCGCCCAATCGCCAGGCTGCGCCGGCACGTCGAACACGAACGTGTCGGATGGATCGAGCGCGATGGTGCGCAAGAGCTTCACAGACGCGGTCCTCCGAGTATTGAATCGAACCATGACGGCGATAGCAAGCCCTTCTTCAGGTCGTGCCGATCGGTCCTGTTTGTCCCAATCCGGCGGGCAATAAGGTCACCGTTGTCAGCGATCACATATGTGGTTTGCCGCGCACACGGCAACCGACTTAGAAACTCGCGTGCGATGCCGTCGAATCCATCGGCTTGCCAGGCGTCGAGAGCGCGCATCAGATGCCGCACAAAGCTCTCCGTCACCTGAATCGCGCCGGCCTCACCAAAACCCTCCTGATCCAGGGCGGAAGCGAGCGGATAAACGCCGGCTTCCCTGTCGCTCATCGCAACCGTCCGGATCATGGCACCGAACACCAGCCAGCGCGGCGGCTTGTCCTCCTTTGCGGACGAAGGCCAGCCGAGCCGCCCGCCACCAACGAGGCCGCCGTCAACACGGATCGCGTCCGGCCAGTCGATCGCGATCTCCTTGTTCGGCGGCGCATACGCGCGCAAGGCGTCGGTCAGCGCCACCATCCCCGCATAGAAAGCGCGGCGCGCGGTACGCAACGGCTCGCCAGGTTCAAGGACGACTGCGAACTCGGCAAGATCGAACCGCCCCACGTAGGTCAGCGTACCTGCCCCACTCTCTTCGGCGATATGCATGGCATGGGCGAAAGAGTCACGACTTTCGCGCAGCCTCACCAGCGTGAATGGCGGAGGCAGATTGATTGGCTCCGTGACCGATGAGTGCCCAGGGGCTGTCGGTGTCAGGCGGACCTCCAGCTTTCTTTTCTTCTCTTGTGAGAATAACTTAATCGACCAGGAGGGGCGACGCGAGTCCGCTCGCCGTCGTTCCCGGACCTCTTCAGGAGGTGAAGGGCTGCGCATGCCTGATCCGCCGAACACGATCCTGATCTGCTCGTGCGAAGACACGATGCGCCTCGATACGGCCGCCGTGAAGCGAGGATGCCGCAAAAGCGAAATCGCCGAGTTCCGCCAGCTCTGCAGGGCCGAGCTCGATCATTTTCGCAACGCGGCGAAGGCGGAAGGACCGCTCATCGTCGGCTGCACCCAGGAGGCCCCACTGTTTGGCGACGAGGCGAAGGGGCGTTCGGGGAAACTGGATTTCATCAACCTTCGCGAGACGGCCGGCTGGTCGGTGGAGGGAACCAAGGCAGGCCCAAAAATGGCAGCACTGCTCGCCGCTGTGTCCGAGGCTGCGCCTGCTTTTCCGTTTGTCACCCTATCGAGCGAAGGGGTGATCCTGATCTATGGCCGCGACGAACTTGCGGTCGAAGCTGGTCGATTGCTTGCCGATCATCTCGACGTGACGATCATGATCACAAAGCCGTCACAGATTATGCCGCCGGCGACGACATCCTTTCCGATCGTCCAAGGAACGATCCGTAACGCCAAGGGCCATTTGGGGGCCTTCGAGTTGACGGTCGACGACTATGCGGCCCCCCGCCCCTCCTCGCGCGATAAGCTCGTCTTCGAGGCTCCGTGCGACGGCCTGACTTCGCGCTGCGACATCGTCCTTGATCTCTCCGGCGGGAAACCGCTTTTTCCTGCGCATGACTTGCGCGACGGCTATCTCCGCGCGGATCCGCGGGACCCGGCCGCGATGCTGCGTGCGGTGCTCAGGGCACGCGACCTCGTCGGCAACTTCGACAAGCCGAAATACGTCAATTTCACCGCAGAGATCTGCGTCCATTCGCGCTCGAGGCTGACGGGTTGCCATCGCTGTCTCGATCTCTGCCCGACCGGAGCGATCACGCCACATGGCGATCACGTCAAGATCAACGCTGAGGTCTGCGCCGGATGCGGCCAGTGCGCCGCGGCCTGTCCGACGGGTGCAGCAACCTATGCCCTTCCGCCGCCCGATGCGCTGCTGCACAAATTGCGCGCAATGCTTTTGACCTACCGCGAAGCCGGCGGCTCCGGTGCGGTCGTGCTGCTGCACGACACCCAACATGGCAGCACGCTGATCGATGCGCTCGCCCGCCACGGCGACGGGCTTCCCGCCAATGTGCTGCCGTTCCCCGTCAACGAGGTGACACAGGTTGGATTGGAAGCGGTCGTGGCATCCTTCGCCTATGGCGCAGCGGGGATACGCTTTCTCCTCCGCGCGAGACCTCTGCACGACATCTCCGGGCTTTCTCAAACCATAACGATGGCTGATGCCATTGTTTCCGGATTAGGTTTTTCGGGGCGCCGGGTTGCGACTATCGAAACGGACGACCCGGACGTGCTGGGCGAAGTGCTGCGGTCGATTGAACCCGCGCCGGCCGTGGAGCGTCCCGCAACCTTCAAGACGGTAGGCAAGCGGCGCGACCTGCTTCGCTTCGCTCTTCACGAACTGCACCGCGTTGCGCCTGTGCCGACCGACGTCATTGCGCTGTCCCAGGGCGCGCCGCTTGGTACGGTTACCGTCAATACGGACGGATGCACTTTGTGCCTGGCCTGCGTGTCGGCCTGTCCCACCGGGGCTCTCCGCGACGATCCCGAACGTCCCGTGCTTAAATTCGTCGAAGATGCGTGCGTGCAGTGCGGATTATGCCAGAGCACCTGCCCGGAAAAGGTGATCACTCTGAAGCCGCAGATCGATTTCCGGGCCTCAAGGGCTCCGGCACGGATCATCAAGGAGGAAGAGCCGGCGCTTTGCATCCGCTGCAATAAACCCTTTGGGGTAAAGAGCACGATCGAGAAGATCGCTGCGAAACTCGAGGGCCGACACTGGATGTATCCCGCGGGCGACAAGCGGCTGGACGTGGTCAGAATGTGCGCGGACTGCCGCGTCACCGCCATGAGTGAACAACAGTTCGACCCGTTCGCCGGCGTGCCCGAACGCGCTTCGCCTCGCACGACCGATGATTATCTCCGTGAGCGTGAGACCAAGCGTTAGCTACTTGGCGGTGGCGCGCGCCAGGGAATCCGTAAGCGCCTTGCGATCCTTCGCGGATCCAATCCGCTGCTCCGGCATTTTTGTGCCAGGCGTATAGGCGTTCGGACCGAGTTCGAACAATTTTGACACGGTCTCGGGCGTCCACACGATGTCCATCGCTTTGAGCGCGTCGGAGAAGCGATAACCAGGCAGCGACGCGATCCTGCGGCCGTACAAGCCCGCAAGCGTGGGGCCGGCGCGCTGCGCGTCTTGCTCGGACAGGGTATGACAGGCAACGCACGCCCTGAACACCTCGGCCCCGTGATCTCCCGTATAGGCTGCAAGCGGATCGCGCGGCGTGGCTTGCAACGATGAGCCGATGGGGGCGCCGGTCAGCGCGTTCCAGCGCCGGATCCTGCCGTCGACGCCGCCCGTCAGCAATGTTGCGTTGTCCGGCAGGAAAGCGACCGACCACACGGGCGAACCTGTATCGACCAGGCTTCGCGCGATGCTTCGCGCCTTTCGGTCGATGACCGCCACGACACCGCCAATTCCTGCAGCAGCGACCGACGTGCCGTCTGGAGAGATCGACAACGCGACAATCGGCGTCTGGCCAGCTTGCACCTCGCCGCTTTCCCGGCCCTCCGACATCAGAAAGCGTAGCTTGCCATCAGCACCACCCGTTACGATCTCGCCGTCAGGCGCGACTGCCACGGCATTAAGGGGTGAGCCCAGCGTGATGACGTTTGGGGTGCCACCCGCCAATGGCCAGATCCTCAGTTCACGATCGTAACCCACGCTCACCAGCGATCGTCCATCCGACGTGAATGCGACGCCGTTGACGTTCTGCGCATGCCCCTCCAGCACCTGCTGCGCGCCATCGCCGAGCGACCAGATACGAACTGTATGGTCCCAGGAGGCAGAAGCCACTCTTGCGCCATCCGGCGAGACTGCAAGTGAAGCGATCGGCGCACCATGGCCCTCGAAAACCTGATCCGGCTGCTGCCGGCCAGGCGTCCAGATCGCTACCTTCGCATCCGCTCCGGCAGTCACCATCCGCCCATCCTTCAGGAAGGCCACCGCGTTCACCGCATCGGAGTGAAAGCGAAGGACCTGCTCGGCGGCTTCGGTCTTGAGCGACCATCGGATGGCGGCGGTGTCGAAGCTGCCCGACAGAACATTGTTGCCATCACTGGAAATCGCAATCGCCCGCACGGGCCCACCGTGACCTGTCAATTGCGCTGGCGCCGGCGCTGAATGCATCGCCAGCAGAGCGGCAACGATGCAGAGACTGGTGCTGAGACGTGGGACCCAATTCATCTGCGGCTTACAGGTCGTTCGGGCATGTCGTCGGTGTTGACACGGCGTACGTGCACTCGCTCGGTCTCGTCAATGATTGAAGCCGTTATCCGGTTTCCATGCTGCACCGCAGGACGGGCATGGCTCCGCTACTCAATGCCGCAACGGCTGTTGTCGGCTTGAACCGGGCATAGCCTGAACCTATGCTTGATCTGACACGTCGAGGACGACGTCATGCAAATACGACCTAAAACGTATCTGCATTTCATTTCGTTGTGGCGATCACTTCGCAATGCGATACCGCCACACCATGACGATGTGCCCGCTGAAACGTCACCGTTCCTCATCTATACCGCGGCCGTGCTGATGCTTCTCTTGGCCATTCTGGAACTGGACGCTCATCGAGGCGAACTGGAATTGCTCGGCCTTTTGGGGAACGACTACCCGATTCCGCCCGCTTTCCTGGGCCCGTAGCCCCGCCTCTCGACCACGATTTCGTTCGACCTCGCAGGCTCAAGCGCATCTATTTGCGAGCCCTGGCTGAACGGTCTGCTGCGCGGCCTTCTGCCTAAAGCGCGATGAGATTGGGATGAATCGTCATCGCGCTTTAGGTTGTTGTTTGAGCATGATCTTTTCGGAAAACCGCTGCGCACTTTTCCGGATCATGCTTTAGCGCTTGGAATCCCGCGGAAAGACCAATGACCGATCGTCAAAATCGTCGACCGGCAGTTTGTCTGCGCTTCGACCGCTTTGCATGCCCTGCAATGTCGACGTGCTTGATGTTCCGGCGCGCCCGACCGTTGCGTTCGAGTGTGATCGCGGGATGCCGGTCACAGCAGCAAGCAGACCAACAGCGGCGATGGAACAAATGATCAAAGGCTTCATGCGAAATCTCCTGTCCGCCAGAAATCCCCGCAGCGATCTGATTAGCGCGAAGCCTGACGTGGGGGTGTGAGCCGCCTCACACCTCCCGGGATTCTTGCGCTCAGCGCCTGTCAGGTTCCTAGTTTGGAACCGTCAGAGTCGGCTTCATCCCCGGAGCGAGGTTCGTCGACCGCGCGGCGCGGCAAGGCTTGTTGGGCGCGATTTGTTTGGCGCGCTGGTCACGAACAATCTTCGGGAGGCGTTGCGAAACAGCACGTCAGGCACGAAAATCTCAGACCATCTATCGCACCAGTTTCGCACCAGAAACGATCTCACCGGAACACAACGAACACGACCGAACGCAGACCAAAACGCGTCCAGATCAACGAAGCCGACTTCGAAGCGGCCGCATTGGCACGGGGGCGGCTCAGTTTTCGGACAATCACATCTTGATCGCATTCGCAAAGAGCCTGTCACCCCACTCGTACAACGGCCGCATGAAGTCCGATTGGGTGTGGATTGCTCGACCTTTGCGCTCGCGCCATTTTCGTCCGTAGGTATCGAACGGAAAGTGTCGCATGTAGTAGTCGCAGGTCTCTTCCCAATGGTCGACCGACAACGATTTGCCGTAGTGTTGGCAATAGAGGCCAGTCGCCACGCGTTCAACGCCACCCGGCTCGCGCGCATGGTGCTCTGCGAAGGTGACCTCCAACCGGTTTCGCCACAACATCAGAATGTCTCGCCGTTCCGGACCGAAGAAACGACGAAAGTCCAACAGTTCGCAATCGGCCTGATAGGGTGCATGATCCCCAGGAGTCATATAGGCGTCGAACAGTTGAACCCGCACGCCGTCGCATTCTCTAGAATGCGTTCCTTCTATGAATCCGCGTAAATCCCCGGTAACGCGCTCATCCGCATCGAAGCAAAACATCCAGTCGAACTGCAAATGCTCGCGCGCCGTCTGCAACAAGAGGCCGCGATGCCGACCCTCAGCAATCCGGCGCGCCTCGATGTCAGCTTCCCACGACCGATTTGTCACAATCAGAGCGACTTTCGGATGTTCGCATAGAATCTCCAGCGTACGATCCGTGCTCGCGTCATCATAAGCGACAATCGCATCGACCTGCTTGCCCACGTAATCCAGTGTGTCTCTGAGAATAAGCGCTTCGTTACGAACGCGGGTAGCGCCGATTAGAAGGTGCTTGTCACCCAATAGACCTGTGTTGCAAGCAATGATTCGTTCGCCCTCGCGAAGTAGCCAACCAATGGTGCCCGGCATGATCGACGCCTCCCGACTATAAAAAATTGACACCAACGATGGCGGACGGGCGCGTATCAGCAAGATTAAGAACTCTCGTTGTCGCCGCATCGAGCCGGCGAGCCGTCCCTCTTGACCATCCCTCCCCATACGCGATTTCGTGATATCTTCTCGAAGAGGTTGTTAGATCAGCGAATGCAAGGCCGTGACCGCGGCCTCGCGGGTCGCCACAGGAACGAACAAATTTATCGAATGTGGTGATAGAACGTACTTTTCAACGACAATCCCACGGGATTGCAGAATTTGCATCGCCTGAAATGGCAAGTCTGAAGAAACGCCGCCGAAGCAAGTGAGGCTCACCGAACTCAAAGTCTCACGCCCTTTGCGCAAGTCCTTGCTCCTTTCCAGCGTGCGCAGCAGAGTGTCGAGCGTTTCCGACTCGCAAGTCATCATGATGCGCGTTTTTCCGGCCGTGAAAGCCGAGACGAGGACTTGCGGCCAAGATAGGCCGTTTTGCTTGAGATGCTGCGCAAATTTCTCAAAACCGTGACTGAGATTCGTCGAAGCGATCTCCACATGCTCAATACGAGCCATCGAGTTGACGGCCAAGACTTTTCCGCTTTCCATTCCGATAACCTCTTTCATCACTCGCGTGCTGTGTTCGGAATTGCCCCATTTTCGTAAGAACAAAGGGATATTTTGGCTTTGTGCCAGCTCCACGCTGCGAAAATGCAAAACCTTGGCGCCCCAAAAACACATTTCGGATAAGGATGCAAAATCCAGCCGGCGCAATGGCTTTGCGTTCGCCACGACGCGCGGATCGGCCGAGCAAATTCCGCCGACCTCTTTGATAATTTCACAGCGCTCGGCCTTTAGCGCCGCAGCCATGGCGACTGCAGTGGTGTCGCTGCCGCCCCTGCCTAGTGTGGTGATCTCTTTGGTTCGCGGATTCACGCCTTGAAAGCCCGCTAAAACCACGATGCGTCCGCGACCGAGTTCTTCGAGCACGCGCGCAGGCCGCACATCTAAAATTCGCGCGGAAGAATGAGATTCGTCTGTCATTACACCGGCCTGACTCCCGGTAAAACTAATGGCTGGCGCACCGAGATCAGACAGGGCCATGCTCATCAACGACATGCTGATGCGCTCACCGGTCGTTAGCAACATATCCAGTTCGCGGCGGTTGGGATGCGGGCTTACTTGATAAGCCGCCTTAATTAATTCGTCGGTCGTCTTACCCATCGCTGAAACGATCGCCACGACGCGATGACCACGGCTGTGCAAATCGGCGAGGCTCCTCGCAACCGCGCGAATTTTTTCCGGGGTTTCTAGACAGACGCCGCCGTATTTTTGCACGATGGTCGGATTGTTGCGCATTTACGTGCGACGGCAGCTGTATGAGCGGTGGCTTGATGTTCGCTTCGCTCCGCCGGATAATCTCATGCATCTAGCTCCAAGATTGCTGCGCTCCGCGCAGAGATTTGACCACCCCCTATCGGGTTTCGCGACGTTTTTTTCCGCGCGCCAGCGCGTCTCTGAGGTTCAGAGAATAGGCCAGTGCACGCGGTTGCCCACGTACCTCTCCGCTCATCGCCTTTCACAGCTCTCCAAGTATTCGATACAAGAATCGTTTTTCTTGGCGGAAGATTGGCGGTCACGACAAGATCGGCTGGGTAACGCTAAAGGTTCTGCCGACCCGAAAAATAATCCCTGAATGAAAGTGTCGTACCGGTTTCGCCGGGAAATGGCCACACGCACGTCCTCGGACCAGCGGTGCCGCCGACCCGTCTCCACCGCTTCAAGCCGTTCGACTTGGGCACTGAGGCCCATCACCGTCCATCAGGACAGTTCTCAATACCGCGCCTCTTTCGGCAAGGCGGCCCCGCCGGATGTGTCCTAACAGAGTGGCCCGACGTCGTGTTTTCTAGGACGTTCCAAGACTTGTCAGCCTTGCACTCCCCAAAGGCCTTGCCCAAGGCAGCTAACGAAAATTTGGGTCCAGATGCTGGACATAAACGATGTGGATCAAATATCATCCACCATTGCGCGCGATTGTTCCAAGCTCCGAGAGCTTGGCGGCCGGGCCCTTGTCGGCTGAGACAACAACTGACGCCCCCCGAGCCCGTGCCTACTTTCGCTTGGTTGCCCTGAGTTAGTGCGTCGCTACCAGCAAGGTTGCGCTATGCTGAAACACTTGCTCATTGAAGTCATTGGTCACGTTTCCGGTCTCAGCGACGCGCAGCTTGAACAAATTGAGCGGTCATTGCCCGCGACCAAGGCGCTGATCGATCTTCTCAGTAAGGCACATCCGATCATCGAACAGGCGGAAACGCTCTATAATGAGGCGCAGCCGCTAATCGATCAAGCTAGGAAAGAGTGGCAAACGGTCGGCCCTGCAGCGCACATTTTGATTGATGTGATCTCACATCATCTCAACAAAGGCAGTTCGCCGGCGGAGGCCACTGAGGCAGTGCGCGCGGCGCTCGGCGGGTCAATACAGAACGTTGCGCAGGATCGTGGGATGGACCGGGGAATGAACCGCGTGACCGTGTTTGGGGGGACCGGCTTCGTTGGTTGTCGCGTTGTACGCCATTTGAGCGTCTCCACCGTTACGGTGCGTATAGCCTCACGGCATCCTGCGCGGGCCGAGGGCGACAACGCGGAACAGGTCATCGCTGATGCCCATGACGAGCGCTCTGTAGAGGCCGCCGTTATGGGTGCCGACG
Source organism: Bradyrhizobium sp. MI1.7 (assembly GCF_055811795.1). Taxonomy (NCBI): domain Bacteria; kingdom Pseudomonadati; phylum Pseudomonadota; class Alphaproteobacteria; order Hyphomicrobiales; family Nitrobacteraceae; genus Bradyrhizobium; species Bradyrhizobium sp. MI1.7. Next base: position 43,477 of record NZ_JBVVPO010000010.1, read on the forward strand.
GCGTCGTCAACGCGATCAGCCTTTACACCGAGCATGGAGGCGACACATTTCATTCGGTGCACGTCGAAGCTGCCGCCAGGATCGCTGGAGTGGCACGGCGGGCCGGGGTCAAACGGTTTGTGCACCTATCAGGCATAGGCGCTGACCCCACATCGCCGTCGCCCTATATTCGCAATCGCGGCGAGGGCGAGGTGGCTGTGCAAGCGGCATTCCCTGGCGCAGTCGTTATCCGCCCGGCGGTAATGTTCGCGCCGGACGACGCCTTTCTCACGACAATTCTTGGGCTGCTTCGGACCCTGCCGGCTTATCCGCTATTCGGCGACGGCAGGACGAGGCTTCAGCCGGTGTACGTGGACGACGTCGCCGCGGCGATCGCACAGGTCCTGCGGCAAACACAAAGACCGTTTCCAATCTACGAACTGGCCGGCCCGCGCGTTTACTCATACGGCGACCTGTTGCGGACCATTGCGCGCACCGCCGGATTGCGGCCAATGCTGGTGCGAGTACCCTTTGCTTTCTGGAATGCCGCCGCCGGCCTCGCTGAGATCCTGCCGCACCCGCCGCTCACGCGCAATCAGGTTGAGCTTATGCAGATCGACACGATGGTCTCGGGCAGCCGGCCGGGATTCGGTTCACTCGGAATTTCGCCGCGATCGCTCGAAGAAGAACTCAAAGCGATGCTCAAGCATACAAACGAGGAAACTCAAAACACAAATGAGGGTCGAGCCAGGTAGGGTTGAGACTTCGTTACCGTGTCACGATGTGACTACTGATGTCGGGAAGCGGCTTACCTCCGAGGTCGCGCACTAGGCCCGATAGATCGATGGTCGCAGCTCAGGGGTCAGTTCATCCGCCAAAGTTTTTACAAGAGCCGAAGGGGAATGACCCTCCCGAGTGAACCCTTAGCGTGCGGCCAGCCGCCTGGAGCTGTCCGAATTAGGACAATCGATCTGTCACATTAGGATACCCAACGGAGTGCTCCTTTTGCGCAGTCACCTCTTCACTTTGACCGGGAATAAATTGAGTTGGCCGGCTCGACTCATCCAGCCCAAGTCCGGACGGCAGGCGGCCCTACCACGCGACTCGCGAGGCGGGGTCGTTGCGTGTAGGGCTATCAGATGTGCTACCAGTTGGGCCGCAAGATGGTAGCGGGAAAAGCAGATCATGACTGACGATCAGGTCAATCTCGTGGTTCGGCACCTTTGCGAGCAGTTGCACTTGACGCTCCGATTGAAGGGCAGCGAGGCACATCCACCAAACGCCAAGGATATTGGTTTCGATCCTGCCTCTGTAAGAACTGTGTTGCTGACGTTCGGCGGGCTTCACAATCCACCACGAGGCAATCGGGGCGAGCGAAGAGCCGCCGTGGTCCTAATGAAAAGCCCAGGACAGAGGTCCCGTGCCAAGGTCCGGGTCGTACGCACCGGTCCACCTTTGAGCCGGTGACTTCCGGTCTACTCGCGTGAACGGAATTTGCCAGACCAACGCGACTGGTCGGGCTCGTGCCAATAGACGTCTTTGCGTCTACTCAATTATTTGGTCAGCTTGTGCGAGTAGTGTCGTCGGAACTACGAGCTTGAGCGCTTTTGCAGTTCTAACGTTGATCCATAACTCGACCCGTGTCGGCTGTTCGACGGGCAAGTCGCTGGCTCGTGCACCCTCAAGGATTCCTTTGACGTGGTAAGCTGATCGAATAAAAAGACGCCGTCTCGACGCACCGTAAGCGAGTAGACCACCTTCCCCGACGAAATCCGGCGATGTTGCGAAGCTCGGAATGCGGTGCATCAACGCCAACGCGGCGATGCGGCTTCGATACGCGAAACGAGGACGACTTCGCGACTCCATCGACCATCGGCCCCGGACCCGGCGAGCGCAAGAGCGCACCCGCGTTAGCATTACTTGGGCCGCTTAACGATACCAGATCGCTTCGCAGATGGCCTCCGGGTGACGATCGTTTCAATACCTTGCAGCGTCCGCGCGAATTCGGACCGCAGGTGCTGCGCGTGTGCTGCATCCTTCGGCTCAGATAAAAATGCAATCTTCACGAAGAAGCGGTTCAATCGCGATGTGACGAGAAGATTGTCAGAGTGTTGCGAGCGTAAGTTCGTGATCTGTCGTCGCATCTCAACGAGATCGAACCGGTCATCGTCGGGCTTATTCGCCAAATGAAGCTCATACCGTTGCGGTAGATAAACGAAGCCGCCGCGCCGAGTATCTTGGCGCGACGACCTCGCCATGGTGAACCCGGACGGGGCAATGTCCGGTGCAGAGAGGTTAGCGCTCCGCAGCTCGGGTGCAATCGAAGACGCGGATTAAGCTTGATGTCGTCGCGGAAGGTTAAATCTGGAACAAGCGCTACTGTGGTCTGCAGCACGCCCGCGCGTCCAGTTAAGCGCTCCTTCTCCAGCGACGTCCCGGCCACGCGATCAAGGTCGGAGCCTAGCGCTTTGGCGCGGGTTACGTCGCGCTCAATCGATCGCTCGGACTTGCCAGATTTTGCCGCCGTGTCCTTAGCGAAACTGTCCATAAGGCCGTCAAGCCGCCTTTCGCTTGGAGATCAGCTTCGCCCGTTGCGCCGACGTCAGGTCGCGGCGGATCAGGTTTTCGTCGATTTCCATATCCAACCAAATTCAACTTCACGAAGCACTCGCCCGGCGAGCGTGGCGGCCCCGCGAATTGCCGCTATCGAATGCCGCTAGCGCCGCTATTTGTTGATGTAAGTGACTGAAAAACACTTGCTGGCGCTCCCTAGGGGAATCGATCCCCTGTTTCAGCCTTGAGAGGGCTGAGCAGCAAGAGTGAGTTCGCCGCCGGAGTTGTGGCTAGGATCAAGAGCCGAGCCCCTGGTTCAGGCGGAGTTCCATCCATCAAGGACTAGGTGGTTGGCTCGAGCTTTTGTCAGAATTCGCGGCCTAGTTCACGAGTCGCGACCCGCTAGGCTGCCTTTGACGAGACTTCGACCTACGACATTTAGCGGGCAACGCGAACTCAGAACTCAATATCGAGCGCGCTTCCCCTATCGACTCACGAGTTTTGGCTTTTGGTGAAAATCGACTCATGATTCTTGGGTTTCTCGACTCGCGAATTTTTGGCAGGCCACGATAAATCAATGGGTTAAGCGACTCGCTTTTGATTGGTCCCGACACGCTTCGCGAGCTTCGGCTAGGCAAACCGGTGCCGCAAATGGCAAGCGAAGCGGCGAAGGCTGCCGCGCCGAAGCCCGACGGGCGAAGGCGGGCTGCGAAATCAATGATTTGGGCCTTGACCGAATTTTCCGGTGGACCGGCTGATTTTGTTGGAGCCAGACATGATCAAGATCGCGACACTCCCCGTTGCGACACGCGATGCCCGCGAGCGCATCCAGCGGCGGATGTGTGGCGCCGTTCCTGCCTCTCTCATTCCTGCCTCTCTCATTCCGGGACTGAACATGCGCAAGCTTCTGGCGATTTTGGTGATCTCGTGCTGGGCCACTTCGGCTTACGCACAAACGGCCGACCTCATTGTCACGAACGCAAAGATCGTGACGCTGGATCCTGCATCGACGATCGCGCAGGCGCTCGCCGTCCGCGACGGCAAGATCGTTGCAGTTGGCGGCAACGATGCCATGGAAGGCCTGATCGGGCCCGCGACGCGCCGCGTCGACGCCGGCGGACGCACGATCATTCCGGGATTGATCGATTCCCATATTCACGCCGTGCGCGCCGGCCTCACCTACGCCACCGAGGTCAACTGGATCGGCGCAAAGACCATTGGCGAAGCCATGGAACGCTTGCGCCAGGCGGCCAAAGCGCGCCCGGCGTCCTGGATCATCGTGGCCGGTGGCTGGAGCGACTTGCAATTTGCGGAGAAGCGGCGGCCGACGCTCGCCGAGGTGATGTCGGCCGTGCCCGACAATCCGGCCTACATCCAGCTGTTCTATTCGGCGCTGCTGATGACGCCGAAGGCGCAGCAAGCCCTCGGGATCTCCGCGGATCAGTTGCCGGCCGGGATCACGGCCGAGCGTGCCACATCGGGCGAAACCACGGGCTGGTTCAACGGCTCCATCGTCAGTATCTCCGCGCTGTTCGATCGCCTGCCGAGGCCCAATTTCGAAGAGAATGTCGCCGGAACCCGGCAGTTCTTCACGGAGCTCAATCGTCTCGGAATTACCGGGATCGTGGATCCCGGCGGCTTCAGCATTTATCCCAGCCACTACGCCGCCTTGCAGAAGCTCTGGCGTGAAAAATCACTTTCGGTGCGGGTCGCCTTCAGCCTGTTCGCCCAGAATGTCGGCGCTGAGTTCGAGGAGTACAAGACTCTCACGCCGTTCCTGCCGATGGGATTCGGCGACGACATGCTGCGATTCAACGGAATCGGCGAGCGGATCACCGGCGCCATGTACAACAACAACGCGCCCGACGCGGCCACCAAGGAAAAGTTCCTCGAGATCATTCGCTGGGCGGCAAAACAAGGGCTGACGGTCACCATCCATTGGCAGGAAGACAAATCCGTCCATCAGCTCCTCGACCTCTATGAAGAGGTCAACAAGGAGACGCCGATCGCGCCGCTGCGCTGGTCCATCGCCCATCTCGACAACACCTCGCCCGAAACGCTGGCGCGGATGAAGGCCCTTGGTGTGGGCTGGACCATGCAGGACGCGATGTACCTCGGAGGCGACCGTATCGTGGCGCAGGCCGGCGAAGCCGCGCGCCAGATGCCGCCCATCGTCACGGCATTGCGCACGGGCGTCCATGTCGGGGCCGGCACGGATGCGCATCGGGTCGCATCCTACAATCCGTTCGTGGCGCTGCAATGGATGCTCGACGGCAAGACCGTCGGTGGACACTCGACGCGCGGCCCGGACGAAACACCCAGCCGCGAAGAGGCCTTGCGCCTCTACACCGTGGGAAGCGCCTGGTTCAGCTTCGACGAGACGCGGCGCGGCACGCTCGAAAACGGCAAGCTCGCCGACTTCGCGATTCTCGACCGGGATTTCATGTCCGTCCCCGTCGAGCAAATTGGCGCCACGGCGTCTCTGCTGACGGTCGTGGGTGGCAAGCTCATCTACGCAGCGGATGTATTCGCAAACGCAAAATAAGAGCTGGAGGCCCGCCGTGCCGCTCTCGCGAAATCTCGGCCTATTGTCCAATGCAGCGATATTTGCTCTCGTCTCAAACCATGCAGCTCGGGCCGACATACGTTCCAGCCAGTTCCTGGGCCGCGGTCCCTTGCTGGCTGCCCGGCAGCCGCGCTCATTCAACCACCTCGTCGGCGCGTAACAGGAATGACTCCGGTACTTTCAGACCGAGTGCCCTGGCGGTCTTCAGATTGATGACGAGGTCGAACTTGGTCGGCTGTTGGACTGGCAAGTCGGCGGGCTTCGCCCCGCGCAAAATCCTGTCGACAAAGGTCGCGGCAAGCCGCCATAGGTGGGTTGCGTCCACGCCGTAGGACATCAGCCCGCCCGCCTCGACGAACTCTCGGTATTCAAACATCGTTGGAATTCGCGCGGTCAGCGCTCGGGTCGCAATGGCGAAGGTGAGTGGGACGCCGACGGCATAGAGTGCGTCCGCACGGTCCCTGAGGGCCTCGAAAGCCGATGCAACGTCCTCTGCGCGCCGGATTTCCAATATCGTCGCCTCGAGGCCGAGGGCGGAGGCCGCCGCTTGCACCTCATCCATCCTGTTTTTGAAACCGGGGCTATTGGCATTGACCATAACGGACAAGCGGCGGAAACCTGGGACAACCTCGCGCAACAGCTCGAGGCGCTTGCCGGCAAGACTGATGGGGTTGAGCGCCAGGCCGGTCGCATTGCCGTCCGGTCGGGCCAAACTTGCGACGAGGTCGCTGCCAACAGGGTCGCCAGAAATGGAGACAATTGGGATGAGCGATGTCGCGCGTTTTACCGCGAGAGTCGGAGATCCCCCCACCGTGACGATGACATTCACCTTGAGCCGGACAAACTCCGTCGCAATTTCCTTGGAGCGTTCGGTATGTCCCTCCGCAGAGCGATACTCGATCGCAACGGTCCGCCCCGCGATCCAACCGAGTTCGCGCAACCGATCCTCGAAATCCTGGGCCGACCAGGCCGGGCCCAAGAATCCGATGATGGGTAGCTTTCTCGTCTGCTCCGCCCGCGCCGGGCTCGGGCCCATAACCGCGGCAACGCCGACGAGCGTGATGAACTCGCGCCGCCTCATTGAGTTACTCGTTTGAAGCGCCCGACTGAGGCATACAGCCTAGCATTTTTCAACCGGGAGCCGAGCGAGAAAAGGGCTGGCAGCCCGCCCTAACCGTGCGACGCAATGTCCGCAACGGGTCAAAAACGGCGCTTGGGAAGTCGGCCGGTCACTTCCGGTCCGCCCCGATAAGCGGACCACTTCGCCGTTCGCTTGCACTTCGCATTGGGGCCATCAGTAGAAGTAAGCCGTCCTCACTCGATCACTTCGTCGGTGCGGGCGAGGAGCCCTGGCGGTACAGCCACGTCGAGAGCCTTTGCCGTTTTGAGGTTGACTGCCAACCAAAGCTTGCTTGGAAATTCGATGGGAAGATCGCCCGGGTGTGCCCCCCTAAGGATCTTGTCCACGAAATAGCCGGCGCGACGATAGCACCAGCGCAAGTCAACGCCATAGCTCACAAGGCCGCCGTGGACAACGTGCTCGCGATATCCGAAGACGGTCGGCAGCAGCTTTTCAAGGGCGATAGCACCGATCTGCTCGCTCATGTTGAGCAGCAGGTTCGTCTGAAGGACAACGGTGACATCGACCCCTTCGTTCGCCAGCGCAGCGAGCGCATTCGGAATGTCCTGCGCCGTACTGGCATCGGCTTCGACCACGCTGAGGCTCAAAGCCCCACAAGCTGCCCTCAAATCCCCGACTTGAGGCGGACCCTTGGGATCGTTCATGTTGATGAGCAGTCCGACGCGCCTTGCCTTCGGCACGATTTCTCGCGCGAGTTCAATTTGCTTGGTCGGCAAACCCGCGATGTAGGCCTCAATGCCCGTTACATTTCCTCCTGGGCGAGCTTCGCTGGCAATCAAGCCGAGATGGACCGCATCGGCAAGCGGGGACAGACAATCGGTATTGTCGATGTTGCCTTTCGGGCAGCGACGGCTTCCAGTGTTGCTGGCACAGCGATGATATCGGGTTTGAGCAGAGCCACCATCTCCTCAATCGATGGTACCCGGTCCCGGAAGATGTCCGTTCGCCGAATGATATCGATGTTACGGCGTTGCTCGTAGCCGAACTCCGAGAGCCCCTTAACGAAATTGCCGAACGCCAAGTCCACCATGAATTGGGGCAACGTCACCTCCGGAGGTGCAGCTCCTGCCCATGCGATGAGCGGACGTTTTCGCGCGGGCTGCGCTCTTGAGCCTTGACCAAACAATGTCGATCCTGCTGCAGCGCCAAAAACGCCGAGATATTCGATGAACTCCCGCCGTCGCATGCGTCCCCCCTGTACGGGCCACGCTATTGGCTGGTGAGGTTAGCACCTTGCAGCGGTCTGTGCGGCAATTTAGCGAGCCCGTTGCCCAACCGGCATTCGCCGGGGGATGGTCGAGATGGGTCAAAGGCTGCCCTCGGCGGCTCTATGGCGCTATTCCGCTTAGCCCTCTGAAGTGGACCGTGCGACGCTTGGCCCCGCCCTTTCCGCTTCGCCCTTTCGTCAACCAGCGAAACAACCAATTCTGAGATTACGGTGACAGTGCACTCAATGACTCCGGCCGCTTTCGCGGGTTCGATGGCTCATGAAACTGTCACCGTAATCGTGCCGAGTCGATCGCAGGGAATCTGGGGCCAAAAGGGGTCCACGTCGCCTATGTCCTGATCGACGCGGTGATTGACCTCCAATGGACGCGCGCTCGCCGTCCCGATGCACCCAACGATTTCTTTATCCAGCCCGCCGCCATCCCAATGAGGCGTGGCACGTCGCCAAACAGTCGAAGAGCGCCTGCCCTTCGGCGAGACTTGGTAGAACGAAATACGCTGGCGATACGCGAACGCAACACGACCGTTCGCGAGCTTGTTGTCACCGTCCCTCGTAAACGGGTGGACGCTTTTGTGCCTCGGCATCACGGCCTTCCTGGAAATCCCTGGTCGTGAGCAGCGCACTATATTGGACGCCGAGCTTAGCGAGCGCCGTCTGAGAGTCTTCGAGCGCCATATGGGAGGAGGCCAGGGACGTCTTAATGCCGAGAGGGCCGCATGCGGCGATCTTGTTGGCGATCTCGACAGCCTTCGCGAGAGCCGCATTTCGATTTGGGGCCACTTCCTGAACCGTTCCCATCCGGAGGGCTTCCTTCGCACCCCAATGATCGCCTGTTAGAATGAACCGCATGGCATTTCCCCATCCGGCTTCTCTGGGGAAACGAACCGTTGCACCGCCTCCGGGAAAACGGCCGTGCGTGTTCTCATCCTGACCGAACTCCGTGTCTTCCGACGCTACGCGTATGTCCGCTACAAGGAAAAGCTCGTGCGCCATATTCCAGGTGTCGCCATGCACCGCGACAACCAGAGGCTTCGTGAGCGCTGGCCTGGTCCGCCCTAGAGGGTCGATGAAGCCGGGCCCATCCATCATCTTTTTTCCAGACTGAGCGAATGCCTTGTAGGCATCGACATCGACACCTCTGGAGAAGCGGTCGCCATAGCCGAACAGAACCGCCGCACGGAGCGAGGGATCCCGATCGTACTCGTAGTATGCTCTCGCCAAGCTTTCTGTCGCATCCGGATCCAGCCGGTTGTCGATGTAGGGTCGATTGATGCCAATCAGTACAATTTGGCCTCTGCGCTCGATGGTGATCTTCGTCTGCTGATCGTACGGGATGTCCGCCATAAGCCTGGACTGCGCGGCCTCGTCGGTTCGTGATGTCATCGACTTGTCTCCCGATTTCTGGGCCTGCAACGCAACCGTCCCGAAAAGAACGGCCACTACTCACCGCGATCGGTGCTGAAAGCTGTGGTGTTGAGCAACGCCAGGCATTGCCCCATAAGTCCTGTTGGCCCCATACCAGGGAGCCGCGCCGCCAGGGAGTTCGAGGCCCATTCTGCCTGCTGGCGTTAACTCGCAGTCGTTCAATATATCCCTATTGGGATATTGCGCCTGAAACGAAGCTGGATTTTGAGTCGCCCACGTCGGGCACTGGGCACTTGCAGAGCTTATCGCGCCAATCGACATCATCGCTGCAATAATGGAAGTCCTGAATCCAATCATAATCGTACTCCGAACGGTTGTTGTTTTCGTGCGGAGCGTTCGCGCTGGCTAGAATCGGCTGCTCTGTTGAAAGCGTTTCCTGCGAATTTTTTTGACAAGGATTAGCTAGGTATGCGCTTGGGAAAAGACACGCAGTGGAAAATCACAGCTGCGCGAACGGCACATCGGCACGCTCACCATTGCGTGAGCCGCCCCCACATCCACGGATGTCTGAGGTCGGGATTGCGGTCCTAGATCATGCGTCGAGGCTGTTGAAAGGAGCCGCCGAAAACCTCTTCCTTTCGCGTTCGGTAGATGGTGACGACCTCCCGGCACGCTTTGACATTCAACCGGTGGAAATCGATCTTCAATTGATCCAGCTCGCCAACGGTTATCCGGTAGTTGGCCGCGCCCAGGAACAGCAGCGCCATCGTGGTGGGCCATGAGAAATCGAGAGACTTGGCCAGGATCAACACCGGCTCACGATCCTTCTCGATCAATGCCCGTTCCGCGACGTCTATTGGAAGCCCACAGAGCAACGACAGGGCAACGGTGGTCTCGTTGAACTTGAGAGAGTGAGCAAGTTCGAAGACCTTGTCTTCCGTCAATTCGCCTCTCTCGTGCAGTTTGGCCACCGTGCGTTTCGCCGTGAAGTAATCCTTCGACGCCGGGCCAAACCTGGCGTGAATGGCCCCGGTGACATCGACGACGACGCGATGGACCTGATGTTCGATATCCGGACGTTCCCTCTTCAGCTTTTGCCGCACCTCTTCGGAGGCTTTGGCGATCAACTGGTGGAAGAGATGTCGAGGAATATCCTTTCGAAGTCCTACCGATTCAGCGAGGATCGAATCCCCTTCCGACCGCCGCACCAGGTGCAGAAATCCGGATTTGGAGAGGTTCGCCCCGGCATTTGAAGCGACCGAGGTTACGACCTCGGGAGATCCCCGCACCACCAGGACATCGGTGACCGCTTCGGGGACCGTTTGTCGCTTGGAGATTGCAAGCAAATGTTGCTGGCTCTTGTTCTTGGCACACGCAATCAATGTCTCGGTGTCAAGGCGCTCCGACTGACTGAGAACCGGCCATGCGACATCGATGCAGTCGTCGCTTGCCATCTGCCGGGTCAACGCATAGGGCGCGTTTGAGCTGCATGCGAGCTTTCCTGCGAGCTTCGCCCGCGCGCTCGTTTCAATCTCCTGCGCGAGACGACCGATGACCTCACCGAACGTCCAGATCTGCTCCTCGGAATACGTGCCGGCGATCAGGATGTCCGCCGCATGCCAGAGCGCCCGCAGACAACTCTCGGGATTTCCTCTCGCAACTGCTTCGTCCAACTCGGCCAGGAATGACGTGATAGCAGCCATTGATGCGCTCGCAGTTTGAAAATGATCGAACGACAAAAGCGGGATTTCAAAGCAATGGGCGATGACACCACCCAGACCTGAACACGCGGTAAAATCATTCCCGCCGCCTCCGAACGGGCATAAGGTCGGCCTAATCAGATCGATCGAATTTTAGGTATTGCCTGACTTGGAGGAGGCGGACGCCGTCGACAACCCGCCCAACGGAGCTGCACCCGCGAGGTCGCGCGTTTTGACCAGCAGCAGCCTCTGGCAAGCGAAGGATGACCCTCGACCGGGGCAGCAGCACGGCCCACCGAATGGTTCGGCTCACGCTTAAGGGATTACGGCGACAGCGCTACTGCGCGCCGTACTCGAATGGCTGCCATTGTAACTGGAGGCGCGACCGGCGTAACTACAATACCAGCAACAGTCCCGAAACCAGCAAGATGCTGAGGATAATTCGCCGGAACAGCGCGTCATCGACGCAGCGAAAGACAAAAATCCCGAGCGCCGTTCCTGCAACGAGCGCCGGGATGCCGACGGCGAAGTCAACCAGGACCTTTGTCGACAGATCTCCTCGGATCAGCATGAGAACAAGTGCGAATATCTGCATGGCGGCGATGAAGGGTTGAACCATTCCGCGCTGTTCGGTTTTTGGCACGCCGTGGATGTCACACCATATGGTCGGTATTGCACCCGGCATTGCCGTCAACCCGCCGACAAAGCCTCCACCGAAGCCGATCAATGCATTACGTCCCGCATTCATCTGCAAGCGATGAGAGAGCACCGGCCGGAATAACGTGTAGGCCGCGTAGCAGGCGACGGCGAGACCAAAGCTCTCCCTGAAGATCCGGGCGTCTGCAGCTTGCAGCAACCACACGGCGATCGGAACGCCGAGCAATCCGCCGACGACCAGTCCCGAGCTCTGCTTCCAGCGAATGCTTTTTCTCAAGGCCCAAAGACCCGCGGCTTGCACGGTGATGCTGCAGGCCATCATCAGCGGGACCGCCTCCCGTGGTGGGAGAACGTGAAGGAGAATCGCGCCGGCCACCGCCGAAAAGGCAAAGCCCGCGAGGCCCGAGACGAAAGCGCCGCAAAACACGGCGATGCTGAGCAGGCAAAACGACGCCACGTCGCCCATGAGCTAACCCTTCTTGTCTGTCAAATCCTGGAATAGCGAGCTGGCGATCAGTCCCCGGACGACAGTCCGGGCGGCTCGGGCGGTGCCCCGGCATCGCTCTGGCGGGTCGACGTCAACGTCGTGGCTGCAAGGATGTGAAAAATGATAACGCAGATGGCGATCGTTGCGAGCAGCGTATTCTCGCCCGGCGCCGAAATCCGAAGCTTGCGTTCGGGGGACTTTTCACTGACCGGCATTGTCTCGCCCTCCAACATCTGACCGAGAGGCAAACTGGGGCCACCCATTGTCGGTCAGGTGACGATTCTGTCGAAGGGTGCGCTCTGCCTGCAGCCGTCGCGAATGGTGGAGCGCTTGAAGGAGGCGCCCAAACCAGCCTTCCTTTCGGGAAGACCCCGTGGAGGCGACAAACGAACTCGCTGAAATTGACGCATCGCCTCTGGGTGAAGCTCTGCCGTTAAACAATGGTACGGAGGATGCCACGAGCGACTGAAACATCTTGTGAAGCAACAACCCATAGAACACGCGGGTGAGACGCCGTGCCTTATCTTCCAAGCGCATGACACGAACACCTTGTGTGAGTGACCGGATACGGCTGGAAGTATCGAGCGGGACGCGGGGCCACGCTTTAAGGCGAGCTTAATTTGTTCTTATCGTTTCCTTGATTCTGAAGGGTGTGCTTGCTTTCGGGCCCGCGTACCGGTTGAATATCCGCCTTGCGCACACCTCCGAAGGCATTGTTTTGCTGTACCTATTTGACGAGTTTGTCCTCGACACCGACCGGCGGGAATTGCGCCGTGACGGACGTACGATCCCGTTGCAGCCCCAGGTTTTTGACATCCTCGAATATCTGATCCGCTACCGCACCCGGGTGGTGACCAAGGACGATCTGATCGGTGCAATTTGGGGCGGGCGCATCGTCTCGGAGTCAGCGCTCACCACCCGCATCAACGCGGCCCGTACCGGAATAGGCGATTCCGGCGAGGCGCAGCGGCTGATCAAGACTTTGCCGCGCAAAGGCGTCCGCTTTATCGGCACGGTTCGGGAAGCGGCCAGGGAGGTCGAGAACGCGGTCGTACCTCTGAAAACCGAAATCTCCGCTCTGGTGGTCGGCCGGACCCCGTCCTTCGAGACGATCGACCAGATGACGCGGCACGTCCTGTCTGGCAAACGGCAGATGGCTTTTGTCACCGGAGAAGCCGGGATCGGCAAGACGGCCTTCATCGCCAAGGCGCTCGAGCAGCTGACGGAACAGGGCTTCGATCAGCTCTATGGGCGCTGCACCGAACGGTTCGGAACAGACGAAGTCTTTCTTCCACTCATCGATGCGCTGGTGAGCCGTTATCGCGCAAACGGTCCGGAATTGATTTCGGCCGTTCGCGCCCACGCCCCCACCTGGATCCTGCAATTGCCAGGCGTCATCGACGCATCGGAACGCGCGGCTTTCCAGGACGAAGTGTTCGGCGCGACGCGCGAGCGGATGCTGCGCGAATTCTGCGATCTTCTGGAAGCGCTGAGCATCGACCGCCCCTGGGTTCTTGTTCTCGAAGATCTGCACTGGAGCGACTTCGCGACACTCGACGTACTGTCTCGCTTCGCGCGCGGGAACGGCAAAGCACGCGTGCTGGTCCTCTGCTCCTATCGTCCGGCCGACAGTTCCGTCGGCGGGCATCCCATCCCTCGCCTGCACCGCGATCTCGAGATTCACGGATATTGCAGCGAATTGCGCCTCGATCGGTTGTCGCGTCCGGAGGTCGAGCGTTACCTGGCATTGCGCTTCGGCGACGAGCAGCTTGCCTCCGGCCTGTCAAAGCCGGTATTCGAGCGAACGCTGGGACATCCCCTGTTTGTTGCCACGCTGCTCAAACACTTGATCGACCAGGAGTCGATCATCGAAATGGACGACGGATGGCGCTTGTCCTCACAAGCGGCATTTGCGCAAGATCGCATTCCAGACAGCCTCGTGAACATGATCGGCCACGAGCTCGATCGCCTCACCGACAACGAGCGGCGTCTGCTCGACGTCGCCAGCGTTGCCGGCGAAGAATTTTCTGCGGCCCTCGTTGCGGCCGGCCTGAGCGGCGATGCGATCGACGTTGAAAGGGACATCGAAGCGTCGATCCGGAAGGATCAGATCCTCGTTCGTTCGGGGGTTGCCGAGTGGCCCGACGGCACATACTCGGGCTGCTACGCTTTCCGTCACATTCTCTATCAGAACATCATTTACCAGAATCTGCCGCCCGGGCGCCGCGCACAAACGCACAAGCGCCTGGGCAAGAGGCTGGAGGAGGCCTATGCCGGCCGCACCCCTGAAATAGCGCCCGCGCTCGCACTTCACTTTGAGCAGGGTCGCGACTTTCCGAGCGCGTTGCGTTACCTCCGGGAAGCGGCAAAGAACTCGACGAAACGCCTCGGCCATGCGGAGGCCGCAAGCTATCTCACCCGCGCGCTTGGCATACTCGATCGTTTCGATGCTGCCGACAAATTCTCAACCCGCGTCGCTCTTTTGCGGGAGCGAAGCTGGGCTCTTCGTTCGTGCGGCGACCTCGCCGGCTCCATCCGCGATCTGCGAGACATGATTGCCTGCGCCGAACAAGCGGGCGAGATCAAGCAACAGCTCAACGGCCTCACGGCGGTGAGCAGCCTCTGCTTGCGCGTGGATCGCCACGCCTGCCTTGAGGCCGCTGAAGATGTGCTGTCGCGAAGCCAGGCGCTGGCGGACGACACATTCAAGGCTCTGGTCCAGGGCAGCAGCGCGAGCGTCAACCTGTTCCTCAACGGCTGGCGCAAACAGGACGCCACGCTCTGCGACAGGGCGATCGAGCTGAGCGCGAATGCCACGAATTATGGCATCCTGATCAGGCGCAATGGAATATCGGGTATCGTCGATTGCTGGAGGTCGCGGTACCAGGAGTGCCGCCGCGCCGGCACGGAAGGCAAGCGGTTGGCCCGTCTGGCCGGCGACGTCTACACTTTTGTTCTGTTCAACGTTCTTGAGTCGATCGCGCTTATTCATCTGGGCGAGTGGCGCGAATTGCGACTTGAAATCACGGCCGGCCTCGAACTGGCCGTCAGGAACGCGAACGGCCCCAGCAGCGCATTGTGCCGGCTGACGCTTGCGTGGTTGCACGTCGAAGCGATGGACTTTGATGGAGCCCGTGAGCTCTGCGAAAGCGTCGACGATAGTCTGCTGGTCGGAGATCAGTCGACGTACTTCCACAAGCGGGCCGTCCTTGCCAAGGCCTATGTCGGGCTGAACGACCCGTCGGGAGCTCGCAGGCAATTTGATGACATCGAGCGCCGCAGGCATGAAGAAGGCATCGACATCGAATTTACCGCCGCGACGCAGGTGTATCATTGTCTCGGCGAATATTACTTGCAGGTTGACGACTTTACGCAGGCCCAGAGCTGTGCGCGCCAGCTCCACGACTATGTGGCCACGGCTCCGGATCTCAATCACCTGGCCCAGGCCCACGGACTGCTCGCCCGTACTGCGCTTGCCATGGGCAATTCAGCGGAGGCCCAGTTACAGCTGTCTCGCGCGCTGGAGATCGTCGACAGTGCCGACTTCCCGATTGCTTCCTGGCGGGTGTACCGCACGGCCGCCGAGATCTTCGCGAAGTACGGCGACGTCGACAGGGCGGCGACGTATCGCATGCGATTTGTCGAGACCGTCCGAAGGCTCGCGCAAAATTTCGAACCCGCGGATCGGCTGCACAAGAGCTTGCTCGCCATGTTGGCGACGCGAACAGCGCAACTGGAAGCAATGACCTCTCTGCCTTCGCGGCCCGACAGTGCACGCCATTGACCCGATCCGCCTCGACACGCATGGCGGCCAGGTCTGCAATCTGCCGCTCAGTCGGCCGAAATGGCGTTAAACTGTGCGGCAAGTTGCGATGAAAATGGCCAAGCTACTTTGAGCTTCGCACCGCGCGCCAATCCTTGCGAACGCCGGCAAGGTCGGATGCTCAGCATATCATCGGGTTATCCCCGTGGTCGCAAACTCCACCCGGTTGATCCGAGGGTACTGGCGCAAATGCGTGGTAGGCCGGCGTAGCGATCGATCGCTCGCCCTCGAAGCGAGAGCTCGCCCCCACGCCCTGCTCGGTGCGCCGATCGCCGGTGCGGTGCTCACGCGCCTGGAGCGGCGTGCTGAAGATTGCGGTGACGACCAGTCCGGTCAACAGGGCCTTGGACAGGACTGACGCAATGGGATTTTTGAATGGTGTCATCGTGGTGGTTCCTTTCGTTTGGGGGATCTCCCGCGAGGCAAGAGATCCGGTCCACCACCCTTAGACGTGCGTTGTCGCGCGCTTATTCCCAAGTCACAAAGTAGTTTCCGAGGCGCGTACAATCTTCTCGGACACGAGACAGAGCTCTACGCCGGATTCGGTTGCCTGCATCGAACGTGAATAAAAGTTTAGTCAGCCGAGAACCGGACGTGTCCACGCGGCGCGCGGCGAGCTTTTCGAGGCTGTAACGGCGAGACCGAAAACGCACATGGACCCACGGCGCGTATAAGATCATATTATCCAGGCATCACTTTGTTCGAAGAGCAGAGGATTGATCGAATGTACGCCAACATTCTCTTGAGCACGGACGGATCGGACGTTGCGCGAAAAGGCGTTGAGCATGGCATTGCCCTGGCGAAGGCGTTGAACGCCAGGCTGACGATCATCACGGTGACGGAAGCGCTGCCGGTCGACTATGGGAGCGGACACGCCTCGGGATGGATTCCGACGCAGGAGGAGGTTGACAGCTATGACGCAGCCTGCAAAGCCCGTGCAGGCAAAGTGCTCGATGAAGCGCGCGCCATGTCGGAGCAGATCGGCACGCCTGCGGAACTCCTGCACGTTCCGAATGCGCACCCGGCGACAGCGATCATTGCAACAGCAGAGTCGAGAGGCTGCGACTTGATCGTCATGGCCTCTCACGGGCGTCGCGGCCTCAGGAAGCTGTTTCTGGGCAGCCAGACATCCGAGGTCCTGGTGTACGGAAGCGTGCCGGTGCTGGTCGTGCCGAAACCGGCATAGTGCAGGGCTTACCCCACGCCACTCGGCTGTTCTGCTGGGCGAGCCCAACCAAAACAAGGCGCCAATCGACCGCTCTCACGCGGCAGGAGAATTTTATGGTCAGTGAAAAAGGCCCGAACATCAAAAAGAAGCAGAAATGCAAAAATTGCGAGGGCAAAGGCTTGCTCAAGAAGGGCGAGAAGGTGGTGAAGTGCCAGCGCTGCAAGGGCACGGGGGTGCGGTGATGTTGAGTTGATGACCGCTCTATTCCCGGGGGATTGCGATGACAGTGCACTTCCCAGCAATCGATTTTATTTTTGATCAGCCCGGCTGGATCGGGCCGAAGTCACGGCGTCACCGATTCGCCTTAGCGTATTCGTGTTGCGCAACGTGCCGACGCCCTTCAGGCGCCCCGCGCCTAACGCCGAAAGCAAACGCGATCGCGCTGGATCTCCCGTAAAATGGATCCAGAGATCGCCACCGGCGACGGCAATTCGTTCATCGCTGATATAGCGTGCCAGGGCGTTTTCGCTGCCTTTCGGGATTGGACTGCGCATCACGCGAACAGCGACCCTTTGCGGATCAGCGGTCGCTTCGGCACGAATCGGGTTTGCGCGTAGCAGGCGTCGCCACGCGTCAGCGTTGCGAACGATGATTGCGACATGCTTGCCGAACCGCACGTTGAAGGCCGCTTCGAGATTTTCTTCCAACTCGGAAATCGACGCCTTGTCGCTGTCAAACGTCAGATTTCCCGTCGCGCCGATGGTTCTAGGGTCGTGGAGGCCGAGGCCTTGCGCCATGGCACGCAGCTCGGCCATCGCCAATCGCCGGCCGAGCGGGAGAACCACACTGTAAAGCAGGGCCACGTAGGTCGTCATCGTTGGATGGCTCTCGTTCTCGGTCGGCTATCCTGACCAGCTTTATCTTTCACAAGGTCAAATATCTTACGGGGTGCAGTCAAGCACTGTCACTGTAATAGCCCGCACCATGAAGCCACTGGTATTCCGGCCGGCAACATCAAGCTTCGTGCAGTATTCTGGGCGATCCATCACAGAAAGGTCGTGAGCTCATAAGCCAGCACGGCTCCGCCAAGACAGCGCCGCCATGGGTTCACCCCGCGGAAAATCTCGTCGAGGGCCCAAACGATGAGGCCGCCTTTGAACACGATGTCCAGGGCAATAGCGGCAGTGCCCGGCGGCTGCCAGACCCAGCGCAGGACACCGGCCACAATGACGACCCAGAGAACGAGGTTGGGGACCTGGGCGATCGTGATGTCACCGGTTTCGCGATTCCGAAAGAACCATTGCAGGAACCTGGACATGATCGCGCTTGCCTCTCCGATCGTGAAGATACTCGAATATTCCGGTCGCCGCGATTGCGCCGTCCCGATGTCTGCCATCGAGGACCGCATCAGGTCTTTCGCGATTCGGGAGATGACGACGACAGCGCTGGATTGTATGCCATCGACGGGCCGGCCGTGCGTCCCGACGCATTGCTGCTTGTTCGGTGGAGCAGCCACATCGAACAGGGGCGCCGTCGCCGGCGCCCTTCATCGCTTGCCGCTCAATCCCGGCTGCGATGCAGCACGTGCCGTTGCTGCTGCGGCGCGTAGGCCCGCATCGGGTTGATACCGCAGCTCTCGTTGGTGCCGCTCGCGGTGGCGCGGCACTGCTCATAGGTGGAAAACTCGCAATTGCCGGGGTAGCCCGATTGGCGGCCCTGCAGGCAATAAGTGTCCTGCACCTCGGTTGCGGACGCGGCGGTAGAGGATGCCGCGACGGTCAGGGTGGAAACCGCCGCAAGGACGGCGATAGCGAGATGACGATGCATGAGGGAACTCCTGTGTAGCGCTCGCTGGATGCGAGAACTCTCGTGAGCTAACGTTTCAGATCTCGAATACTTTGCAGGTGGAGAGATTAAATCGCTGTTATGTGCCACAGGGGCGGCACGCCCGTGCTCCGCTCCACCACGCACTCCGCACCATCGATAACGTAGGGTGCGTGACGAAAATCCCTGATGGTGGCGGGCTTGTCGCCGACCCAGCACGTACCGAATTTGGTCCAGCCGTCGGCGCGCGACCTTACAGTTCAGCTGGCCAGCCCGATCGCTCGGCTCGACGCAAAGACGACTTTACGATCAGGCGATGGAAGGGCGCGATTCCCGCGATATAGGCCCGCCCTCCCAAATGATTGAAGGTCACGACCGTTGTGGCGACAAGTCGGCGGCACAAAGCGGACTCTTCAACCAAAACGGACAAACGGAAGTCGAGATGGCGATCGTCCTCGCCAAGAATAATCTCATGACGACGCCGATCGTAGACCCGAAAGAAATCGATCCTGTCGGTCGCAACGTCATCGCGCAAGTCAGACGATGTCTTAAGACCAAACCCCGCAACCAAGGTGTCCCTTAGAGCCACCAGCCAGCCAACCCACCGCGCCTGACCCATAAGCATATGGGTGGCGAGGCGCTCGGCGTCGCCCGTCGCATGGCTCGGCAGATCGATGGCGAATGCGTCAGCGAAGCCCGCCTTGGCGTAGAGCGGCTTGAGCACCGAACGTTGCGGTAAATCCACTCGAGCAACGCGCGCCATAGATGTTCCGCCCGGACTGAATGGAAGCGAAGAGGTGGTGGAGACAAATAGCACCCGTGGGGCTCTCCAACAAGCGGCGAGGCCACTAGGCAGGTCGGTGCCCCCTTCCCGCTCAGCGGTCATTGAAACTGAAGCTCAGACCACGCTGCCGGCCACGCGAATAGGTGCCAAGCGAATTACAGTGACAGTGCACTCGATGCCTCCGGCCGCTTTCATGGGCTCGAAGGCTTGTGCATTAAAGTCCACCGGCAATAGCCGGGAGGGTGAATGGCGCTCAACCTTGTTTCGTTCAGGTGCGGCGGAGGGGTCGCTACGTACACTCACCCTCCATCCACCACGCACTCCGCACCATCGATAACGTAGGCTGCGTGACGAAAATCCCTGATGGTGGCGAGCTTGTCGGCGGACCAGTTCAACAGCATGAAATATTTCGCCCGCCCGCTCGGCTCGTTCGGATCGAACACCAGGATCGCGGGACGTCCGTCGACCTGCCCCGTCACCAGGTGCCAGTCGCTGATCTTCGAATAATTGCCGAAATAGCGCGACACCTCGGCCTTGCCGTTCAGCCTGGTGCGGTTGACGAGCTCGAGCCTGACGTCATCGGCGATCATGGCGCGGATCGCGTCGAAGTCGCGGGCATTGAAATGGCCGACATAGGCGTTGAGCCGCGTGCGGTCGGCCTCCGACAGGCCCGGCTGCGGCACATCGTCAGGCTCCCCGGCAAACTCGCGCAGCTGCGTGCGCCCACGATGCAGCGCGGCCTTCACCGCCGGCAGGCTGAAATCCATGATGTCGCAGACCTCGGCAAGCGAGCAGCCGAGCACGTCCATCAGGATCACGCTGGACCGCTGCGCCACCGGCAGCCGCATGAAGGTGCGCAAGCTGGTCGCAGCGATCTGGCGGCTTTCCACATCATCGAGCTGGTCGGCAATCATCTCCACCTCCTCAGCCGAATGCAGCGCCTCCTGCCGGTTGCGGCGACGCAGGAAATCCAGCGCGGTGTTGTGCGCGATGCGGAACAGCCAGCCCTCCGTATTGACGACGGGCGTGACCGATTGCAGCGCTCCCATTGCCTTGATCAGCGCATCCTGCAGCACGTCCTCACCGTCGATGACCGAGCCGACCATGCGCGCGCAGTAGCGATGCAGCTTCGGCCGCAACCGCGCCAGCAGCGCCTCGATATCGATGGTGGCCAGTGGCTCCGGCGCCATTGCTCCTCCGCCTCGCCTCGTCAGGACTCGTCCAGCATACGGTAGTTGCCGACGATCCTCACATCACGAACCAGCGGCGGCTCGGCGCAGCGGTCGCGGATGCCGTCCTGGAACGCCTGAAACGCCCTGAGTTTCGGGATCGGGCTCGAGCCGTCCTCGGCCGCGGCCTCGACCAGATGGATGAAGGTGTCGTCCTCCAGCCGCAGCGTCAGATAGCGCACGCCGTCCGGCCCGGCCGCCTTCAATTCGGCAAATACGGCCGAAACCAGCTCGGCGTTCCTGTCGGCCAGCTCGGGCTTGGCCTTGTACCTGATCAACGTCCTTTTCATCGCGCTCTCCTTGCTCATCTCGCGACCTGGCTCGCCCATCGCGCGCCATCTTTCCATTTCGGCATGACCTTCCCGGAAAACCGGTGCCCCGCTTTCCGGATCAAGCTCGCGTCAATGGCCGCGTCATCCCCAAGGACGTTTGGCGGCCGGCGAAGGATGCGGCCGGGAAAAAATTATTTCCGGGCGCATCCTTTGCCCCTCCGACCTCGTCTAGCCAGCAGAACGCGCCGCGACAGGGTGGCGCAACACACGGAGAGAGGGCGATGCAGACCCCGACCAATCGCGCCGAGAAGAACTGGGTGCTTGGCGTCACCGCGCTGGCATCCTTCATGATGGCGCTGGACGCCATGATCATTACGACGGCATTCGCGACCATCCGCGCCGAATTCGGCAGCCCGGTCGAGACGCTGCAATGGACCGTCAACGCCTTCAACCTGACCTTCGCCGTGCTGCTCCTGACCGGCGCCGCGCTCGGCGACCGCTTCGGTCGCCGCCGCATGTTCGCGACCGGGATCGCCCTGTTCGTCGTTGCGTCGGCGGCCTGTGCGCTCGCAGGCAATGCCACCGCGCTGATCGCCGCCCGCGCGCTACAGGGCGCCGGCGCCGCATTGGTGATGCCGCTGGCGATGGCGATCCTGAGCGGCACGTTCGGCCGCGAGGAACGCGCCCGCGCGCTCGGCATTTTCGCCAGCATCACCGGCTGCGCGCTGATCATCGGCCCGGCCATCGGCGGCTTCATCACCGAACATTTCGGCTGGCGCTGGGTGTTCTGGATCAACCTGCCGATCGGCCTGATCGTGATCACCCTGGTGCTGGCACGCTTGCGCGAAAGCTTCGGACCGGCTGCCGCATTGGACATCCCCGGACTGTCGCTCGTCGCCCTCGCGGCGCTCGCGCTGGTCTGGAGCCTGTTACGCGGCAACGCAGTGGGATGGGCGAGCGCTGAGGTCATGGGCACGCTGATGTCAGGCCTGGTGTTCACAGCCGGCTTCGTGCTCTGGGAATTGCGCGCGGCCGCGCCGATGGTGCCGATGCGGCTGTTTGCATCACGCGCCCTCGCCTCCGGCATGTCCGCAAGCGTCCTGTTCTACGCCGCGATGTATGGCGTCTTGTTCCTGCTGCCGCAGTTCCTGCAGACCGCGCTGGGCTTCGACGCCTTCGGCGCCGGACTTCGCCTGCTGCCCTGGACCGCGACGCTGTTCGTCACCGCCCCGATCGCCGGCGCGGTCGTCAACAGGTTCGGCGAGCGGCCGCTGGTGGTGACGGGATTGCTGATGCAGGCGATCGGCCTTGGCTGGATCGCGGCGATCGTGAGCCCCGCGATTGCCTACTCCGCTCTGGTCGCGCCGCTGGTGCTGGCCGGCGTCGGCGTCTCGATGGCGATGCCAGCGGCGCAGAACGCGATCCTGAGTTCAGTCGCGGTGGCCGAAATGGGCAAGGCGTCCGGCGTCTTCAACATGGGCCGCTTCCTGGGCGGCATGTTCGGCATCGCTGCGCTGGTGGCGAGCTTCTCGGCCAACGGCGGGGCCGACTCGGCCGCGCATTTCGAGAGCGGATTTGCTGCGGCGATGCGCCTCGCCGCAATGCTGTCGTTGGCCGGCGCGATTGCGGGGCTTTCCCTGCCGGCACGGCGACGGACCGCCAGTGCAGTCGCGCCACAGGATGCGTGACGCTGACAGCGGCGGATACCGCACCATTCACTGTTCGTCCCACCCGAACAGTGAAGCCAATTCCAGCGGGATTATCCAGCCAACCTCCCCGCCTATTATCTCCCCATCAAACAGGGAGACCCCACCATGACCACCCAGCACCCACGCACAGCCATCGTCACCGGCAGCTCGAAGGGCATTGGCGCGGCGGTCGCCGAGCGGCTGGCGCGGGACGGCCTCGCCGTCGTCGTCAACTATGCGAGCGGCGCTGCGCCGGCCGAGGCGCTGGTGGCGAAGATCAAGGCCGCCGGCGGAGCGGCGATTGCGGTCAAGGCCGACATCAGCAAGTTGGCCGACGTCCGCGCGCTGTTCGACGCGGCCGAGACGGCGTTCGGCGGCATCGACGTGCTCGTCAACAATGCCGGGATCATGAAGGTCGCCCCATTGGCCCAGACCACCGACGAGGTGTGGGACCAGACCATCGCGATCAACCTCACCGGCACCTTCTATGCGCTGCGTGAAGCGGCGAAGCGGCTGCGCGAGGGCGGCCGGATCGTCAATTTCTCGACCAGCGTGGTCGGGCTTTATCAGCCGACCTATGCGGCTTACGCCGCGACCAAGGCCGGCATCGAGGCGATCACCCACATCCTCTCGAAGGAGCTGGGCGTGAGGCGGATCACGGTCAACGCGATCGCGCCGGGCCCAGTCAACACCGAGCTGTTCCACAACGCCAACCAGCACGACATCTCGCCGATCATCGACCGGACGCCGCTCCATCGACTCGGCGAACCCGACGACATCGCGCGCGCGATCTCGTTCCTGGTCGGGCCCGACGGCGGCTGGATCAACGGCCAGATCCTGCGCGCCAATGGCGGCATCATCTGAAGCCGCATCGTCTGGAGATCATGACCATGAGCGATGCGATCACGGGCGGGGCCCCACGGCACAGCCCCGCGTCCCTGCTGTTGCCTGGCTTGCGAAATTTCTACGAGATCGCCAATCCCGTTTCCTATGCGTTTCTGCGCGTTGCCTTCGGATTGATCCTGTTCACGCACGGCTTGCCGAAATTGCTCGGCGAGTCCCACGGCGCCATGGCCAATCCGTTCGCGAGCTCCATCAATTTCATCACCAATTCATTGCATTTTCCGGCCCCGGTGGCGTTCGGCTATTTCGTGATGCTGCTGGAAACCATCGGGGCCATCATGCTCGCCGCAGGGCTGTTCACCCGCCTCGTCGCGCCGATGGTCGCCGTGCAGATGGCGATGATCTGCCTGATCCATTATCCCAAATGGGCCTGGATCGATCGCGGCATGGAGTACCCGTTCCTGATGGGCCTCGTTGCCCTGCACATGTCGTTTCGGGGCGGCGGGCGATTTTCGGCGGACGGCTTGATTGGACGGGAGCTTTGAAGGCGCGCCGGGCGGCCCTGCCCGCTCCGGCCGCGCGAGGTCTTCACACCGCCGCCGTTCAATCCCCCCGCACACAACGCCACAGCAGATCGGCGATCTCGGCGCGGCGCTGCGCCCTCGCCTTTGACGAGGACATGTCGAAGGCGAATTGCGCCTCGAACGTGTGACGGTTGGCGACCGCGAAGAAGCTCAGCGCATTCAGCGTCATATGCAGTTCGACCGGATCGATGCCGGGCCGGATCGCGCCGCAGGCCGCGCCGCGCTCCAGCACCTTGGCAATCTGGCTGATGCTCGGCTGCGTCATCTCCTTGAGCCTGCGGCTGATGGCCATGTGCCGTCCGCGATGGATGTTCTCGATGCTGACGAGGCGGACGAATTGCGGATGGGCCTGGTGGAAATCGAAGGTGAATTCGGCAAGCCGGCGGATCGCGGCCTCCGGCTCCAGCGCCTCGAGATGAAGATCCTCCTCGGCGGCGCGCATCTCCGCATAGGCCATCTCCAGCACCGCGGTGAACAGCTCTTCCTTGGAGTTGAAGTAGTAAAAGATCAGCCGCTTGGTGATGTTGGCGCGGGCGGCGATGGCGTCGGTGTTGCCGCCGGACAAGCCGTTCTCGGCGAACTCCTCGAAGGCGATGTCGAGGATCTCCTGCCGCGTCCGCTCGCGGTCGCGCCGCTTGATCGGCACCGGCTTCGCCGCCCGCAGGGGCTGCTTCGTCACACCTGGCATCTGGCCCTTCGGTCCTTCACGGCGGCCGGTCGCGGCATCGCCCTCCCTCCATAGCGCAATCGCGGGCCCTTGACATCAATTATCCCATTGGGTAATTAGTAATTAACCTATAGATTAATTAAGAGGGAGGAGACACATGCGCCTGATCGGCCACCGCCGCGCCAGCTCCCGACCACTGCGACTGCCGGGATTGCCTGTGCAGGCGAGCAGGCCATGATCGCGCTCGGCCTCGCCCATCTCACAGCGTTGGAGCTTGCGCCCACGGCGCTGGTTGCCGAGGCGGCGCGAGCCGGGTTTGCAGCCGTCGCGCTACGCTTCATCCCGGCAACCAGCGACGGGCCGGCCTATCCGACGCAGGTCGGCACCGAGGCCCACCGAGCGCTGAAGCGCGTGCTTGACGGCGAGGGCGTGCGGGTCCGCGACAT
Organism: Bradyrhizobium sp. MI1.7; assembly: GCF_055811795.1. NCBI lineage: Bacteria > Pseudomonadati > Pseudomonadota > Alphaproteobacteria > Hyphomicrobiales > Nitrobacteraceae > Bradyrhizobium > Bradyrhizobium sp. MI1.7. The sequence goes on from NZ_JBVVPO010000010.1 coordinate 68,481, forward strand.
CGAGCTGGTCCAGCTCAAGCCCGCCATCGACATCTCCTCGCTCGCAGGCTGTCTCGAAGCCGGCGCCGATCTCGGCGCCACCGCGATCATCGCTTCGGGCGACGATCCGGATCGGTCCCGGCTCACCGCGCGTTTCGCCGAGCTCTGCCAACTCGCCGCGTCGTTCGGACTGCGCGTCGACCTCGAATTCATGCGCTGGCGCGCGATCGGCAATTTGGCGCAGGCCGCGGCGGTCATCCGCGACGCAGGCCAGACCAACGGCTCCATCCTGGTCGACGCGTTGCACCTGGCGCGCTCCGGCGGCCGGGCCGGCGACCTGATCCCGCTTCCCGATCATTGGCTTCGCGCCGCGCAACTCTGTGATGCCGTCGCCGAAGCGCCAGCAACGGACGCGGCCATCATTGCCGAGGCGCGCGCGGGACGGCTGCCGCCCGGCGACGGCGCTCTGCCCCTCGGCGCACTGCTGGAGGCCCTGCCCGCTGACACCGCCCTCAGCGTCGAGATGCCGTTGCCGGCGCTCGACGCGAGAGAGCGGATCGCCACGGCGTTCAACGCGACCAGGAACTTGCTCGAAGGCCAGGCCCGCGGCGCCAGACGCCGCGACTGCCACGGCTGGGCCTAAACCCAACGGAATGCACGAGATGACAAAAATCAGGATTGGCGTGATCGGCGCAGGATTGATCGGGCGCAAGCATCTGCGCAAGCTGGCCGAGCACGGCGACTACGAGCTCGCCGGCATCGCCGACGTCAACGCCGAGCAGGTCGCGGCCGAGCAGCCCGGCGCACGCGTCTTCGCGGATTACCGGAGGCTGCTCGACGAGGCGCGGCCCGAGGCCGTGATCATCGCATCGCCCAATCAGCTCCACGCCGAGAACGGCATCGCATGCGCGCGGGCCGGCATCCATATCCTGATCGAAAAGCCGGTCACCGATACGCTCGAGACCGCCGCCGGCCTGATCGCGGAGGTCCGCAAGGCGGGCATCCGGTCGCTGGTCGGGCATCACCGCCGCCATCATAGGCAGGTGAAGGCGCTCAAGGCGCTGCTTGGCGAGGGCCGCATCGGCGATGTCGTCGGCGTTTCGGCGATCTGGGCCACGCACAAGCCGGCCGACTATTTCAAGGCGGCGCCCTGGCGGTCGCAGGCCGGTGGCGGGCCGATCCTGATCAATCTGATCCACGAGATCGACTTCCTGCGCTTTGCGGTCGGCGAGATCGTCGCCGTGGAGGCCATCGCCGCGAACCGGCAGCGCGGCTTCGCGGTCGAGGATACCGCCGCCGCGCTGCTCGAGTTCGAGAACGGCGCGCTCGGCACGTTCTTCCTCAGCGACTGCGCGGTGACGCCCTGGACGATGGAACAGGGTCTCGGCGAGGCGCCGGAGTTTCCGTTCAGCGGCCAGAGCAGCTACCGCCTGATGGGCCGCCGCGGCGCGATCGAATTTCCAAGTCTCGATCAATGGACGCAGGAAGGCGGCGCGCAGGACTGGAACAGGCCGATCCAGGCGCAGGCCAATCATGCGGCGTCGATCGATCCTTACGTCGCCCAGCTCGATCATTTCCGCGACGTGGTCCGGGGTGTGACGCCGTCGCTGCAACCGGTCGAGGACGGCGCGCGAAGCCTGCTGGTGACGCTCGCGATCGCAGAGGCCGCGACGGCGCGACGGCGCATCGACCTGCGCGAGCGCTACGCGGCGCTCGGGCAAGGTGAGCAGGCAACGACCTAGAGCACGGCTTTCACCGCCGTCGGACAGACGCGAACGGGCCAAGCCACGCCAAGGGGGCGGCCCGGCCACGCCAAGAGAGCGGCCCGGAGGGAGGAGCGAGGTGAACTACAAGTTCGATTTCGGACCCGTGATCGAGGGCCTGCCGGAGCTGCTCTGGGGCTGTGCCGGCACGCTCGGCCTGGCGCTGTCGGGCATGGTGCTGGCGCTGATCATCGGGATCGGCGGCGTGCTGCTGCGCGATTCCCGGCTCGCGCCGCTGCGCTGGCTCGTCATCGCGTTCGTCGAGACGATCCGCAACACGCCATTTCTCGGCCAGATCTACTTCGTCTTCTTCGCGTTGCCGATGGTGGGCATCCGCCTCGATCCCACGCTGACCGCGATCATCGCGCTCGGCGTCAACGGCGGCGCCTATGCGATCGAGATTATCCGCGGCGGCGTGCAGTCGATCAACAAGGGGCAGGTCGAGGCCGGACTGGCGCTCGGCCTGAGCCGGACCCTGATCTTCCGCCTGATCGTGCTGAAGCCGGCGCTGCGCGCGATTTTCCCGTCGCTGACCAGCCAGTTCATCATGCTGACGCTGACGACGAGCATCGCATCGGCGATCTCGGCCTATGAGCTGACCTCGGTCGGACAGGCGATCGAGACCAATACGTTCCGCAGCTTCGAGGTCTATGGCGTCGTCACGCTGCTCTATCTCGCGATGTCGTGGATGCTGATGCAGATGTTCGCGCGGATCAACGCGCGCTTCCTGCTCTATCCCGTGAAGTGAGGACGGCGCATGGACAAGAACCAGTTCCTGTTCCTGCTCGGCGGCCTGAAATGGACGCTGGCGCTGTCCGCGATCGGCTTCGCGCTCGGCTCGGTCGCCGGCCTCGGCGTCGCGCTGGCGCGCACCTCGGGCCGGCGCTGGCTCGAACGCGGCGCGGCCGCCTACATCGCGCTGTTCCAGGGCACGCCGCTGCTGATGCAGCTGTTCGTCGTCTATTACGGCCTCGCGCTCGCCGGGCTGAAGCTCGATCCCTGGGTCTCCGTCTCGATCGGCTTCACCCTGCATGCCGGCGCCTTCCTCGGCGAAATCTGGCGCGGCTCGATCGAAGCCGTGCCGCGCGGCCAGGTCGAGGCCGCCAAGGCGCTCAGCCTCGGCTATCTCGACCGGATGAAGGATGTCGTGCTGCCGCAGGCGATCCGCATCTCGCTGCCCGCGACGATCGGGTTCCTGGTGCAGCTGATCAAAGGCACCTCGCTTGCCGCCATCATCGGCTTCACCGAGCTGATGCGCGCCGGGACCATCGTGTCCAACCAGAACTTCAAGCCGCTGCTCGTGCTCGGCCTGGTCTGCGCGCTCTATTTCGCGCTGTGCTGGCCGCTTTCGCTCTATGGCGCCTGGCTGGAGCGGCGGCTCGTCACCGCCGCACGATGATGAATTCAACACAGAGGAGGGAATGATGACCAAAAAGACAATCCGGTTCAATCGCCGCCACATGCTGGCGCTCGGCGCCGGCGCGATCGCCTCGCCGTTCGTGCTGTCGCGCGCCGCCTACGCGGTGACGCCTTCGGAGATCAAGGCGCGCGGCAAGGTGTCGATCGGGATCCAGGGCGACAATCCGCCCTGGGGGTTCGTCAATTCCACGGGCAAGCAGGAGGGCCTCGATGCCGATCTCTCCGAGCTGTTTGCAAAAGAGCTCGGCGTAGCCGCCGAATTCACGCCGCTGGCCGTCGCCAATCGCATCCCGGCACTGACGTCGGGACGCGTCGACATCCTGTTCGCGACCATGGCGATGCTGCCGGAGCGCGCCAAGGCGGTGCAATTCTCAAAGCCCTATGGTGCCAACATCATCACCTTCATCGCGCCGAAGGAGATGGAGATCAAATCGCCGGCCGACATGGGCAAATATGTCATCGGTGTCGCGCGCGGCAGTGTGCAGGACACCGACGTGACCAAGGCGGCGCCTCCCGGCACCACCATCCGCCGCTTCGACGGCGATGCGCCGACCATGCAGGCGCTGCTGTCCGGGCAGGTGCAGGCGGTGGGCGGCAACATCTTCTACGTTCCGCGCCTCAACGAATCCAAACCCGGCACTTACGAGAACAAGCTCGAATTCACCAAACTCTATAACGGCGCCTGCACGCGGCTCGGCGAGAAGGAGATCAACGCCTTCGTCAACGGCTTCATCGACAAGATCATCGCCAGCGGCGAATGGGCCAGGATCTATCCGAAGTGGATGAACAACCCGCTGCCGGCTTTCCCCGACAGCATTCCCGGCATCCCCTTCACCGTCAGCTGAGGGAGAGTGCCATGTCGGTCACAGCCATGTCGGTCGCAGCCACGGCGGACACGATGATCGCGATGCGCGGTGTCAACAAATGGTACGGCACCTACCAGGTGCTCACCGACATCAACCTGGCGGTCCGTGCGAGCGAGAAGATCGTCCTGTGCGGGCCGTCCGGATCGGGCAAATCCACCCTGATCCGCTGCATCAATGCGCTGGAGAACTACCAGAAGGGCGAGATCGTCGTCGACGGCGTCCATCTCGGCAGCCAAGGCAAGGCCATCGACGCGGTGCGCCGCGAGGTCGGCATGGTGTTCCAGCAATTCAACCTGTTCCCGCACATGACGGTGCTGGAGAACTGCACGCTGGCGCCGATCCGCTCTCGCGGCATTCCGCGCCCGGCGGCCGAAGAGACCGCGCGGCGGCTGCTCGACCGTGTCAAAATCCTCAACCAGGCGGACAAATACCCGGCGCAATTGTCCGGCGGTCAGCAGCAGCGCGCGGCGATCGCGCGGGCGCTGTGCATGGAGCCCAAGGTGATGCTGTTCGACGAGCCGACCTCGGCGCTCGACCCGGAAATGGTCAAGGAGGTGCTCGACACCATGATCGGGCTTGCGACCGACGGCATGACCATGATCTGCGTCACCCATGAAATGGGCTTCGCCCGGCAGGTCGCCGACCGCGTGATCTTCATGGCGGAGGGACGGATCGTCGAGGAGGCGGAGCCGGAACTCTTCTTCAGGGCCCCGCAGCACGAGCGCACCAAAAAATTCCTCGGCGAAATTCTGCCGCATCATTGAAGCCGTGCCGGCGCGGCGCGACGGCGGTCCGGTGTCCACCCTTGCCGGACGCCTCACGCCTCCACCCGATACAGCCTCCACCGCTCCGGCACACCCTTGAGCTGGTGCATGCCGTGATCCCTGAAGCTGATGGTTGATTGTGCCTTCAGCAAATCCTTGACCGCGCTCGAGACCAAGACTTCGCCGGCCCGCGCTTTCGCGGCGACGCGGGTGCCGATGTGGAAGGCGAGACCGACCATTTCGTCGCCGCTGATCGTATACTCGCCCGCATGCAGGCCGACCCTGATCTCTAGCCCCAGCGTGCGCACCGCCTTCTGGATCGCGGTCGCGCAACTGATCCCGGCCGCCGGCGCCTTGAACGTCGCCAGCACGCCGTCGCCCGTCGTCACGACTTCCTTTCCGCGCGAGCTCTTCAGCTCCTTGCGGACGGCTGCGTAATAATGGCCCATCACCTTGGTCCAGCGCGCATCGCCGAGCTTCGCCGCCTTGGCGGTGGAGCCGACGATATCGACGATCAGGATGGTGGCGAGCGCCCGCTTGAGATCGGTGCCGCGCTCGGCGGGGCGGCGCCGGAGCGCGATAGCTCCGACCAGCGGCTCATAGCGATGGCTACGGCGCCGCGCGATCGCGGCCTTTGCGTAATCCTGGGCACGCTGCGCCGTGCCGCACCGAACTGTCTTCTCCTGCGGCGAGCGCGTCCAGTAGACCTTGCGCCCGGCGCCGGTGCCTTGGACCTCGACGCCGCCCCACTTCAGGAAAACCGCCGAGCCGACGCGCCTGACACACCACGCCTTCGACGTGTATCCCGATACGTTCGACTGATGGACTCCGATGCGAAGGAATTTTGGCATGAACGCGCGGCCAGTCGAAGGAACGTGGGCGGACCTCGGACCAACGTATTCGCACATGCCTGCATTGGCAACAGGGCTCCTCGCACCCTATGCTCCCCTGCGAGCCTCCTGCTTGCCGATCGAGCAGCGCCACGCCGCGAGACGTTCGGCTGGATGCTGCGCCATCCATTCGGCGAGCTGCGGCGCTCCCATCAGACAGGACTGCATCGTCACGTCAGCGAAATCCGAGGTCGTGACGATCTGCTCGTGGCAATCTGTCGGCGACGAGAGGCTGCAGAGCACGGCAATGATCTTGATCATGTCACGAGAGCTCCTTCGACGTACTCGGGCTCTGCGTCGCCGCCCGAGGGGTCGACCGCGGCTCGACGGGCCGCTCGCCGTCGGGATCTGCCCGCGGAAACACGGCGTCATAGTTAGCGCGCGCTTCGCGGATCAGCCGCGCACGCTCGCGCTCAGCTCTTGTGACCAGTCGAACAACTTCGCCCATATCGGCTCCACGGGGTGGCAAGAGAGGAAACTGACCAGACGGCCCTGATTGGGCGACCGGCTCACCGCGCAACCCGCAATCACGGGTACGATTCGTATCGCGTGCCGGCCGAACGCGCCGATGACCTCGCCGCATCGACGCTTGGTGCCTTTTCGGCGCGCCGCTGATAGTCATTGGCCAGCATCTCGAGACGGGTCGCGACCACGATGTCCGTCATGGTCCGGGCCGCGCGCAGCAGGCTCTGCGCCGTCTCGAGATATTCCTTTCCTCGTCGTGACATCTGCATGGTCATAGGCGCCTCGCGCGGTTTTCTGAAAACATGTCGACAACCGACGGAAATCGACCGAACCAGTCGCGCTCACCCTGCCGGCGCGTCGCCAAACGTTCGACGCACTTTTTCGAGCAAAGGGGCTTTCGCCAAGAGTAGTAGCGGACCAGGCCAAACTTGCCGTCGCACGCGGCACAGCGAGCGGTTCGACTTCCAGAAACTTGGGAACAGTTTGGCATTGTCGTCTCCTCTTGTGGTCGCGTCCGATGTGTCGATCACCTTTTCTGTTGCATCGAGGCAGCCGCACCGACTGTCCTCGACCAAATCTTGCGGCACCAATCGCAACGCCGCCAGTGAAGCCAACCTAGGCGTCCTGCGCGAACATATCTTTCAACAACGCGTCCGATATTGCCCATAAGCACGACTTCCGTCGCGCGCAGGGGACGTACCCCCGACAACTGCGCGTTTGCGCGATCGCCCGATTCCGGAACTGGGTCGACGTCACGGCGACGCACGCATGCACCGTCAATCACAGCGCGTCGAGGCCATGACGAGCGGAGATGGCGACCGTCGTTCGGAGATGCCGGGGTGTGCAGGACGATGGCAAGCTGGCGTTGCCGATGAGGAGCTGGATTTCTCCGCCATGCCGCGCAATCGGCGGCGCGCGGGTCATCGGCAATCTTGCGTCAGCGAGATTTCAACCGGACGGCTGCGGCGAGCATCACGCCTCAGCCGTGAAACGCAAACAGCTCGATCGGATCGCTGAAGCCGCGCACCTCGTATTTGCCGACATGCTCGAGCTCGAACTCCCGCTCGACCAGCTCGGCGAAGGCGCGCGAGAGCAGCACCGGTCGTCCCAGCTGCTTGGTCAGGGCTTCGAGACGGGAGGCCATGTTGACGGCGGGACCGATGACGGTGAAGTCGAGCCGGCTGGACGATCCGATATTGCCGTACATGACGTCGCCGACGTGGACGCCGATGCCGTAATTCAGCGGCGCGCGGCCGGTCCCGTTGTTCCGTTCGTTCAGCGCGGCCATAGCCTGCCGGGCTTCAGTCACGGCGCGCAACAGGTTTGCGCAGGCGCCGGGCCCGCTGAGCGGGAAAATGGCGAGCAGGCCGTCGCCGATGAATTTCAGGATTTCGCCGCCGTGCCGCGCGATCGGCTCCGACATCGCGTCGAAATAGTCGTTGAGGAGATCGATGACGTCGTCGCGCGGCCAGTTGTCCGAGATCTTCGTGAAGTCACGGAGGTCGCAGATCATGATCGCGGCACGCACCGTCGTGCCGGTGCCGCGCCGCGTGGCCCCGGCCAGGATGAGCTCGCCGGCATGGGAGCCGACATAGGTCTCGAGCAGCGTTCGCGCCAGGCGGTTCTTGACGCGGATCTCGCTGACCAGCGCCAGCACCGGCAGCACGTTCTTGAGCGCAACCAGATGCGCGTCGTCGAAGCCGCCGGGGCGATCGGTCGCGAAGGTGACGAGATGGCGCTTGCCGAGTGTGTGGTGGAGCGGCCAGGCGACGTAGTCGGTCAGACCTTTCGCGCGCATCTCGTCATAGACCGCGTGCCTGCGGCCGAGCGACGGATCGCCTTCGAGGTTCTCGCGGAGTTCGCTCGCACCGTCCAGCATTTCGCTGACAGGGCTGCCGATGAACTCGGATCGCTCGAGCACATCGAAGTCGACCCGCGAGATCTTCGCCTCGCGCATGCCATCCAACCACATGAAGGCGGCGCCGAGCCATTGCGGATGCTGGATCCGGACGTGCATCGTCGACCGCTTGAGCGGAATGCCCGCCTGCTGGAGGCGGATGCACATCTCGGCAAAGATGTTGTCGACGAAGCGCTCGCCGCTCGTGCCGTTGGTCAGCCAGTCGACGACGCCGTCGGATAGCGTGGTGGGGCGATTTTGGTCTGGCGCGGTCATATCCTGCCCGTTCATATCGTGGCTTGCGCGGCGGTCCGCATGATCACGGCAGATATCGTGTTCCGGCGCCGCGGCGTCAACCTAGCCATGTGCATGGATTGTGCGCATCCGCCGGGCGATTGCCATCTAGCCGACGAGCTGAATCGAGCCCAGTACCGCCAGCCCTGAGACGAGTCCCAATCTGGACGCCTGGGTCTGCTCGACCTTCAGCGTGCTGCCGTCGGGGATGACAATATCCTCGCCATTGAGACGAATGCTGCAATCGCCGGAAACCGCGTAAACCAGGTGCGTGCCGGCGGACAAGGGCCGCTCGCCGGGTTCCCTGAGTGCCAGCAGCTCGATCTCCGCCGCGCCGCGCCGGGCCATCAGGTTGACGACCTCGACGGGACCCGCCTCGAGCGCGGTCACGACCTCCATCTCGCCGGTGAAGCGCACCGCCGTAAAAGGTTCGCGCTCGTCGAAGTCCTGGCTGGGCGACTTCAGCACCAGCCCGCGCCCACCGACGACCATTTGCAGGCGGTCGATGCCGGGCATGTAGGAGAAGGGCCCGGGCGCCACGATCGGCGTCGAGGCAAAGCGCCAGAGCAGGCTGTCCCAATCCTTCGCCGGCGCGTCGGCGCGATGGGCATCCGCGATATCGGTGAAGATGCCGCCACCGTTCTTCCAGGGCGAGCGGGTGTAGTCTTCGGACTTCAGCAGCGTGGTTTTCATGTCTTGAATTTATCCGGGAAGGCATGTGGCCGAGATCGTCCGCGCATCATGCGCGGGTTGGGCCGGCTTTGCCAACCGGTTTCACCGGCGATGAACTGCCGTCACGCTTTGGCGTCGAGGTTCAGCCTGGTGCTCAGCTCGTTGACGAGCGAATCCACGAACTGGTTCTGATAGGCCGAGATGCCGTTGAAATAGACCGGGCCGCCGGACTGCACCAGCAGGCCGCCGCCGGACATTTCGGCATCCTTGGCACCGCTCTCGGATTGGGTATCGAGCTTGCCCATGGCGTCGTTGAGCTGCGCGGCGGTCTTGTCGTCCATCTCGCCATTGGCCTGAAGCGTGGCGAGCAAGGCCTGGTAGGCACTGCCGAGATCGGCTCCCGTCCCCGTCTCGGCCGTCGCCGAGAAGCTGCCGTTGGTCTTGCCGCTGTAGCTCTTGTAGGTCAGCGTCTCCGTGGTGGTGCCGTCACTGTTGGTTCGATTGTCGAGCAACAGTTCGAACGCGTTGCCATAGGCGCCCGTCGTCAGCATGTTCGGATCGTTCGGATTCCTGTTCTTGCTCGCGCCTGTCTTGTCGGAGCCTGCGGTCCAGTTCGGCGGGACGGTGTAGCTGACGTTGGTCACGACGCGCATTCCTGTGTGCATTCCAAAGCGCGGAGAATGTTCAGCAAGATATGTGCCAGCGACAGCGCCGTTGATTCCTACCGGCTTTCCTTGCCGTAGCGCGTGGAATTCGCACGACGCTGCAAAAATTGCCCGGCAGTTTCATCCCGTCGCGCGATTGTGCGGAGCTTGCGCCTGAGTTCGTACCCCGGATGAAGCGCAACGCAGTGCCGGGGCAACTCGCGCGATGAGGCTGTGCTCCCGGATGACGCTTCGCTTCATCAGGCTGCGCGCCCTCCACTCTTTGTCGGGAGCATTGTTGGCCGTCAGCCTTCATGGCCGCACCAAAAGCCTTGCTGTCGAACTTGCCGATCTTCTCGGTGACGGATTTGACGAGATTTGGGGGGACGGATCGCTTCCCCTTGCCCCCGCCGGCGGCAATTTAGGTCAGAAATCTACCCCTTTTGGGTACCTTGCACGAAGCTTGAAGCGCCGCATAATACAGACACTTATCCAAAGGTAATCCGCTCGCGCTTCGGCCAGGCAATTGCGTAACGCGCTCCTCTCAGTGGGAGAATTGCAATGCCCGTGTTGGACTTGCCGTACTGGTTGATCATTGCAGGCTCCGCGTTGGTATTGGGCGGGCTCATTGGCTTAGGGGTCAGCCGCAACAGGCGGGTTGAGAGCGATCCCATTCTGCTCCCGGGCGATTTGACGGCATGGAAAGCCGAGGGATCAGAGACCTCGGACCTTGCGGCTATCCGGGATTCGCACAACTGACGGCTTGTGCCCGTGGCCCATTCTGCGGAGCAAACTCTGGAGAGAGACATGACCCTGCACTTTACGCGCGTCGAGACTCCGGTGCATGAACTTGAAATCTGGATGGCGTGCAGCGGCGGATTTTCGTTCGTGATCAGTAACGAAAGCCGCACCGGTCCTGGCCTTCACGGAAAGCCCGGCCTGGTTGCCTCATGGCGACCGGTCGAAGAAAACAAGTCCGCGATCAAGCTTGGCGGCTCCCCCTTCAGTACCTTCGCCGAAGCCGAGAAGGCCTGCGAAGCCGTATTGGAAGCACTTGAGCAGATGAGCGAATCGCAAACTCCGACGACGTCCTCGCCGCAATGAAGAGAGACTCTGCTCGCCGGGGCATCGAATTCCGCGCCGCCGGATTGTGCTGGCGTCTTACATTCCGCTCAGGCCGCTATCCACCGCGAGCGACTGTGCGGTGACGTAGACGCTCTCATCCGACAGAAAGAACAGCACGGCATAGGCGATCTCCCAGGCGGTGGCCTGCCGGCCGAAGGGGACGTGGCCCTTGCCGCGGCTGGGGCGGCCGGCGCCGGCTTCGCGGCCGTTGGGGGTGTCGACGAGGCCGGGATAGACGAGATTGGCGCGGATGCCGCGGCGTGATCCGAGATGGGCGATGTTGCGCATCAGGCCGCCGAGCGCGGCTTTCGACGAGTCATACACCGCCATCTGCGATCCCGCTTTCAGCGCGGCGATCGAGGAGATGAAGACGATGGCGCCGCCATTGTCCAATTTCGGCATCGCGGCGCGGCAGCACAGCATGGGACCGCGGACGTTGACGTCGTAGATCCTGTTCCATTCCTCGGGGCTGACGGCATCGAGGCCGGTCTTGCCGAAGGTGCCGATGTTCAGCACCATGCCGTCAAGGCCGCCCATCGCGCGATGCGCCTCCTCGATCATGCGCTGGACGTCAGGCTCCGACGTGACGTCGGCAGTGATGGCAAAACCCTCGCCGCCTTCGTCGGTGATGTGCTTGACGGTCTGCTGTGCGGACGTCCGGTTGAGATCTGCCACCGCGACCTTCGCGCCCTCGCGTGCGCACAAAATGCTCATGGCGCGGCCGTTGCCGATCGGATCGGTGGCAGCGTCGAACACGCGCTGGCCGCCGCCGACGATCAGGATACGACGTCCCTTCAGGCGTCCCCTGCCCGGCGCTTCGCCCAATGACTCCGCGCTTGGTGGACGGACGTAACGCTCCGGTTTGCTATCGATTTCCGCCATCTCAGCCGCCCTACTTCTTGCCGCCGTCATAGACCTTCATGCCGGCCGCGGGATCGAGATCGGTTTCGGTTGCCTCGGTCAGGCGCGCCATCATCATATAGAAGCCGAGCGCGACGATGGCTTCGACGATCTCCTGATCGCTGAAGTGTTTTCGCGCGGCAGCGAAGGTCGCCTCGGGCACGCGAACATTCTCGACCACCTCGCGGCCGAACTTCAGCAACGCGCGCTCAGCATCGCTGAAGCTGGCGGCATCGTAGTCAGCCCGCTCCACCGCATCGATCTGTCCTTGCGTGCAGCTGACCCCGATCGCGATCGGCACGTGCTGGCGCCATTCATAGGCGCCGCCCTCGAGCTGGGCGGCCTGCAAGATCAAAAGCTCGCGGTTGACGGCTGAGAGCTTCTGCTTGTGCAGGATCGAATTGCCGAGCCGCATCGCCGGGATCATGTTGGCCTCGGCATGGGCCATCATGCGGAAGATGTTGAGCTTGACCGGCATGCGGTCGAACGAGGCGCGGATATCGCCGCTCGTCGTCTCCGGATCAATCAGGGGCAGCCTTGCCACGCGTTTCTCCCTTGGGTTTTCGTTTCTTGTTGTCTTCGCCATTGCCTGCCGCGATCAGCGACAGGAAAAAGGCGAGATAGCGGTCGATCGCCTCGATCACCTTCGGCCGCGGCGAAGGTGCCGCGCCCATCACGTAATGCTCGAGGCGGATGTAGATCAGGCCGGCCGCGAACAGCCGCGCGGCCTCGCGCGGATCGGGTGTCGAGACCAGGCCGGCGAGCGCAAAACCGCGAAAGTAATCCGTCATCATGCTCTGCTCGCGCGCATAAAAATGGTCGGCGAATTTGGCGCGGATGCCGGGCACGCGGTTACGTTCGGCGGTGATTACTTTCTGGAATTGGTGCTCGCGCGGGTCGGACCATTGCTCGACGAGATCAAGCGCGAACTGACGGCAGAACGCGGCCGGCTGGCGCGCCAGCTGCTTGTAGCGCGGCTCTTCCAACCGGCTCGCCGAACTGGCGGGGCCGTGCTCGGCCACGATCGCTTCTAGGATCGCGGCCTTGCCGGAGAAATGGTTGTAGAGGCTGCTCTCGCGGATGCCGACGCGGCGCGCAAGCTCGCGCATCGAGGCGCCGCCATAGCCGCTCTGCGCGAACAGATTGAGCGCTTCGCTGAGGATGCGCTCGCGGGTCGTGGGCGCAGCCGCTTCCGCCGCGCTGGAGGTGTGGACAGCCATGTGGCTTGACTAACGAACGAACGTTCGCTAGTCAACCGTACGAACGATCGTTCGTTTCGCCAGTCTGGCGGCAGCGGTCGCGGCCCGCAAGTCCGCTTCGGGCGCTGTTCTCGCGTTTCAACTCCGCTCCAATGAGAGGCGGAGAGCAATTTTGGGGAGACGACCTCATGGCGCGCTTTGCCCGCCTTCGCCTTCGTGCGGCCTGCATCCTGTTGCCGCTGCTCGCAGCCAGTGCCGTTCAGGCCCAAAGCGCGAAATACGATCCCGGCGCCGACGACAAGACCATCAAGATCGGCACCACCGCGCCGCTGAGCGGGCCAGTGTCCGCCTTCGCGCAGATCGCCAAATCGGCGGAGGCCTATTTCCGCAAGGTGAACGACGACGGCGGCGTCAACGGCCGGCGCATCCAGATGATCATCGCCGATGATGCCTACAGCCCGCCCAAGACGGTGGAGCAGACGCGGCGGCTGGTCGAGAGCGAGGAGGTGCTGCTGATCTTCGGCGGCGTCGGCACGCCGACCAACAGCGCCGTGCACAAATATCTCAACGACCGCAAGGTGCCGCAGCTCTTCCTCGGCTCTGGCGCCGCGAAGTGGGACGATCCCAAGAACTTTCCGTGGACCGTTGGCTGGCAGCCGACCTATCGCGACGAGGCGATCACCTACGCGAAGTACATCAAGGCGAGCCACGCCAATGCGAAGATCGGCGTGCTCTACCAGAACGACGACCTCGGCAAGGACTATCTGAAGGCGTTGGAGGAAGGGCTCGGCAGCGGCGAGGCGATCGTTGCGCGCGCGGCTTACGAGACCTCGGCGCCGACGGTCGATACGCAAATCCTGCAGCTCAAGACCGCAGGCGCAGAAATCGTGCTGGTGGCGGCAACGCCAAAATTCGCGGCGCAGGCGATCCGCAAGATCGGCGAGATCGGGTGGAAGCCTGTCACCATCATCTCCAATGTCTCGGCCTCGATCAGCGGCGTGCTGGAGCCGGCCGGCAAGGACAATTCCACCGGCGTCATCTCCAGCCAGTATTTGAAGGACGCGACCGACCCGGCCTCGAGGGACGACGCCGGCTATAAGGAATGGCTGGCGTTCATGGACAAGTACCTGCCGGACGCCAACAAGAGCGACTGGCTCAATGTCTACGGCTACACCATCGCGCAGACGCTGGTGACGGTGCTGAAGGCGTCCGGAAACGACCTCACCCGTGCCAATGTGCTGAAGCAGGCCACGACGCTCAAGGACGTAAAGCTGCCGATGCTGATCAACGGCACCGCGGTGAACAATTCGCCCGAGCACTACACGCCGATGACGAGCCTCCAGCTCATCCGCTTCGACGGCACGCGCTGGGTGCCGTTCGGCGACCTCCTGAAGAACTGAGCCCATGCGGCAGGTCAGGATCGGCAGCATGCGGATCGATCTCGTCAGCGAGATCCCTTCGCTTGCCTTCGAAAAGACCTGGCTGTTCGCCAACGTCACCGACGCGGTGATCGCGGAGAACCGGAGCTGGCTCGATCATCGCTATATCGAGCCGGAGACCGGTCGCTTCATCCTCAGCCACCACTCCTATCTGGTGCGCACGCCGCGCTGGACCGCCATCGTCGACACCTGCTGCGGCAACCACAAGCCGCGGCCGCGCGTGCCGATGTGGGACAACCTCAACCGACCTTATCTCGACAACATGCAGGCGCTGGGCGTTGCCCCTGAAGAGGTCGACTTCGTGATGTGCACGCATCTGCATGTCGACCACGTCGGCTGGAACACGCGCCTCGTGGACGGCCGCTGGGTGCCGACCTTCCCCAACGCGCGTTATCTGATGGGACGCGAGGAGTACCGCCACTTCGAGGCCGCGCACAATGCCGCGCCGAAACGCCCGGTCAACCACGGCTCTTTCGAGGACTCCGTGCTGCCGGTCGTCGCAGCCGGCCTCGCCGAGCTGGTCGAGACCGATCATCGCGTGTTCAACGATCGCGACGCAGGCTTACGCTTCGCGCCGGCACCGGGCCATACCGCCGGCAACATGCAGATCCACCTCAATGGCGGCCACGATCACGCGGTGATGTCCGGCGACGTCATCCACCATCCCATCCAGTGCGCGGCGCCGTGGCTGTCGAACGCCGCCGACGTCGATCCGGCCGCCGCGGTCGCAACACGGATGGCGCTGCTGGAAGAACTTGCGGACACGCCGAGCTATCTGCTCACCGGCCATTTTCCGGCGCCGACTGCGGGCCACGTGATCCGGCATGGCGAGGCCTACAGATTTCGTTTCGAGGATTAGGGGGAACTATCATGAAGCTGCGCACTGTCACCCTGTCATTGCTCGCATTGCTGTCGGCGGCACTGCCGGCACACGCCGAGGATCCTGCCACCTACCCCACCCACAAGATCAAAATGCTTCTGCCCTATGCGGCCGGCGGCGGCGGCGACGTGATCGGCCGCTTGCTCGCCGACAAGATGGGCAAAACGCTTGGACAGAGCGTCTATATCGAGAACCACACGGGTGCTGCCGGCACACTCGGCACGCAGATGGTCGCGGCGTCGCCGAACGACGGCTACACCATCACCGTCGGCGGCATGACCACGCATGTGCTGGCGCCGGCGATCTATCCAAAACTGCCCTACGATTCGATCAAGGATTTTACGACGATCGGACGCATCGGGACGTCCTCGATCATGCTGGTGGCGACCAGGGATTTTCCCGCCAATGACATCAAGGGCCTGATCGCGCTTTCCAAGAAGGGCGAGCCGATCCAGTACGGAAGCTGGGGCGTCGGCTCGACCGGACAATTCTGCGCGGAAATCCTGATGCAGCAGACCGGCATCAAGATGGATCACGTGCCGTTCAACGGCATCGCCAAACTCGCGGGCGACCTGCTTGGCGGCCACATCTCGCTTGCAACGCTGGACATGGCAACCGCAACGCCACTGGTGAAGGACGGCTCTATCAAGGCGCTGGCCGCCTGCGGCGAGCGCTCGCCGAGCCTGCCTGACGTCGCAACCTACAAGGAACAGGGCGTGCCGTTCGACCGCAGCCTGTCCTGGGCGATGTATGGTCCCGCCGGCCTCGCTCCCCCGATCGCACAGAAATTGTCGGCGGCGTTGAAGGACGCGCTGGGCGATGCCGAGGTGAAGGAGAAGCTTTTGGGGCTCGGCATCACGCCGCAATACGTGCCGGGCGACGAGCAGCGCGACATCAACGCCCGCGACATCGCAGCCTGGAAGCAGGTTGCCAGGGACGCAGGCATCGAGGTCAAGTGACGATCGCAAGCGATCAGAAGGGAGCGCGGGCATGAGCCGCATTTTCGGCGCGGTGCGCCAGAACGGATACGTCGTGCGGGACATCCACGCCGCGATCAAGCACTGGATCGAGGTGATGGGCGTCGGCCCCTGGTACTACATGGACCGCGTCAAGACCGACTGGTTCCGCCATCGCGGCCAGGACTCCGCGGTCGAGATGAGCATTGCGCTGGCCAATTCCGGCGATCTCCAGATCGAGCTGATCCAGCAGCGCAACGATGCGCCCTCGCTGTACAAGGAATTCCTCGACGCCGGCCACGAGGGCCTCCAGCACATGTCCTACTGGAGCCACGACTATCAGGCGCTCTACGACAAGGCACTCGGGCTCGGCTACAGGATAGGCCATGAAGGCCAGATCGGCGGAGACAAGGGACGCTTTGCCTATTTCGACACGCAGGCCCATCCAGGAACCATCATCGAAATCTCCGACATCAGCGGCACCAAGGGGCCGTTCTTCGAGAAGGTCCAGCAGGCGGCGATGACCTGGGACGGGACGCGGCCGATCCGCGAAGTCGGCGGAGCGAAACCTTAAAATCCGACCGCCGGATTGCGACCGGAAGAGGCCGCAGATGCGGTACGACTGCGATGCATGGTAGCATGAACCTCGTGTCCGAACCTTCAGCGAGGCAAGCATGTCCAACACTGACAAGGTTTTCGCCGGCTCGATTCCGAAAATCTACGACGAGTATCTCGTCCCGCTGATCTTTGCCCACTACGCCGCCGACATCGCGAAGCGTATCGCGGCTCTTTCCCCGTCGACGATACTGGAAACCGCGGCAGGTACCGGCGCCGTTACGCGGGCCGTGACCGCGGCGCTGCCTCCCGGCATCCGTTACGTCGCAACCGATCTCAACGAGCCGATGCTCGAGATCGCGGCGCAGCGCCAGGGTGAGGACCCGCGCATGACATGGCGTCAGGCGGATGCCACCGCCCTGCCCTTTGACGAAGCCGCGTTCGACGCGGTCTGCTGCCAGTTCGGCGTCATGTTCTTTCCCGACCGCGTCAAAGGCTACGCCGAGGCAAAGCGGGTGTTGCGGCCGGAAGGCACGTTCGTATTCAACGTCTGGGACCGCATCGAGGAAAACGTGTTCGCCGATGACGCCACCGCGGCGCTCGGAAAAATGTTTCCCGATGATCCGCCCCGTTTCATGGTGCGGACGCCGCATGGCTATCACGACAAGGCCATTATCAGAGCCGACCTGGAACAAGCGGGCTTCCGCCACATCTCGATCGAAACGCTTGCTGCGGTGAGCCGCGCGCCGTCGGCCGAGTATGTTGCGATCGCGCTCTGCCAGGGCACGCCGCTGCGCAGCGAGATCGAGGCCAGGGATGCCAGCAAGCTTCAGGCTGCGACCGACCTCGTCGCCGAGGCGCTCCGATCGCGCCATGGGTCCGGAGCGGTCGAAGGCAAGATTCAGGCGATCGTGATCGAGGCGCGGCCGTAGGTGCGGACCCTCAGCGCAGGTTTGCGCGAAGCTCGCGCACGCCGCGTCCGAGCCGTTCCCGCAAGAGCGTCCGGAGCGTCGCGCCGTCCTCATAGCCGACCTCGGCGGCGATCGCATCGACGTCGAGACCGCTGCCATGCAGCAGCGACTGCGCGCGCTCGACTCGCAGATCCTGAAAGTAGGAGAGCGGAGACTTACCCAGCACCGACTCGCACCGGCGCTGCAAGGTGCGTGCGCTCGTCGCGAGCGCACTGGCGGCCTCCTGCAGCGAAAACCCTTGCTTGAGATGTTCGCGCGCCCAGTGCTCGAAACGCTGGATGAGCGGATCGGCCTGCGCGAGGTGATTGGGAATGATGAAGGGCGCCTGCAGGGAGCGCAGGTCGGCGAGCAGATAGCGCGACACGACGGCCGCGAGCTCGGGGCTCGCCTGGCGTATGAACCACAGCGCAAGATCGAGATGCCCCATCGCAGCGCCCGCCGTGACGACGCGGTCTGACGTCACCAGCATGCGTGTCTCATCGAGACGAACATTGGGGTAGCGTTGGCGAAACAAGGGTGACAGCCACCACGTGGTGGTCGCGTCTCGTCTATCGAGCAGCCCCGCCTCCGCCAGCACGAAGGTACCGATGCAGGACGCGGCGATGCGCGCGCCCTCGGCGTACCAGGACTGGAGCTGTTTCACTGCCTCTCTGACATCGCGCCGGTCGAGCGCCGGAATCAGCTGTTCCGGCCGGCTCGTATTCAACGCCGGCACGATGACCCAGTCCGGCTTCAGATCGGATGTTACCGATTTGACGGGGATCGCAAAGCCCTGCCCGGATCGGACCTTCTTCCGCACGCCGACAATTGAGACATCGAAATGGGGCGCTCCGCCCGTTTGAGCGGCCGCGAAATTGTTGGCGATCGTGAACGCATCGAGCGTCACGGTCAGCCCGGTGTCCCAAAATCCCTCTAGGGCGAGCAATTGAATGCGCATGGCGGAAACGCTCTCAAAGTTGTCGTTTACGACAATACCGTTCGGACGGAAGCAAGCCTAGCTTGCGATGCAACGGCAACCGGAACAAAGGCCTTCATCGCGATCGATAGATAAGGGCAATCATCTGAACCAACAACGCTATTCCAGATGTTCGCTCGAGGAATCGATGGCGTGAACGCATCTAAAAATGGCGCTTCTGCCAACATTGCAGGAGGTCCTTGATCCGATGCCGTCCACTGACAAGCAGCAATTCAAAGGAGCCCACATGAAAGTCATCGCCATCGGTAACATCGGCAAGGCACCGACACCCGAGCAGCGGCAGCAGATCATGCCGAGGGAAGTGCCGGCCACGCTCAAGCTGTATCTCGACGGGAAGATCGAGCAGTTCTGGTTTCGCCAGGACAAGCCAGGCGTGGTCTTCCTGATGAACGTCGAATCCCTCGAACAGGCCAAGGCGACCGTGGAAGCACTGCCGCTCGTCACCGACGGCTTCGCCACTTACGAGCTGATGCAAGTCGGTCCGCTCGCGCCGCTGGGCATGCTCATCCAGGGCAAGTGACCGCGCGTCGGACCGACACGCGACGCTTCCACCAACCTTCCGAACCGGCCCGCATCGCCGCCGTTCCACGGCGGCGATGCAACGTGCGGCAATCGCTGCCGGCGAAGCATGACTAAATGAAGAGCGTAAACCTCGGAACATGGAGGATTTCAAATGAAGCTTACACTCGCTGCCGGTCTCCTGGCATTCGCCCTGTGCCTGACCTCCGCCGTCCCCGGACGCGCGCAGTCACCCACGCCACCGACACCGACCACCCGAATTCTCGCGATCGGCACCGTAAACCCCGGCGCCGATGTCGCCGCTGCGCGCGCCATCCTGCCGATGGAAGTGCGCGAGACGGTGAAGCTCTATCTCGATGGCAAAATCGACCAGTGGTACTCGCTGCAAAATCGTGTCGGCGTCGCGTTCATCCTGAACGTCACGGATATCGCGGCCGCTCATGACATGCTCGAAAAGCTGCCCCTGGGGCAGGCTCATCTCATGAGCTTCGAGCTGATCCCGCTTGGCCCGCTCAATCCGCTTCGGCAGTTGCAGGGCATGTCGACGGGTCCACAGTAGACAGCCGGTATGCCCGTCGTCGGCGCCGCTGCGGTCGCCGACGACAGATATCTTCAGCTCAGGCGATGACGCGGCCCAGCGCGGCGCGCCGTCCTACCAGAAGCCCCGCTGCATCGGCTGCGCCGGCTGATAATACTGATACTGGCCGCGGCGGCGCGGATTGACGGGCTGCGGGTTCGGCTGCTGCTGGAAGAAGAAGCCGAAGCCGTTGCCGCCATTGCCCCAGCTGTCATCGCTTGCCATTTCCATCGGCGGCGGCGCGGTCGGCTTGCGGGTGATGAAGCCGCCCTGCGGATGATTGCTCAGCACCGCGACGAACTCGGTGCGGTAATTGGTCTCGGCGCTCAGCGGCTCGTCCGAAATCACGATCGACGAACGCGGCAATGCCGTCGGCCCGATGCGATCCCAGACGTCCTGCGGAATGGTGATGCGATCGAGCGCGTCCTTGGCGTCGTCGCCGTTCTCGATCGTGACCACGCTCCAGCGCAGGCCGGTATCGGCCTTCGCCATCGCGGTGAAGATATGCGTGCCGAGCGGCTGGTCGGGATTGCGGATGGTGACGGGCACCTCGATGCTGGTGTCGAACACCTCGCCGCCGCCGTCCGGCGCCGGCTTGTGCGTGTTCCGCCGCACGTAGAGCTTCTGCGTCGCGCGGCTGATGTAAACGGACACCGGCTCAAGCGCGAGCTTGGCGTCGGTCGCAGCCGTCACCGCATCGGCCTTCCTGGTTGCCGCGACCTTTGCCGCCTCCTTGGTGGCGGCAACGGCGTCGCGCTTCGGCTGCGCGGCGGCCTTGGCGGCCTCGAGCGCCGACGCAGCGTCGGCGGCCTTGGTCGCAACCTTCTGCTTCAGCTCCTCGGCCTGCGCCCGCGCCTGATCGGTCTTGGCAGCCGCGATCTTCTTGTCGGCGAAGGCGAGCTCGGCGTCGGCCTTGGACTTCTGCTGTTCCAGCTTGCGCAGCGACGCGGGAAGCGACGCGGCCTCCTTCGCGGCCGCGGCCGCAGCCTTCTTGGCCTCGGCGGCAGCCTGGATCGCCTCCTCGGCTTCAGCGGAGAGCTTGTCGGCCCGGTTCGGCACGGCCGCGATGGCCTCGCGCTTCGGCACGAACAGCGAGGGATGAGTGAAATCGATCGGGGCCGCGTCGTTCGGCGAGATGATCACGCGCATGCCGATGTTGGTCTTGTCGAACAGGCCCTCGGCGAAGTTGAAGGGCATGCGCACGCAGCCGTGCGAAGCGGCATAGCCGGGCAGCGGCCCGCCATGCAGCGCGATGCCGTTCCAGGTGATGCGCTGCATGTTGGGCATCCAGGCATCGTCATACATGGTCGAACGGTGGTCCTTGTCCTTCTCGACGATGGCGAAGACGCCGGCCGGCGTCTCTCGCCCGGTGGTGCCGGTGGACACCGGCGCGCGCAGAATCCAGCCGTCGGAATCGTAGAAAGTGACCTGCTGGCTCTTGATCGACACGATCGCCATGATCGGCTCGCCGGCCTCGCGCGGCGCCACCGCCTCGGCCGGCTGGCGGGCCTGCTTGGCCGCCTCGGCGCTTCCGCTCAGCGCCGTCAGGGCAACGGCCGTTGCGAGCGCAACAAGTCCGGGGGGCCGCCAACGCCGCATCGCCGTGGTGGATTGCGCCGTCGTCATCAGGTCTTTCATGCCATTCCCCGGTCCAGTACCAGTCCGCGCCTTACGTCGATCACATCAGATTGCGATCTTTGAATTAAGAATTCGCAGCCACCTTGCGTTCCGTATCCGGCAATATTCGGACCTATCAGGCGGCAAATCTCTCATATACGAGGGCTCGCGCGGGCGGAAGGTGGGCTGGGGCCGGAGCTGGCCCGGGGCTGGTCACGAATCGCTGCGGCACAATGTCCGGTTAGTGGGTACGGCGCCCGATCAGCCGGGTCATTGCAGCGCCGAACAGGCCGAACAGCGCATACACCATGAGCGGCAGAGCGTGCGCGGCAGCCTGCCCGACCGGTTCGTGCTCCACGATTAGCAGGACCGCGAACACGGTAAGGCTCAGGAGGACGCAGATGAGGGCGGCAGCAAGGCCCAGCCTGCGCAGAACGAAGGCAAAGTCGCTGGTGGTCATGACCGCATCCGGGGCGAAGATGAACAGGCCTACGCTAGACCCGCCCGCGACAGCAGGATGTGACCGTCATCACAGAGATGCGGTTCCCGAACGCCGCGGCTCAAGACGCGACCCCGACCGCCTTGCTGTCGACCGCGGCCTGGATTTCCGCATCGCTCAGGCCCGCCTCGCGCAACACCTCGCGCGAATGCTCGCCGAGGCGCGGCGCCATGCGATGGATGCCGGCCGGGCTTTCCGAGAATTTCGTCGCGGGCCGCGCCTGCCGGATCCGGCCTTCGGTCGGATGATCGATATCCGCAAACAGTGCGACGGCGGCGAGATGCGGCTGCTCGCCGATCTCGGTGAGCCGGGCGAAGGCGGTGTGCGGCACGTCCAGCCGCAGCAATAGCTCCTCCCATTCCGCCGTGGTGCGGGTCGGCCCGATCTCGCTCATGCGGTCATAGACCTTGTCGATGTTCTGGGAACGAAGCACGGGATCGCGCACCCCGAGCTCCTCGATCAGCTCGGGGCGGCCGACAGCCTCGAAGAACGCGCACCAATTGTCTCCGGAGTAAGGCAGCATCGTCAGCCAGCCATCCTTGGTCTGCACCGGGCGCCGGTTCTTCATCCGCTTGTAGCCGGTCGGGCCGATCGGCGGATCGAACGCGTGCCCGCCCAGCATCTCGATACTGTTGAAGCCGGCGATGGTTTCCAGCATGGGGACTTCGACCATCTGGCCCTGCCCGCTGCGCTCGCGCCGGAACAAGGCCGCGGACACCGCGCCGACCATCGCCATCGCGCAGATCTTGTCGCCGATCAGGCTCGGAACGAATTCCGGCTCCTCGTCCGATCCGATCGATGACGCAAGGCCTGAAGCCGCCTGGATGATCTCGTCGAATGCGGGGCGCGCCGCCCACGGCCCGTCCTGGCCGAAGCCGGTCGCCGCGGCATAGATCAGCCGCGGATTGAGCTTTGCGCAGGCCGCGTAACCGAAGCCGAGCCGCGCCATCGCCGCGGGTCGCACATTGGTGACGAGCGCATCGACCGTCGGGATCAGTTTTGCCAGCGCCGCCTTGCCGTCCGGATGCTTCAGGTCGAGCGCGAGGCTGCGCTTGTTGCGGTTGACGGCCATGAACTGGCCGCTCATGCCGCGGTTCCGGAACACGCCGGTGTAGCGCCAGGTGTCGCCCGCGGGCGGCTCGACCTTGATGACATCGGCGCCCCAGTCGCCGAGCATCTGCGCGGCGTAGGGGCCGAACAGCACGCTCGTCAGATCGAGAACGCGGATACCGCTGAGGGGGCCGGTCGGTGTCATCGTCGTTTCACTGTCGTTGGAGGAAGCAATTGTGGGACAAGACCGGGGGGGGGGGGGGCCCCCCCCCCCCCCCAAAAAGGGATAAAAAAAAAAAGAAAAAAAACCACCAAACCCCCACAAAAATATATTTTATAGAGCCCAAAAAA
>NZ_JBVVPO010000010.1:91757-130294 GCF_055811795.1 Bradyrhizobium sp. MI1.7
ACCCCGCCTCGCGCGCTCTCCGCCCCGGGGGCTGCGGGGGGGGGGGGCGGGTGTGTGTCTGCGGTTTCTCGGTTGGTTGGCCCTATTATTTGGGGCCCGGGGGGGGGGGGGGCGCCCCCCCCCCCCCCGTCACATTGCGTCGATCCTATTCGCCGATCACGTCGCCGAACAGCTCCCAGGATTTTCCGTTGAAGCGCGCCATCTGCAACTGCCGGATCGGCGTCACCTGCTCGGCCGAGGTGTTGAGCTTGATGCCCGGCAGCAGCATCGGCAATTCGACATCCCTGAACGACTGCGTCTGCTTCATCAAATTGGCGCGGGTGAGGTCGTTGCCGGCGCGCTGCAGCACCAGCTCCATGATCTGCGCCATGGTGTAGCCGGTGACGTTGAAGACGTCGGCCGGATCGGCGCTCGAATTGTACGTCTTCATCCACTCGCGCCAGGCTTTCATGCCGGAATCATTCTCCCAGCGCGGATCACCGGGATCCTTCTGGAAAGCACCGGTGACGATGCCGACGGAATTGTCGAGCCCGGCCGGCACCAGCACGGAGCCGACGGAGTTGGAAACGGCGGGAAGGATGATCTGCGGCTTCCAGCCGAGCTCGGCGATCTTCTTGATCGCTTGCGCCGCGAATTTCGGCGTGCACTCGTTGAAAACAACGTCGGCGCCGGCGGCCTTGAACTTGACGATCTGGGAGTCGACGGTCGGATCCGATGTCTCGTAGGTGGCCTCGGACACGATCTGGTTGACGTGCTCCCCTAACCCTTCTTTGAAGCCGGCGAGATAGTCGCGCCCGGGATCTTCGTTCGGCGTGATGACGGCGATTTTGGCATTCGGCTTGTTCGCAAGAATCCACTTGGCATAGATGCGGCCTTCGGTCCGGTAGGTCGGCTGCGAACCGGTGGTCCAGGGAAAATGCTGCGGATCGTTCCAGCGGCTGGCGCCGCTCGACGGGAACAGCTGCGGGATCTTCTTGGCGTTGAGGTATTTCTGCGCGGCGATGTTGGGACCGGTGCCGAGCATTGAGAACATCGCCAGCACCTCGTCGCCCTCGGCGAGGCGGCGAACCTGCTCGACCGTCTTCGACGGGGAATAACCGTCGTCCATGCTGAGCAGCTCGACCTTGCGGCCGTTGATGCCGCCCTTGTCGTTGAGCATCTTGAAATAGGCGATCTCGGCGCGGCCAATCGCGGAATACGCGGAGGCCGGTCCCGAGTAGGGCATGGTCTGCCCGAGCTTGATCGACGTGTCGGTCGCGCCGGTGTCGTAGTTTCCGGCCATCGCGGCCGAAGTGGCGCCCAGCGCCGCAAGCAGAGCAACGACTCCGCGGACCAGTTGTCTTCCCGGCATGCTCGGCATCTCCTTCCCAGGCAAGACGCATCGACGCGCGAGCTCACAGCTGCCGCCGGCGCCCTCCACTTTCTTCTTGGTTATCATCGTCCGCATCGATTGCGATGCCGGCGAGTGCGACGATACCTTGATTATGAAGCGTGAGATGTAGCGAAGAATTCAGATGCGTATGCGCGGCTTGCAGCCGTTCTATTTTACGCGCGCGTCACACGACAATGTGAGCGTCAGACCTCAAGCCATTCCTGGCGCACGGCGGCATTGGCCTTGAGCTCGTCCGGCGTCCCCTCGAACACGACGCGGCCGTGGCCCATGATGTAGACGCGCTTCGAGATCCGCATCGCGATTGACAGCTTCTGCTCGACGAGCAGGATGGCGACACCGGCCTGCGCGATGCGCGCGATGAGATCGCCGACCTGCTGCACGATCAGCGGTGCCAGACCTTCGGTCGGCTCGTCGATCATAATGAGGTCCGGATCGCCCATCAGCGTCCGGCAGGTCGTGAGCATCTGCTTCTCGCCGCCGGACAGCACGCCCGCGGCCGTATCGGCACGCGCGGCGAGATTGGGGAACATCTCGAGCATGTCCTCAAGCCGCCATTTGCCGGGGCGGCGCGTGTCCTTGACGCCGAGCAGCAGGTTCTGGCGAACCGTCAGGCTCGGGAAGATATCGCGATGTTCAGGGACATAACCGAGGCCGAGGTGCGCGATCTTGTAGCTGGGAAGGCCGGCGATGTCCTTGCCCTTGAAGCGGATCGTGCCTTGCGGCGCGACCTCGCCCATGATCGCCTTGACCGTGGTGGAGCGGCCGACACCGTTGCGGCCGAGCAGGCTCACGACCTCGCCTGCGGCGACATCGAGGTCGACGCCCTGGAGGATGTGGCTCTTGCCGTAATAGGCGTGGAGATCCCTGACCTCGAGCATCAATGCGCTTCCTCGCCGAGATAGGCTTCCTTGACCTTCGGATCGCGCCGGATCTCTTCCGGCGTGCCCGAGGCGATGATGTGGCCGTAGACCAGCACGGAGATGCGGTCGGCAAGGCCGAACACGACGCTCATGTCGTGCTCGACGATGACCAGGGTCTTGCCCTCGGTCAGCCGCCGGATCAGCGACACCGCGCGGTCGGTTTCGGCGTGGCTCATGCCGGCGGTCGGCTCGTCGAGCATGACGACCGTGGCCCCGCTCGCGATGGTGATGCCGATCTCGAGCTCGCGCTGCTCGGCGTAGGTCAGAAGTCCCGCCGGAACATCGCGCCGGTGCGTGAGATGGATGTCGTCCAGGATCTGGGCCGTGCGCTCGCGCACTTCCGGCAGGCTGTCGACGTTCTTCCAGAAGGCGTAGCGATGCCCCGTCGCCCACAGCACGGCACAGCGGACGTTCTCCCAGACCGACATGCGGGCGAACACGTTGGTGACCTGGAACGAGCGCGACAGGCCGCGCCGGTTGATCTCGAACGGCCGCAGGCCGGAGATCACATCGCCGTTCAGCTTCACCTCGCCCGAGGTCGGCTTGATGTGGCCGCTGATCAGATTGAACGTCGTGGATTTTCCGGCGCCGTTCGGACCGATGACGGCGTGACGCTCGCCTTTCGCGACGCTGAGGTTAAGGTCGCGGATGATGCCGACATTGCCGAAGCGTTTTTCGACGGCGCGGACTTCGATGGCTGCGCTTTTTCCGGGTACCGCTCCGCTCATGCCAGATACCCCCGGTCACGGGCGACCGTCGCAGCCCTGTCCCACGCGTCCGCGATCCTCCGCCAGCTCAGCCGCGCGACGAACGCACCGCCGACGACGAGAACTGCTGCGGAAATCCACGTCACCGGGGATTTCGCATTGAACGGAATGCCAAACAGGTTGATCGGGTCGCCGCCGGAATAGCGCGCGACCGTCTCGATGGTGAGGATGACGCCGCAGGCGAGCGCCAGGGTCGGCACGACAGCGACGAGATAGGACGGGATCACCGTCCACAGCGTTCCGGCGCGAACCAGCGGCCGGTGCATCATCAACAGGCCGGCGATGCCGCCCGGCGCGAACATCACGATGCCGATGAAGATGATGCCGAAATAGAGCTGCCAGACGCTGGTGAGGCCTGTCAGCCCGAGCTGGAGATAGGTCACCAGGATCGCGCCGAGGATCGGCCCGAAGAAATAGGCGATGCCGCCGATGAAGGTGGAGAACAGCACGAGGCCAGACTGGATCGCACCGAGCAGCGCGGAGTTCGCGATCTCGAAATTGATCGCGGTCAGGCCGCCGGCGACGCCCGCGAAGAACCCGGCAAAGCAATAGGCGAGATAGCGGACGACGTGAGGATCGTAGCCGATGAACTGGACGCGCTCGGGATTGTCGCGGACCGCGTTGCTGATCCGCCCCAGCGGCGTCCGCGTCAGCGCGTACATCGCAATCGCCGACAGCACCAGCCAGAACGCGATGAGGTAATAGACCTGAACCTGCGGCCCGAACGACCAGCCGAACATCTTGGGCAGCGCCGTGCGATCCGTGGTGATGCCGGCTTCGCCGCCGAACACCGAACGCAGGATCAGCGAGGACGACGCCACCAATTCGCCGATGCCGAGTGAGATCATCGCGAACACGGTGCCGGCGCGCTTGGTCATGACCCAGCCGATGATGATCGCGAAGACGAGACCGCCGATCCCGCCGAACAGCGGAATGAACGGCAGCGGGATCGGCCAGCCGTGCGACACCACCGCATTCATCATGTGGCAGGCCGCGAAACCGCCAAGACCATAGTGAACGGCGTGACCGAACGACAGCAGTCCGGTCTGGCCGAGCAGGATGTTGTAGGAGAGCGCGAAGACGATCGCGATGCCGATCAGGCTGAAGGACGTCAGCGAGCCGCCGGAGGAGAAGATCAGCGGCAGGACGATCAGCGCGGCAATGCCGATCAGCCAGACGCCGTAGAAGCGCAGGCCGTCGCCGGCGGGCTTCGATGTCGAAATCGGTTTGGCGGTCATGACTCGCGCGTCCCCATCAGGCCCATGGGGCGAACGATCAGAATGAGCACCAGCAGCATATAGGGAACGATCGGCGCGACCTGCGCGATTGTGACGTTCCAGATGTCGGTGAGGACCGACGGTCCCGTCGACGGATCGAGCGGTCCGAACGCACTCGCCAGCGAGCCGTTCAGCGCCACCGCAAAGGTCTGCACCAGTCCGATGACGAGCGAGGCGATGAAAGCACCGGGCAAGGAGCCGAGGCCACCGAACACGATGACGACGAACAGGATGGGCCCGAGCGCCGCGGCCATGTCCGACTGCGTGACCAGGGCCGGACCGGCGATGACGCCGGCAATGCCGGCGAGCGCGCTGCCGACGCCGAACACCACCATGAACACCCGCCCGACATTGTGGCCGAGATGCCCGACCATGTGCGGATGCGTCAGCGCCGCCTGCACGATCAGGCCGACGCGGGTGCGCTTGAGCACGACCAGCAGCGCCACGAAGATCACGACCGACACGGCCAGCATGAAGATCTTGTAGGCGGGATAGTTGGTCGAGAAGATCGTGAAGGCCGGGAAGTCGAGCAACGACGGCACGCGGTAGTCGACCGGGCTCTTGCCCCAGATCATCGACACGATCTCTTCGATCGCAAAAGCCAGACCGAAGGTCAGCAGCAGTTCCGCGACATGGCCGTGCTTGTGGGTGTTGCGCAGGCCGTAGCGCTCCACCGCCATGCCGATGGCGCCGACCAGCAGCGGCGCCAGCACCAGCGCCGGCCAGAAGCCGATCCACTTGGTGAGCTGGAAGCCGAAGAAGGCGCCGAGCATGTAGAAGCTGGCATGCGCGAAATTGAGCACGCCCATCATGCTGAAGATGACGGTCAGCCCGCTCGACAGCAGGAAGAGCAGCATGCCGAACAGCACGCCGTTCAGGGTCGAAATGACAATGAGTTCAAGCACAGCGCACTCGTCTCTGTCCGGGGCCTGATGGCCCCGGTGAACATCGCCCAATCAAGAATAGTCCGGCCACCGCCTTCCCGCGACCGATGTCGGCCGCGGGAAAACGACGGATGTCGTGATTACGGCCGCGCCATCTTGCAGGTCGTGGGGACCATGGCCTGCGCCGTGTCGACCTTGGAGACGAGGTGCCAGCCCCAGCCGGTGTTTTCCTCGTCGAAGGGCTCATTCTCGGTCAGCTTGCCGAAGGAGGAAATGTAGATCGGCTGAAGGAACTGGTGGTCGTCCTTGCGCATGATGCCGTTGCCGCCGTCCAGGACCTCGAACTTCAGGTCCTCGAGCGCCGCCGCCACCTTCACGGGATCGATCGAGTTGGCCTTCTCAGCAGCCGCCTTGAACATGCGCATCTCGTTGACCGCACGCGGGTACCAGAGCGACAGATTGACCTTGGCGCGGAACGCCTTCTCGTAATCCATCGCGGTCTTGTTGCCGGAATTCGCAAAGCCTTCGGTGATCTGGAAGACCTGATGATCGAGACCGGTCTGCTTGACGGCAGTGGGGCCGCCGGCGCCGCCGGCATAATAGGTGTACCAGTTGACCTTCAGGCCGGCGTCAGCGGCAGCCTTGAGCAGCAGCGCGAAGTCCTGGCCCCAATTGCCGGTGACGACGCTGTCGGCGCCGGACGCCTTGATCTTGGCGATATAGGGCGAGAAATCGGTGACCTTCAGCAGCGGATGCAGCTCGTCGCCGACGATCTGGATGTCGGGCCGCTTGGCGCCGAGCATCTTGCGCGCGTCGGAGCGGACGGACTGACCGAACGAATAGTCCTGGTTGATCAGGTACACCTTTTTGATCGAGGCGGTGTCCTTCATGTAGTTGGTGAGCGCCTCCATCTTGATGTCGGAGCTCGCATCCCAGCGGAAATGCCAGTAGCTGCACTTCTCGTTGGTCAGGCTGGGATCGACGGCGGCGTAGTTGAAGTACAGCACTTCCTTGCCGGGATTGCGCGTGTTGTTCTTGGTGACGAAATCCGACAGCGCCGCGCCGACGGACGAGCCGTTGCCTTGCGTGATGTAGTGGACCCCGGCGTCGATCGCCTTCTGGGCCTGCACCAGGCTTTCCTGCGGATTGGTCTTGTTGTCGAGCGGCACGATCTCGATCTTGTGGCCGAGAATGCCGCCCTTGGCGTTGAGCTCGTCGGCCAGATACTGGAATGTCTTCAGACCACCCTCGCCGACGCTGGCACCACCGCCGGAGAGCGGATCGATGTAGCCGATCTTGAGGGTGTCCTCAGCCGACGCGGCATGACCGAGCATCGGGGCGATCACGGCAATGGCCAAAGTGAGCTTGCGCATTTTTTCGTTTCCTCGCTGGCTATCGACTTTAGTCGATGGGCTTTTTGCGCATGTTGCAGCGCAATTGCAGATCCCTAATGAGCAGAACGAACTTTGATTTTCAAGCTCGGCGAGACATGGCTCCGGCCATCGTTATGAAATGTGAAGGCGGCTGCCCGTCTCGCCGGCAGCTTTCCGCGACGAGGAATAGAACGCAAGGGGAAACTGGCCTGCGCGGCGCCTGACGACGCAGGTGTCGCAGCCGTCTACAGGCTGCGATAGTTCGCGATTCCCGACAGGTCTGGCGTGAATCCGAGCCCCGGTTCCTCGCCGAGGACGATCGTACCATCAGTGACATTGGCAACGGCACCGCAGAACCGGTCGCGCAGCGGATTATCGTTGGCGTCGACCTCGAGCCAGCCGTCGCCGCCGATGCCCGCAAGCAGATGCGCCGAGGCAAGCAGTCCGATGCCGCCGCCGAGATAATGCGGGCAGAACGTCTTGCCCGCCTTCAGAATGTCGCGCGCGACGCCAGCGCATGCGCTCAGCCCGCCCCATTTCGCGATGTCGGGCTGAACGACGCCGAGCACGTCTTCGGCCAGGACGTCCTTGAATCCCTCGACGCTCGAAATGTTCTCGCCCGCGGCAATCGGCATTTTCGCGGCTGCCCGCAGCCTGCGCCATTCCTCGCGCGGCCGGTCGGCGCGGATGGGCTCCTCCAGCCATCGCAGATCGAACGCGGCCAACCGCGGCACCATCTCCAGCGCCTGATCGACCGACCAGCCCTGATTGGCATCGGCAGCGAGCATGCCCGCACCGACGATCGCGCGCAGCGCGGCCAGATTGGCGAGGTCGGTCTCGGCACCGAAGCCGACCTTCAGCTTCAACGCGCGATGGCCACGCGCGAGCGCGGCTTCGGCCGCCTGCGCGGCGCCGCCCGGATTGATGCCGCTGGCATAGACCTTGATCCTGCGCGACTGCCCACCGAGAAGCCGCCACAGCGGCAAGCGCTGCCGGCGCGCGGAGAGATCCCACAGCGCGAGATCGATGCCCGAAATCGCCTGCGCGAACGGACCGGGCTCGCCGCATTGAAGCGCCAGCACTTCGGTACCCTTCGTCAGGACCTCGAAAGCCTGGGCGGGGCCGTAGAACCTGCGCCCGACAAGGCCCGGAGCCAGCACTTCGTTGACAAGCCGGGCACGGTGCTCGGCGCCCGGTGCAGGAAAGTTGGACCAGGCTTCGCCCCATCCCTCGACACCGTCCTCGTCGACTGCGCGAACGAAGACGGCCGGTCGGTTGAGCATCTTGCCGAACGACGTCACCACCGGCGTCGCCAAGGGATAGCGATAGCAGAACGCCTCGATCGAGCGGATCGTGAAGCTGTCAGTCGTCATATTGCAGGTCCTGCGACCGAGGTGAGACCACGCGGGACCGTTACCATCTCAGTAGGCGCGCGCGAAGTCACCTTCCTGCTTGATATCAGCGAACACCGGGAAGCGCGCCTTCCACGCCGTGCCCTTGGCCGTGGTCAGCTGATTGAGCCGTTCCAGCACCCCAAGGCCATCCTTGCGCAGGCTGGCCGACACCGCTGCGCGATCCGGAAAGTTCTTCAGGACGGCATCCAGCCAGATGGTGCGGCCCGCCAGGAAACCGCTTGCGCCTGCGGCATAGGAGTAGTCGAGCACGCGCTCGAACTTTTCAGGCGCAGCGCCGCCCGACAGCAACACCCAGGGGATGCTGCGTTCGCGGCAGATTTCGCCGATCGCATCGAACTCCTTCTGCGACGCCTTTGCTTCCGCGCTGCCGTCACGCGCCGGCAGGCTGTTGGCTGCAAGCGGGCTCTCCAGCTTGAGGAGATCGACGCCATATTCGGGCTTGGCAAATTCGCGCACGCTGTCGATGACGAGGCCCGGGAGCTTGCCGGGCGATTCCACGTAATCGGCCGTGTGATTGGCGCTGCCGAGGAACGGGTAGACCAGCAACTCGAGCACGTAAGGGATATCGTGACGGGCGCAGTCTTCGCCGATTTCGCGCACGAAGCGCTTCTGGTGCTCGTTCACCGCGGCATCGGCGTCCGGCCGGTACCAGGCCAGCACCTTGACGGCGTCGCCGCCCATCGCGCGGATCTTCTCCACGCTCCAATTGGTGATCGCGCGCGACTTGCGGCCGCCCGCGGTTTCCTCAACGCGGTGCTCTTCCAGCGTCATGATCAGGCCGCAGCGCGGCGGCAGCAGGTCGATAGCGGCAGGCACTGCGAAGTTCGGGTCGAACAGCATCGAACTGCAATGCGGTGCGAGGTTCTCGACCAGGAGACGCTTGGCCGCCGTGACGTCGGAATATTCGACCTGATCCCGCGTGATCCCCTTCGCCTTTGCAATGGCGTCGAACAATGGCGGCCGCTGATCCAGCGCGACCATGCGAAAATGGCCATCCGCGTCAGCAAGCCGTGCCAGGCCGCGGTTCTTTCCAATCGTTCTCATGGCTTCGTCCTCATGAATACAAGACACTCGTTGATCTCGGGGATTCCGTTACGGCCGCCGGCGTGGCGGCATTTCATGGCGGCCGTCGCCGCCGAAAACGCCATGGCGGCGCGCACGTCGAGGCCGGCGCCGATTGCGAGCGCATAGGCGCCGTGGAAGACGTCGCCCGCGCCCGTGGTGTCGACGACGTCGACGGCGTAGGCGGCCTGCCGGTGCAGTTGGCCGTTCTCGTGCCAGCTCACGCCGCCCTCGCCGCGCGTGACGGCGACGACGCGGCAGCCGAAGCGCGCAAGGGCTGCGAGAGATTTATCTTCGGCCGAGCCGGCAAAGGCGGCGAGTGCAGGCTCGGAGAAGATGGCGTGATCGGTCAAGGGCAGCAGCCGCTCGAATACCTCGGCATCGGCCATGTCGCCGTCGAGCACCGTCGGGATGTTGCGCGATCGCGCTTCCCGAAACAGCGTCGCGGCACCCTCGACCCAGCGCGGATCGGCCAGCACGGAGGATGCGCGCGCGACAGCTTCGAGCGAAAGCCAGTCTGCGGTCTCCGGGTAAAGGCCACGGAAATTCACGATCTGCCGCTCGCCGGAGTTGTCGACGATGACCCCGGACACGGACGAGCGGCCATCGGGGAACAGCCGGAAATTCTCGACATCGACGCCTTCAGCGGTGAAGGCCGATTTCATCTCGTGGCCGGCGGCGTCATTCCCTGCCCGTCCCCAGAACGCGACGGACGCGCCGAGCTTCGCTACCGCGACGCTCGCATTGGCGGCCATGCCGCCGCCAAGCGTACCGTACTCGACGGCCTTGATCTTCTCGCTTCCACCCGCGAATGGCCGATCGACGCGCCAGACCTGGTCGAGCGCGGATAGCCCGAGGCAGATCACGTGCACGGGCTTCGTGCCGGACGCAACGTCCGCGAGATCCACTATATTGGCCGGCGCGCTCACCGCAGGACCTGTCCGTTGGATGCAGCAAACAAATGCGTCTTGCCCGACTGTGGGCGCAGATTGATGCGATCACCAACCTTCGGCCGCAGCGCCGGATCGACCCGCGCGATGGCGGAGCCGCCGGCGAGATCGAAATGGATCAGCGTGTCCGAGCCGAGCGGCTCGACCAGCTTGACGTTGATGGCGATGCCATCGGCGGCATCAGTGGCGATGGCAAAGTGTTCGGGGCGAATGCCCAGCACGGCGTTGCCGGCTTTGCTCAGGCAGCCAGCGGTCTCGCCGTCCAGCGGCACCACCGTTCCGCCTTGCGACAGGATCGCGCGCTCCTGACGCCATTCGACCGGGAAGAAATTCATCGCGGGCGAGCCGATGAAGCCGGCGACGAACTGGTTGGCGGGCCGCTCGTAAACCGTCTCCGGTGTATCGTATTGCTGGATCGTGCCGCTCTGGAGCACGACGATCCGGTCGGCCATGGTCATGGCCTCGATCTGGTCATGCGTCACGAAGACCATGGTGGTCTTCAGCTCCTGCGACAGCGCCTTGATCTCCGCCCGCACCTGCCCGCGCAGCTTCGCATCGAGATTGGAGAGCGGCTCGTCGAACAAAAAGGCCTTGGGATTGCGCACGATGGCGCGGCCCATGGCGACGCGCTGGCGCTGGCCGCCGGACAACTCCTTCGGCTTGCGATCCAGATAAGGCTCGATGTGCAGCAGTGCGGCTGCACGCTTCACGCGGGCGTCGATCTCGGCCTTCGGCGTGCCTCGCAGCTCCAGCGCAAACGACATGTTGTCGTAGACCCGCATGTGCGGGTAGAGCGCGTAATCCTGGAACACCATCGCGATATCGCGTTGCGCAGCCTGGACGCCGTTGACGCGCCTGTCGCCGATGTAGAGATCGCCGGACGAAATCGGCTCGAGGCCGGCGATGATGCGCAACAAGGTCGACTTGCCGCAGCCGGACGGGCCGACGAAGACGACGAATTCGTGGTCCGCGATCTCCAGATTGAGATCGGGGATCACGGTAAAGTTGCCGTAGCGCTTGGTGAGGTTGCGGATAGAGATCGAGGCCATGATCGCTCAGTCCAGCGCCAGCACGGGCTTGATCAGCTCGCCCTTGGCGAAGCGGGCGAAATTCTCTGGCAGAGCCGACAGGCCGAACTCGCCATCGACCAGGACGCGGTATTCGTCCTTGTACTTGCGCAGCAGTTCGACATTCGGCTCGAAATCCGAGACCGGGAAGTAGAAGGTCCGGATCATGTAAAAATCCTTGCGGCGGAAGACCTTGCCTTCCTCGATGGTCCAGGGCGCGGCGTTCTCGCCGACCAGCACCAGCGCACCGCGCGGCAGGACCAGCTCGATGCCGAGGTTGCGCGCCGCATGGGCGCCGGAGCATTCCATGATGAGGGCAAAGCGCTTCGAAGTGTCGCCGACGGGATGCGCCTTCGCGCCGAAGGATTGGGCGATCTTCAGGCGTGTGGCGTTGGGATCGGCGACGTAGATGTCGTCGTAGCCGAGCGCGCGGAGCGCCAGCACGACGCCAAGGCCGACGGGCCCCGCACCCATCACGAGGACCGGCCCCGCCTCATTCGGCGGCACGACGCGGCTGACGAAGCGCACGGCGTGGCCTGACGTGCCGATGGTGTCGAGCAGCAGCGGCGCAAGGCTGTCCTCGATATCATCGGGCACCGGCAGCAGGCAGTTTTCCGGCACCGGCACATATTCGGCATAGCCGCCCGGCCTGTTCCAGCCGATCAGACTGGAGACGTCCAGGCACATCTGGGTGTCGCCGCGCTTGCAAGCGGCGCAGTGACCGCAGTGCAAAGGGATATAGACGGCGCAGCGGCGGCCGTGCAGGCGATGACCGGGCTGCTCGACCACGCCAAAGATCTCGTGGCCGGCGGTGAACTCGGCGCCCTTGTGCCAGAGCTTGAAGTCGGAGCCGCACAGCGCAGTGCGCGAGACGCGGACGAGCACTTCACCTGGGCCGACATCGGGCATCGCGACGCGCTCGATGGTGATACGGTCATTGCCGTGGAAGACCGCGGCCTGCATGATCGAATTCGGACGGGGCGACACGTTCATTTCGATACCTAGCCTTTCACCGCACCGAGCGTCAGTCCGGACACCAGCCAGCGCTGAACCAGGGCCGCCAGCACCAGCGGCGGCAACGCGATCAGCGTTGCAGCCGCCATGAGGGCGCCCCATTGCGTCGAGCCTTCGCCGATGAAGTTGAAGGCCGCCGCGATCAGCGTCTTGGTGTCGCCGTTGGAGAGCACCAGCGCAAACAGGAAGTAGTTCCACGAAAACACGAAGGCCAGGATCGCCGAGACGGCGACGCCTGATGCCACCAGCGGCAGCGCGATGCGCCAGAGGATGCGCGTGGCGCTGCACCCATCCACCTGCGCCGCCTCGAACACGCTGCGCGGAATGCCGTCGAAGGACGGCAGCAAAACCCAGATCACGATCGGCAGCGTGATGACGGCGTGGCTGAGGATCAGCGCGGTGTAGGAGCCGATCATGTCGACCTGCCGGAACATCACGTACCACGGCAGCAGGAACAACGTGCCGGGCGCCATGCGCGCGGCGAGCGTCAGGATGGCCGGCCACGAAATCCGCGTCCAGGAGACGGCGAAGGCAGCAGGAATTCCAAACAGCAGACCGAGCGCGGTCGAGCCAACGGTGACGATGAGACTGTTGAGCGCGTAGCTGAGGAACGGCGTGGTCCTGGTCAGCTCGACATAGTTTTCCAGCGTCGGCGAGAAGCTCAGCGTCGGCGGATACGCGGTGACCTCGAACGACGGCTTGAACGAGGACAGCACCATCCAGACCGTCGGCGCCATGATGAGCACGCCGGCGAGCAGGAGCTGCACCGTGTTGAGCCAGCGGATCCAGCGGTCGGTGTTGGCGGCATCGTTCATGACATCACCAGGCCACCGCGCCGCGGAGGCGATTGAAGGCGAGCACGGCGCCGAACACGATCGCCGTCAGCGTCAGCATCAGGGCACTGGCATAGCCGATGTTGAAGAATTCGAAGCCGACCCGGAAGCCGTAGATGTTGAGCGTGTTCGAGGCGTTGCCCGGGCCGCCCTGGGTCGTGATGTAGATGATGTCGAAGAAGCGCAGCAGATCGACGCTGCGCAGGATCGCCGCGGTGACGATGGTCGGCAGCAGCAGCGGCAGCGTGATGCGCTGGAAAGTCCTGAATGGAGACGCGCCGTCGATCTGCGCCGCCTCGTAGACGCTCGGCGGCAGGGATTGCAGGCCGCCCAGCACGATCAGGGCGACATAAGGCGTCCACTGCCAGCTGTCGATCAGAGCCACGGTAGGAATGACCCAGGTCGGCGAGGCCAGCCAGTCCGACGGCGGCAGGCCGAACGACTGGAGGATATAGTTGGCAGCACCGAGCGACGGATCGAGGATCACCAGCCACATCATGCCCGCCACCACCGGCGGCATCATGAAGGGCGAAATGAACAACGAGCGCACGATCCCCGGCAGCCGCTTGGCGTGGAACAGCACCAGCGCCAACCAGACGCCGAAGACGAGCTGCAGCACCAAGGACAGCACGAATAGCGCAATGGTGATCCACAGCCCGTGCCAGAATTCGTAATCGGAGATCAGCTTCGAATAATTGGCGAGGCCAGCGAAGGACTGCTTGCCGGTCGAGGAGAAGGTCTGGAAGCCGAGCCAGATCGTATAGACGACCGGAAACGCGATCATCGCGACCGTGAAGACCACGGCCGGCGCCGATAGGGCCGCCATCTCCAGCTTCTGCCGGTCCTGCGTGAGTGTCGCAGCCGTATCAGACATGCGTTCGTATCCTCGATCGAGTTGGGTGCCGGCAGGCAGCAAGCCTGCCGGCATGAGGCCGTTAGTTCAGCGCGATTAGCGCATCCAGGGCCTTGTCGGCATCCGCGCAAGCCTGATCGACGGTCTTCTGCTTCAGGATCAGATCTTGCACCGCCTGCCCGATGAACTCGCGCGATTGCGGATTGGCGACGATGGGATAGCCGACCTCGGAGGAGCCCTTGGTGGCGAGCACGTCGAGCGCGGCCTGCCATTCCTTCCGCACCGGCTCCTCGTCGATCCACTTGCGATATTCAGGATCCTTGGCGACCGACGGACGCGGCGGGGCAATGCCCTGAAGCGCCATCTTCTTCTGCACCTCGGGGCTGGTCGCCCACTGCACGAAGTACCAGGCCGCATCCGGCTGCTTGCTGTGCGAGGACACTGCCATGCCCCAGCCGATCGTGGTCGGCACCTGGCCGGCATCGCCCGCCGGGAACGGCAGCAGGCCGGTGTCCTTCAGGCGCGCGCCGCCTTCCATCACCGTGCGCAATTCATTCGACGACTCAAACGCCATCGCGGCGCGGCCGCCGCGGTAGAGCGCCGAAATCTGCTGGAAGCTGTAGTTGACGACGCCAGGCGGTCCGAAATCGCGCAGCAGCCGGCTATAGGTGTCGAGCGCTTCCTTGCCCTTGGCTGAGCAGAGGTTCGACTTGCCGTTTGCGACATAGCTGCCGCCGACATTGTGCAGCATGTTGCTGAAGGTATAGGCGATCGCGGGCTTGAGGCCGCGCGAGACGAACGGCGTCACCGTGCTGTCGCAGCTCTTGATCTTCTCGGCAGCGGCCTCGACGTCCTTGATCGTCTTCGGCGCCTCGAGGCCGCACTTTTTGAAGATGTCGGTGCGGTAATAGAAGATCGGGCCTTCGATGTTCATAGGCATGCTGGTCAGCTTGCCGCCGAAGGTCGCGGCCTTCAGCAGGGCCTGGCTCAATCCGTTGGGGTCGTATTCCTTGGCCACCTCGTTCTTGGCCATCGCGGTGAGATCGCCGTACCAGCCGGCGGCGGCGAACTGCTCGCCCTCGCGCGAGGGCAGCGTCATGAACACGTCCACCTCGTCGCTGTTCGCATTCATGACGGTCACCAGACGCTGGCGCATCTGCTGCTCCTGATAGCCGTCGACCTTGAGGGTCATGCCGGTCAGCTTCTCGAAATCGGCCTTGTAGGTCAGCAGCGCCTGCGACACCGGATTGTTGTTGGCGAGAAAGGTGACGGTCTTGCCCTTGAACTTCATCCAGTCGAAATCGGCGGCGTGCGCCTGCGCGGTCGCCGCAGCAATCGCGAGAACGGGCAACGCGACGTGGGTCGCGAGCATCCTGGCCTTCATCGAACTCTCCTCCCGGCTGGCCGCCTTAAGCTGGCGGACCATTTTGAAAACGTTTGAGCAGCGCTTGAAAACGGTTACAAAATAGACCTCGCATTCGCCGTGTCAAGCGATGGACAAGCCGCACAATCTGCGGCAGATTTGCGACATTGCCGCTACCATGCGGTTCGCTACGCCCGATGTAACGTTACATTCATGAGACTGACCAACGCCAAGTCTGTGAAACAGGGCATCCGCGCCGTGGCGGCCCGCGCCGGCGTCTCGACGGCATCGGTCTCGCGCGCCCTCAACAACCCCGACGCGGTGAGCCCTTCCTTGCGGGCGCGTATCGAGCAGGCCATCGACGCGCTCGGCTACATCCCGCATGCGCCGGCGCGCATCCTGTCGTCACGCCGCTCGCGCACGCTTGGCGCAATCGTTCCAACGATCGACAACACGATGTTCGCGCGCGGCATCGCCTCGCTGCAGCAATATCTGTCGTCGGTCGGATACATGCTGTTTCTCACCACGAGCGGCTACGATCTCGACGTCGAATTGCAGCAGGCGCGCAATCTGATCAGCCGCGGTGTCGACGGCCTCGTGCTGCGCGGCGATTGCCATCACGACGGATTGCGCAAGCTGCTGGCGGACAATGCCGTACCGTTCATCAATGTCGGCATCTACCAGCCCGACCGGCCCTATCCTTGCGTCGGCACCGACAACGAAGCCGCCGCCCATCGCGCCGCCGCGCATGTCATCGAGCTCGGCCATCGCCGCATCGGGATCGTCTCGGCGCTCCAGCGCAACAACGACCGCGCCAGCGCGCGCGTCGCCGGTTTTCGCCGCGCGCTGACGGAGAACGGGCTCGAATTGCCTTCGCAATGGCATGTCGAGGTGCCCTATACGCTGGACGACGCGCGCGAGGCGGCGCGCTATCTCCTGGGCCTCGAGGACCGTCCGACAGCCGTTGTCTGCGGCAACGACGTCATCGCCTATGGCGTGCTGCTCGAAGCCGAGCGCAGCGGTTTTTCGGTGCCGCGTGACCTATCGGTGGTCGGCTTCGACGACCTCGACTGGAGCCGGCATTTGCGGCCGAGCCTGACCACGATCCACGTACCGACCGGAGAAACCTGGCAGCGCGCCGGCGAATATCTGGTGCGCAGCCTCGCCGGCGAGCAGACCATCATGCATCGCGAGATCGACTTCTCGCTGGTCGTCCGCGAGTCGACGGCTGCGCCTCCGAAATCCCTGAAGTGAGACATTCCCGATGAATCCGAATTTTTCTCTCGCCCCCGGCTTTCATGCCGTCGTGATCGGCGGCGCCGGTGACATTGGCGCCGCCATCAGCAATCAATTCTGCGATCTGGGTGCGACAGTGACAGCAACGGGTGCGAACGAGGCCGATCTTGCCCGCACCCTCCTCAAACCGCGCGCGGGTCTCACGCTCGCGACGCTCGATGTCACCGATGACGAGGCCGTCACGTCCTTCGCCCGGAAACACAAGCGCGTCGACGCGCTGATCAACTGCGCCGGTATTCTCGCGCGCGACAAGGAATTCGAGATCGAGACCTTCATAAAGGTGCTCGACGTCAATCTCACCGGCACGTTCCGGACCTGCATGGCCTTTCATCCCCTGCTCGCGGAGCAGACGGGATCGATCGTCAACATAGCTTCGATGAACGCGACGCTGGCGCTGCCGCGGATTCCCGCCTATTGCGCCAGCAAGGGCGGCGTCGTGATGCTGACCAAGGCGCTGGCTTTGAAGTGGGCCGAAGAAGGCATCCGCGTCAACGCGGTCGCGCCCGGCTATATCGAAACCGCGATCAACGCCGCCGGCCGCAGCGACCTTGCGCATTATCGGCGCATCGCCGACCGCACTGCCTTCAAGCGCTGGGGACATCCGGAGGACATTGCCGGCGCCGTTGCCTTCCTCTGCATGCCGGCTTCGCAATATGCGACCGGCACCGTCATTGCCGTGGATGGCGGCTTTCTGGCGGGGTAGCGCGGGTTCTATACGCCCAGCGCCTTGCGATTGAACGTCCGCAGGAAGCGCAGCGACAACGTCCGCACATTCGCGACGTTGAGCAGCCAGGCCGCAGCGGCGTAAGCAACCCCGCCCGCGGAGCTGACGACCATCAACGCCACGATACCGGTACCGCCGACCTGTGTCCGCGCAATGAGGATGGCGCCCGCCATCGCCGCAGCCGAAGCCGCAACGCCGGCGAGGCGGTTGACGTCGAACGGCACGGGATGGGCGCGGTGCATCAGGGCGACGGCGACGACGAAGCCGAGCGCTTCGGTGGCGAGGGTGGCGAGCGCTGCGCCGTAAAGGCCGTAGCCGGCGACCAGCGCAAACATCAGTGCCACGCTCAAAACGAGCGTGAGGAACGACTGCGCCGCCAGCATGAACGGCCGCTCGGCGAGCTGGAAGCTGATCTGCACATAGAATTGATTGGCGATGCCGAAGAAGCGCGCGAGCACCAGCGTCGGCAGCAGCGCCGACACGCCGGCGCGGAAATCGACGCCGACGAGCGTGCCCGCGACCTGGTCGGCCGCGAGCGCGAGCCAGACGGCGACGGGTGCGACGACGACGAGCAGCAACTCGAGGCTCTCGCTCAGCCGCTCCCGCGTCGTCTCGCTGTTCTTCTCGGATAGTGAGCGGAACACCAGCGGCACGGTTGCCGCGGCGACGCTGGAGGCGATCATCACCATGAACTGGCGCGGCAAATCGGCGGCGACGCCGAAAATGCCGGCGGCGTCCTTGCCGAGCAAATAGGCTACGATGAGCCGGTCGCAGGCCGAATAGACCGCAACGGACAATCCGGCCAGCGTCAGCGGCAGGCCGTAGCGCGCCAGCTGCATGAACTGGCTGCGCTGGAAGCGCGCGATCTTCGTGCGGTCGCCGACGAGATTGAGAATGATGCCGGTGAGCGAGCCCAGACCGAACGCGGCGAGCAGTCCCAACCCACCCCAGCCGAGCCAGATGCCGAGCAGGCCAAAGCCGACGCTCGACACGCTGCGGACGATCGAGATCGCCGCGAACCTATAGGGGCGCAATTTGGCGCGTTCGAATTCCTGGCCGACATCGACGGCATTGGCCATGATCGCCACGAACATGCTGGCGAGCAGCAGCTCGACGCTGAGGTCGCTGCGGAACAGAATGACCAGCGGCGTGGTGGCGCAGAGGACCGCGGCCGTCAGCCCGAAGGCGACCATCGCCGTGCCGCGAAAATCAACCTCCGCCGACATCGCCTGATAGCGGGACACCGACAGCTTGATCCAGGCGAAGAAGATCGCGCCCAATATGCCGGCAAGGCTGATGCCGACGACATAAACGCCGTACTCGGCCGGCGTCAGCAGCCGCGTGTAGGCCGTGACCGCAAAGAAACCCACCGCTGCGGGCAGGATGTAGGCGACGAGATAAATCGAGAAATGGCGGTTCAGCATGCGAGCACAGGACCGGCAACGGTGTTGCGATGGTGACGGCCGTTAATCAATGACCTTGGCGGGGCGAACAAACTGCGCCGCAGCATCTCTCAAGAGTGTCACATAAGTCTGCAGATCGGGCGGCGAATGAGGCTGGAAGGCCGCTTTCGCGCGTTAGCGTTAAATTTGCCCTTTCCCTGGGGCGGTTCGAGCGATCACGACACGAAACCCTGATCCAGACTGGAACAGCGATGCAGCGCCACGCGCGTTGCGCACCGGACATCCGCAAAGGTTAACCCAACGACAGGAAACCCCGGCGTCGCAAGGCGCCGCTTGGTACGATGGCGCGTTGGTTCCCAAAGGAACGTCCCACCGTGACCAGGCTCGACAGACGCGAATTTCTCCTCGGCAGCGCCGCAGCACTCGCGGCGGGGGCATCGGCGTCCGCCGCACCGGCATCAAAACTCGCGCAGCGCCGTCCGGGCTTTGGCGCTGCGGCGACGCTCTGGGACCTGCAAGCCGATCCCAGGCTCGGCGAAGCCATCAGCACCTATTGCACCCAGGTGGTGCCGGTGCTCGAGCTGAAATGGCCGATGCTGCGGCCGAACGCGCACACGTTCAACTTCGAGCGCGCCGACGCGATTCTGGATTTCGCCAGGGAGAACGATCTGACGATGCGCGGCCACGCGCTCGCCTGGTATCACGACATTCCGGACTGGACCAAGCAGATCAAGGACACCAAGGACGTCGAGCGCGCCTATGTCGACCACATCGGCACCGTCGTGTCCTATTACAAGGACAAGCTGACGTCGTGGGACGTCGTCAACGAGCCGATCCCGGACAATCCGAAGAAGATCACCGACCGGCGCGACACGTTCTGGACGCAGCATCTGGGCAACCGCTGGATTCCGCTGGCCTTCCGCACGGCGGCCGCGGCCGATCCCTTCGTCAAGCTCGCGATCAACGAATATGACATCGAGTCGGCGAAGGACTCGTTCATTGCCAAGCGCGCGGCGTACCGCAACCTGATCATGGACCTGCTCGACCAGGGCGTGCCACTGCACGCCGTAGGCCTGCAATCGCATCTGCATGCCGAGCTCGAGATCGACACGCATGGGCTCGCCGAATTCGTCACCGAGTTGCGCTCCTGGGGCCTCGATGTGCTCGTCACCGAGCTCGATGTCGACGACCAGAAGCTGACAGGCAATCCGGCGGAGCGCGACGCCATCGTCGCCAAGCGCGTCGACGACCTCCTGACCGCGATCTCGACCAGCGGCCCGGTGCGCTCGATCCTGACCTGGGGCCTCTCGGATCGCTATAGCTGGATCAACGGCACCTTCGCCCGCGCGGACAAGCAGCCGAACCGCCCCTTGCCGCTCGACGGCGAGTTCAAGCCGAAGCCGTTCATGGACGTCATCAGCAAGTTCACGAGAGACGCCTGAGACGCGGCCTTAGCGCGTCTTCGCCGGCACTTCGAATTCGGCCGCATCACCCATATCTTCAGGAGACAGGCTCGGGCTGCGTCGATCCCGCGAGCTAAGGCGGAACACGTCGCGGATGTCGTCGATCGAGGTCGACGAATAGGACTGGATGCAGAGCGCGACCTGTTCGGGCGAGGCCGCGCCCATCATCGCTTCGATGGCGGGACGGTCGAGGGGCGTGTCGTCCCAATGCGAGACCGCAATGCTGTCTTCGGTGACCCGATGGGTGGCCAGATGCGCGGGCGAGTTCGCGACGAAGTGTCCGTACATCAGATACTCCGAGAACTTCTTCTTCCGGCACAGCGCCAGAACCCAGTTCAAGCCCGTCGCCGCCTTGATGGCGTCGGTCATCGCGCGCGCGGTGTCCCGGTCCCAGACCAGCGCGTTGCCGACATAGTCGTCGGCGGGGAACGAGCGCTCCTTGATACCGAGAAGCTGATCGACAGTGCGCAGCCACAGGCCGTGCAACGGATGGTCGGCGCCGATGTCCTTCGGGGTGACGAACAGCGGCGTCTTCTCGGCGCCGGCATATTGGCCGACGTCGAATTCGCGGAAGAACAGATTGTCCGAGTCCAGGATGCAGACGCGCTGCTCGGATGCGTTGAGCACGCCGGCGATCTTCAGGATCTGCTGGATGTGCCAACCATGCACCGGCGACGACAGCAGCGACAGCCAGACCCGGCGCTTGCTGAGGAACTGAAGCGCCGGCGGCAGCGCCCACAGCCATTTCGGCAGATAATTCGAGGCCGGAACGATGACGCGCTTGTCGGACGCGAACCGCGCGAACAGCGGCACGTCCTCATCGTTAACGAGAACATAATGCCGCGTGTATCCCGAGAGCCAGGTGTCGATGCTCTCGCTGAGCAGCGAAAAGCGTTCGATATCCTTGGCGTAGCTGGCGGTCAGCAGGGCAACGGAATGCATGGAGCGCGCTCGAATGGCCATCAAGCCGCACTCATAGCCGCACCGCGAGATGCTGGAAACTCACAAACGGAATCAAGGTAAAACGAAACCAAGCATTAGCCATCCGACGGCAGCCCCTGCTCGATGGCGCGAAAACGCAGTGGCGCCAGCGCGGAGGCGCGCTGCCACCAGTC
This sequence comes from Bradyrhizobium sp. MI1.7, assembly GCF_055811795.1. NCBI lineage: Bacteria > Pseudomonadati > Pseudomonadota > Alphaproteobacteria > Hyphomicrobiales > Nitrobacteraceae > Bradyrhizobium > Bradyrhizobium sp. MI1.7. The sequence continues at coordinate 112,930 of NZ_JBVVPO010000010.1, forward strand.
GGCGACGCGGTCGTCCAGTGCGGTCACACCGCGACCCTGGCCGGGGAAGATCCGGATCTGCTGCACCGCCTCGGCCTCGAACCCCCTGCCCTTGCGCGTGATCTTGAGGGCGGCGCCCTCGCGGTCGCGCTGCGTCAGCGGCGCCAGGAGGCGGCCGTGCGGGCGGAGCGACTGAAGCCAGAGCGGATGCGGGTGCGGGAAGCCGGCATGCACGATGATCACGTCGGCGGGCTCGCCGATCTCCTCGCATCCATCGCCATGCACGACCTCGACATTGCGATAGGGGCGAAGGTAATTCGCGGCACGCGCCGCAAGCCGCCCGTCGCATTCGATTGCATGCACCGTGCCCTTGGGCCCCACGATCTTCGACAACACCGCGGAAAAATAGCCGAGACCGCAGCCGATCTGGACCACGCGGTCCTTCTCCCCGACGTCGAGCAGATCGATGAAGTGCGCCCACAGGCTCGGCAGCCCGGTGTCGAGCTTGCGGCGCGCATCGATCGCGACCAGCACATTGTCGTAGAGATGAACGGGATCGGCATCCGGCGTCAGCCGGTAGCCGCGCGCCGCCTCGCTCTTGATACGCCAGGGTCCCTTCGCCAGAAAATCCTCGCGCGGGATGGCGGCGAGCGCTTCGAGCAGGCGTGGTGAGGAGATCCGCTCTCGCTTCGCAATCAACTCGACGTAGCGCGCACGCGCGGCGGCAAGATCGCTCATTTCATCGCATCGGCCTGTTCAAGGACGGGCACGTCTCCGCCGAGCTCGCTGAGGAGCTGCATCGCCTGCTTCAGGTCCGGAGTATAAAAGCCCTCGCTGAACTTGCCGACGATCGGCAAAAGCAGAAGACTTGCGTGCTCGCGCTTGCCGGCTTGGTGCGACAGCCGCGCAAGGCTGACGGCGGTCCGAAGCTCCCATGACAGCGCGCCCTGCTTGCGCGCGGTCTCCAGCGACAGGGCGAACAGGTCCTCGGCCTCCTGCACCGATGCCGGATCACCGTCCGACATCGTGATCTCGCCCTGCAGCCGATAGACCTCGGCGAGATAGGAGTGATCGCCGGTCCGTCTCGCGGTCGCGAGCGCGCCGTCCAGCGCGCGCAAGGCGGCATCGCGCATCCCGACCTTGGCATAGGCTTCCGCAAGCAGGCAGCGGAACCAGCAGCCGGCGAGCCAGGAATCCATCGCCTCGTATTCGTCGAGGCCGAGGCGCATCTGGCTGAGACCTTCGTCGGCCTCGCCGAGCTGGGCCAGCGCCCAGCCGCGCAGGATCGCCGCCTGCTGCTTCCAGTGCAGGAAATTGTGCTCAGTGGCGATGATCATGGCGCGGTTGGCGTGGTCGCGCGTACCCTCGACGTCGCGCAAATGCTGGCACAGATAGGCGCCGAACACGAGCGCGAAGGCGAGCGTGAAGGGATGGCGGATCTTCTCGGCATTCGCGATCGCCTGCTCGCTGTGCTGGCGCGCCGCGTCCGGCCGGCCGAGGAACCAGAGGAGATAGCCGAGATAGGACAGCGAAACGACGCCGGGATCGGTACCGTGCCGCTCCATCAGATCGGAGTGCAGATCGGGACTGTAGAGGTTGATGCAGCGGTGCAGATGGTGCTGGGAGGCGGCAAAACGGCCGCGATAGAGCATCGTCATCGCGATCGAGCGGTGCGCCTCGATCAGATAGCCGGTCTGCTGCGCCGGCTGCGTGCGCTCGTTCAGCCGCTCGCGCTTGGCGAACTTCAACAGCTCGACACTGAGATCGTGCGCGCGGCTGAGATCGGCACGGATGAAATGGCAGACCCAGAGCCCACGCGTGGCGGCGAAGGCCTTCTCGTCGTCGTCGAGCTGCTGACCGAGCTCGAGCGCGCGGATGTAGTTTTCCTCGACCTCCTGCACGGCGTAGCCCTTGGCGGCAATCAAAGCGTTGCCGAGCGCGATGCGCAGCTCCAGCTCCATCTCGTCGGCGCCCTGCATGCGCGCATTGGCCTGCACGACGCTCAAGCCCCGGCGCAAATGCCCGATCGCCTCCAGATTGGCGCCGCTCTTGGCCGCCTGCTTGCCGGCCTTGAGCCAGAAGCTGGCGGCGCCCTCGCTCTGGCCGGATTCGGTGAGGTGATGGGCCAGCAGCTCCGGTTCGCGCTCGGTCTTCTCCGGATACATCTCGGCGAGCACCTGCGCGATCCGCGAATGCAGCTTGCGCCGCTCGCTGTGCAGCAGGCTGTCGTGCGCGGCGTTCTGGATCATCACGTGCTTGAAGGAGTAGAGCGCGCCGGGCGGATGGCCGCGGCGCATGATCAACCCGGCCTCCTCCAGATGATTGAGCGCGGCCTCGATCTGCTCCGCCGGCGTATTGGCGACCGCGTGCAGCGTCGCGTAGGAGAACTCGCGACCGATGGTGGCGCCGATCTGCGCGATGCGCTTGAACGGTCCCATCCGGTCCAGCCGCGCCATCAGCGAGTCGGTGAGGGTCGCCGGGATCGCGAGCTGCCGCCATGGGCCCGACAGCACGTAGCGCCCGTGCCGCTCGGTCAGGAGGTTGGATTCGAGAACGGTCTTGGTCAGCTCTTCCAGGAACAGCGGCACGCCGTCGGTCTTGACGATGATCTCCTCGACCACCTCCTTGGGAAGCTCGCGGCCCGCGACGCGCTCGACCAGCGTCGTGCGCAGCTGCCGGCTCAGGCGGTTCAGCACCAGCGTGGTGATGTGCGAATGCGCGTTCCAGCTCGGCTGGAATTCGGAGCGCGCGGTGATGATGACAAGGACCGGCTGGTTCTGCACCCGGGCGACGAGGAGGTCGATCACCTCGCGGGAGGTCGGGTCGATCCAGTGCAGATCCTCAAGCGCGATCACCAGCGGCATGTCGCGCGCAAGGCCGAGGAAATGATTGACCAGCGCGGCGACGGTCGCATCCTTCTGCTGCTGCGGTGACAGGTCGAGCGGCGGATAGCGGTCTCCGGTCGGGATCGACAGCAGCGCGGCAAACAGCGGCGTGACCTGCTCGATGTCGCCATGGGCGGCGGCGATCGCGGTCTCCAGACCCGCCAGCGACGTCGCGGATGGATCCTCGCGGTCGAGGCCGAGCGAGAATTTGAGCTGCTCGGAGAACGGATAGAACGCCGTGGAGGTGTAGTAGGGCGAGCACTGGAACGAGACGTGTCCATGGCGGTCGCCCGCGATCCGGTCGAATATCTCCTGGATGATGCGCGACTTGCCGATGCCGGGCTCGCCGAACTTGACCACGACCTGGCCGTCGCCGTCCTTGACCTGCTGCCAGCGCCCCATCAGCAGCGCGATCTCTTCCTCGCGGTTGACGAGCGGCGTCAACCGCCCGCCCATGGAAGCGGCGAAGCGGGTCTCCGCCCGCGAGGCGCGCACCACGTGCCAGGCCTGCGTCTTCTCCGAGATGCCCTTCAGCGCATGGACACCGAGATTGCGGTAGTCGAACTTGCCCTTCAGCAGCGACTGTGTCGAGGCCGAGATCACGACGCCGTTGGGCGGCGCCAGACCTTGCAGGCGTGCGGCGAGATTGACGGTTTCTCCGACCGCGGAATCGCGCTCCTCGGTGCCTTGGCCAACGAGGTCGCCGACCACGACGAGACCGGTTGCGATCCCGATGCGGACGGCGGGGGCGTGGCTCAGCGCACCGCGCGGCTCGATCGCGCGCGCGGTCGACAGCACCCGCACGATCTCGAGCCCGGCGCGCACCGATCGCTCGGCATCGTCCTCATGCGCGGTCGGATAGCCGAAATAGACAAGGATACCGTCGCCGACGAAGCGCGCGGCAAACCCTTCGTAATGCTTCACCACGCGGACGCAGGTCTCGCGAAAGCTCGCGATCATGTCGCGCACGTCTTCCGGATCGAACTGCACCGACAGCGAGGTCGAATCCACCATGTCGCAGAACATGGTGGTGAGCTGACGCCGTTCGGCACCGACTTCCGCCCGGACTTGCGGGCGCGCGGCCGTATCGGGCTTCTCGGCGGTCTCAGCGTGGAATAGCGCCGACATCGCGCGCTGAAGCCGCTTGCGATCGCCGAGCGGCAATCCGAGCTCGACCAGGTCGGATTCCGTCAGGTCCCCCATCACATCGAGATCGAGGCGGTGCTGCGCGAAGAGATCGGTGTAATGTCCAAGACCGACGCCTTCGAGCCAGCGCTTCAACCCGCCTTCCGTCCCCGTAACAGGTTCATTCTCCAGCATGGTGATTCTGCCCGACCTTCACTCCGTCGAAGGGCTTTAGGCCCCTCAACCACAGATTTTGGGGCCCGAACTTCACCTCAGACTGGACGCGTTCCCTAAGTCTTGGGAAGAATAGCTCAATCAGATCAAAAGGGAATGGCATTGTCCCACATTGCATCCGTAGCGGGAGAGGATTCGGACAGCGCAGGCGCCGAAACCAGGACGTTTGCCGATATCGGCGGCCTTCTCGACTTTTATGCGCGCAAGACCCCGTCGGCACCAGCTCTCCTCGCGCCGGGCCGGCCGGCCCTCACCTACGGCAAGCTGGGTGAGTTGATCCAGCAACTGGTCCGCACCCTGCGGGGGCTTGGCATTGCCCCTGCCGACCGGATTGCCGTTGCGCTGCCGCGCGGCGCCGACAGCGCGCTGGCGCTGATCGCGGTCGCCTCGGCCGGCGCCTGCGTCCCCGTCAATCCCGATCTGACGGCCGACGAGCTGCAGCGCTATTTCAGCGAATTGAAGCTGACCGCGCTCGTCACCCGGGCCGACATGAATTCACCAAGTCGTGACGTTGCCAAGGCACTCGATATCGCGGTGATCGATTTCGTGCCGGGGCCGAACGACAATCTCGGCGGCTGCGCGTTCATCGGCCCGGCAGTCGGGCCGGCCAGCACGAGCGGCGCCTCGCGCGGCGACGATGACGCCTTCATCCTGTTGACGTCAGGCACGGCGGCGCGGCCGAAAATGGTGCCGCTGACGCAGCGCAATGTGTGCCTGTCCGCATACAATGCCGGCCGCGTGCTGTCGCTCGCAGCCCACGACCGCCTGCTCAACGCCCTGCCGCTGTTTCACGCCCATGGTCTGATCTCCGGCCTGCTGACGGCGCTGGCCGCGGGCTCCAGCGTGATCTGCACCAACGGTTTCGACGCGTTGTCCTTCTTCAGCTGGATGCGGGAGCTGCGACCGACCTGGTACACGGCGGTGCCGACCATCCATCGCGCGCTGCTGACGGCGGCCGAGGCCGACCCGGACCGCGCCCGGTCGTCGTCGCTGCGCGTGATCCGCTCGGCCTCATCCTCGCTCGCGCCTGCGATCCTGAACGGGCTGGAGGCGATGTTCGGCGTTCCCGTGCTCGAGACCTACGGCATGACGGAAGCAGCCTCGCAGATCTCCGCCAATCCGTTCGAGCTGCGCAAGGTCGGATCGGTCGGCCGCGCTGCGGGCCCCGAGATCGCGATCATGGACGGGGCGGGCCGCACGCTTGCGAGCGGCGAGCATGGCGAGATCATGCTGCGCGGGCCGAACATGAGCCGCGGCTATTATAATGACGAGGCGACGACACGGGCCGCCTTCCGCAACGGCTGGTTCCGGACCGGCGACCTCGGCTATCTCGACGCCGACGGCTACCTCTTCATCGTCGGCCGCATCAAGGACGTCATCAACCGCGGCGGGCAGAAGATCTCGCCCCTGGAGGTCGAAGAGGTCCTGCTGAGCCATCCGGCGGTGCTGGAGGCCGGCGTGTTCGCCGTCCCGCATCAGAAGCTCGGCGAAAACGTCGCCGCCGTCGTGGTGCTGCGCCCGAACTCCGAAGCAACTCCGGACCAGCTTCGGCAGTTCGCGCGCAAACGACTTGCGGCCTACAAGGTACCGAGCCTGATCCGCGGCGTGGCCGCACTGCCGAAAGGCGCGAGCGGCAAGGTCAAGCGCAACGCGCTGGCCGATCTGATCGCAACCGCGGAGCATGGCGTCGAAGCGCAATTGCCGCGCAACGCGCTGGAGACCCAGCTCGCGGGGATCTGGGCCGGTCTGTTGGAACTGCCGCAGGTCGGCATCGATCAGGATGTCTTTGCGCTCGGCGCGGACTCGCTCGCGGCGACGCAGATGCGCTCGCGCTTGCGCGAACGCTTCAATGTCGACTTCTCCTTCGAGGACATCTTCGATTGTGCCACGGTCTCGGCGCTTGCGGCCCGGATCGAGACCGCCACAACCCATCGCGAGACGATGGTGCCCGCATGGCGCCAGGCGGCGGCAGCAGACGCGCCGCTGTCGTTCCAGCAGCAGCGGATGTATGTGCTCTCGCGGCTCGATCCGACCCGCTACAATTACAACGTCGTCGAAGTCGCGGTTCTCAAGGGCCTGCTCGACGTCGCCGCGCTTTCTGCGAGCCTCGCCTCGATCTGCGCGCGCCACGAGGCGCTGCGCTCGGTCTTCATCGAACGCGAGGGCGAGCCGGCGCAGCGGGTGCTGCAATCACCACCGCGATTCGAGCGGATCAAGCTCAAGCCCTGCGCCGCGGACAAGCAGGGCGCAATCATCCGGCGCGAGGCGCTTGAGCTCGCGCAATATCCGTTCGACCTGGCGCGTGAGCCGCCGCTGAAGGTCACCCTGCTGTCGTTCGACAAATCCAGCCACGCGCTGGTGGTCAACGTCCATCACCTCGTCACCGACGGCTGGTCGCAACGGCTGTTCTGGGAGGAGCTTGCCGCCCATTATTCCGCTGCACGCAAGGCAAGCGCCGTGACGTTACCCTCGCCCGCCTTCCAGTATCGCGACTTTGCGCTATGGCAGCAGAGCTGGGCTCAGACGCCGGCGGCGAAGGAGCAGCTCGATTACTGGCGGACCCAGCTCGACGGTGTCACCACGCTGCCGCTGCGGACCGACCGGCCACGACCGGAGGTCTGGAGCGGTCACGGCGCCCGTCACTATCTCGAATTCTCCAAGGCACTGTCGGCCGATCTGCGCGCGCTCAGCCAGGACCAGGGCGTCACGCCTTTCATGACGCTGCTCGCGGCTTTCCAGTGCCTGCTGTTCCGCCACACCGGACACGAGGATGTCGCGACGGGATCGCTGATCGCCAACCGCAACCAGATCGAGAGCGAGCGATTGATCGGGCTGTTCGCCAACACCCTGATCCTGCGCAACGATTTTGGCGGCGATCCGGGCTTTGGCGAGATGTTGCGGCGGGTACGGCAGGTCACGCTGGATGCCTACCGCAACCAGGACCTTCCGATCGAGGAAGTGCTGCGCGCGCTGCAGATCGCGCGCCGGAGCGATGGCAATCCGCTGTTCCGGATCATGTTCATCCTCCAGAACGCCTCGATCGAGGCGGCACGTTTCCCCGGCCTGTCGACGCGGCGGCTGGAGGTCGACCCGAAGGTCGCGCGCTTCGACATCACGCTCGAACTGGTCGAGGCCGACGGCCGCTTCACCGGCTTCTTCGAATACGCCACCGATCTGTTCGACGCGGCGACCATCGAAGGCATGGCCGCTCAGTTCAAGACCCTGCTCAAGGCCGTGATCGCCAATCCGGAGCAGCGCATCTCGCGCCTGCCGCTCCTGACGGAGGCCGAACGCCGGCAGTTGCTGGCGAAAGGCCAGGGCGTGGTGGCCAATTTCACCGCGCGCGGCAATCTTTGCGAGCGCCTCGAGCGCCAGGCGAAGAAGACACCGAACGCAATCGCGGTAACGGACGGACACACCTCCCTGACCTATCGGGAGCTCGCCCGCCGCAGCCAAGCGGCCGCACGCTGGCTCGCGCGCGAAGGTGTCGGCGCCGAGAGCGTTGTCGCCTTGCTTGCGGATCGCGGGCCCGACCTGCTCGCCGCGATGATCGCCGCGCAGCGCGTGGGCGCAGCCTTCCTCAATCTCGATCCCGACCAGCCGCCGGCGCGGCTTGCGACCATCCTCGGATCGAGCTGCGCCCGCATGCTGCTGACCGGGCGCGCCCAGTCGGCCATGGTCGAGGCCCTGCTCGGACCGCTGGTCGAGCGCATCCATGTCGCCGAGCTCGAGGACGCGATCGCACCCGGATCGACCAGGCCTGCCCGCGCCGCGCGGCGCGCAGCCGCGAGCCTCGCCTATCTCATCTACACATCCGGCTCCTCCGGCGCGCCGAAGGGCGTCATGATCGAGCAGCGCGGGCTGTCGAACCATCTGGCGTCGCTCATTTCCGAGCTCGGCCTTACGGCGAGCGACGTGATCGCCCAGACTGCGCCGCAGAGCTTTGTCATCTCGGTCTGGCAGTTCCTTGCCGGTCCCATGGTCGGCGCGCGCGTCCATGTCTGTGCCCACGCAATCGTGCAGGACCCGATCCTGCTCGCGCGGGAGATCGAGCGTGAAGGCATCAGCGTGCTCGAGATCGTGCCGTCGCTGCTGCGGGTGATCCTCGACCGCATGGACGACGCGCAGGTCCAGCGCGCCTTTGCGGGATTGCGGCTCCTGATCTCGACCGGCGAGCCGCTGCCGGTCGATCTCTGCCGCGCCTGGTTCGCCCGCTGCCCGAAGGTGCCGCTGATCAACGCCTATGGCGCGTCGGAATGTTCCGACGACGTCTCGCTGCATCGCCTGACCAAGGCGCCGGCGGCGACGACGAGCAACGTCCCGGTCGGCGCGCCGCTGCCCAACACCCAGCTCCATGTGCTCGATCAAAACCTCCAGCCGCTGCCGGTCGGCGTGACCGGCGAGCTCTGCGTCGGCGGCGCCGGTGTCGGCCGCGGCTACATCAACGATCCCGCGCAGAGCCGGCAGCGCTTCCTGCCGGATCCGTTCGCACGCCAGGCCGGCGGGCGGCTGTACCGGACCGGCGACCTCGCACGCCGCCGCGCCGACGGCACCATCGAATGCCTCGGCCGCGCCGACCATCAGGTCAAGGTCCGGGGCTACCGTATCGAGCTCAAGGAGATCGAGAACGCGCTTGCCGACCATCCTGCGGTGCGCGCCGGCATCGTCGAGCCGCGCCGCGAGGCGAGCGGCGATGTCAGGTTGATTGCCCATATCGTCGCAAGGGCCGGCAGCCAGAGCAGCGCCAGCGAGCTGCGCGACTTCCTGAAGAGCCGGTTGCCGGGCCATGCCATCCCGTCCGCATTCCTGTTCCTGGACCAGATGCCGCTCAATGCCCATGGCAAGATCGACCGGTCGGCGCTGCTGGCGCCCGCGCAGCAGGACGTCTCCGGACCGGACGCCGCCGTGCCGGCGCGGCACTTCACCGAAAAAGTGCTCTCGGACATCTGGGTCGACCTGCTGAAGGTCGAGAGCCTCGGCGTGACCGATAATTTCTTCGATCTCGGCGGCCATTCGCTGCTGGCGGGCCAGGCGATGGCGCGCGTCGCCCGTGCGCTCGGCGTGTCGCTGCCGATCAAGACCATCTTCGAGGCTCCGACGATCGAAGAACTCGCCCGGCGGGTTGACGAGGCCGTGGCAGCAAAGCCGCGCAAGCCGGCAACAGGCATGCTGCGGCCTGCTGAAAGCGGGCTCCCAACGCTCTCGATCGCACAGGACCAGATGATGCGGATCGAGCAGAACCTGCCGGGCCTGCCGCTGTTCAACCTGCCCTTTGCCTTCCGCCTCCAGGGCCCGCTCGATCCGACCACCCTCGCGCAGGCGTTCGGCGACATCGTGCGCCGCCACGAATCGCTGCAGACCGGGTTCGGCCGGAGCGGCGAAGAGCCCGTCAGTCGCATCGCCACACCCGGCGAGCTCGGACCGGCCCTCACGATCGAGGTCATCGGCGACGGACGTCCCCACGACAACAAGCGGCGCAAAGCCCTCGAACTCAGGAAGATCGACCTCCTGATCGAGCAGGAGACCTACGCCCCGTTCGACACTGCGCGGCCGCCGCTGTTGCGGGCGCGGCTGTTGCGGCTCCATGCCGACGATCATGTGCTGCTGCTGACGCTGCATCATGCCATTGCCGACGGCTGGTCGATCGGCGTGCTGTTCGAGGAGCTGTCCAACCGCTATGCGGCGCTGGCCGGGCGTCCGTCCGTGCCGCTGCCGAAACTACCGCTGGCCTTTTCGGACGTCGCCCGCTGGCAGCGCTGGTGGCGCGGCACGGACGCCGCCCGCCGCCAGGCCGCCGACTGGACGGAGAATCTGCGCGGCGCGACCCCCGTCTTCGACGGTGAAGCAAGCCCCGGCGCGTCCACCGGGCATCACCCCGTCAGCCTCGAGCGCGAGCTGATCGGCCGGCTCACGGCGTTCGCCGGCCGGCATAACAGCACGCTGTTCATGTGCCTTCTCACCGGCCTGAAAGCCCTGCTGCTGGCGCAGAGCGGCCGCAACGACATCTCGGTCGCCACCGCCATGGCCAATCGTGCCCAGCCGGATACCGACCGGATCGTCGGTCCGTTCGAGAACACGGTGATCGTCCGTACCCGAATCACGCCGGAGCTGTCATTCGCGCAAGCCCTGGCCCGGGTGCGCCAGAGCGTGCTCGACGCGCATGCGCGCCAGGAGCTGCCGTTCAACATCCTGGCCGACCATCTGGAGCAGGAGGGGATCGATCCGGCCTCGCTGCTCCAAGTCTATTTCACCCTGCAAAATCCGCTGCGCCAGCCGCTCGATCTGGCTGACGTCACGATCGAATCGATCGGCAACGTCGCGCGCGAAGGCCAGCCGGTGCTGCCGATCGACCAGACCTGGCTGTCGCTGATGCTCAAGGAACGCCCCACCGGAATCACCGGCTCATGCAATTACAAGGGCGAGCTGCTCGATGGCCGCAGGATCGGTGAGTGGATGGCGCATCTCGTCGCGCTGCTGGATGCGGCCGTCGCCCACCCCAACACACCGCTCGGCCGATTACTCGCTCGCAGGGCGGCATGACCGGCTGTACGGGACGGGAGAACACAGGTTCACTCGCCAAAGCTGTGCATGACCAAGTTGCATCTTGATTATTTGGCGCCAGCGCGCAAGATTATTCCCTCGATTTGATTTGGACGATTATTTTCAACCGGGGGAGTATGTTATGGGTTTCATCAAATTTACCAAGGGTACCTCGTTGAGCGACAAGGACCGCAAGGCCCTGCAAAAGCTGCTGGGCGCCGAGAAGAAGAAGCTCCAGTCCGCGCTCAAGGATGTCGATGCCAGCCTTTCGATGCTGGGCGGAGCGAAGAAAGCCAAGAAGAAGAAGAAGTAAGGATCGTCGGCCGGGACGCCGCACGAATCCTCAGGCTTCACTTTCCGGATATGGGCCGCTCGCTTGTCGAGTTGGGGTCTCGCACAAGCTTGCGCCTGTAAACTGGCCTGCAAATCGACAAGAAATTGCCCGGGTGGACCGTTAGAAGCGGTCCGCTCAGTTGATTCTTGCTCAGTTGATTCTTCCGTCAGGGCCGGAGACTTGGCCTCCGCCTGACGCCATGGGCCTTATTGATGGCAGACGACAGAATTGAACTGTTTGTCGGACTGATCGAGACCATTGACGCTCCGGGCGCAGTCGATGCGTGCCGGCGCCTACTCTCGGTCGACGAACGGATCCGCGCCGACCGCTTCATGTTCGAGCGGCACCGGCGGCAGTATATCTTCGCGCACGCGATGCTGCGCCTGGCGCTGTCGCAGGCCGCGCCGAACGTCGCACCCACCGATTGGTCCTTCGGGGCCGGTCGCTACGGGCGGCCGTTTGTCGCGGCGCCCGCGACCTCGACCGCGCTGCATTTCAGCCTGTCCCATGCCGATGGCTGCGTTGCCTGCGTCGTCTCCGGGCATGAGACCGTCGGCGTCGACGTCGAAACCGTGTCACGGCGTGTCGCGCCACTGTCCACCGCGCTTCGCTTCTTTGCGCCGGAGGAGGTCGAAACGTTGCGCGGACTGCCGGAGCCCGCCGCGATCGAGCGCTTTTTCGACTATTGGACGCTCAAGGAGGCCTATCTGAAGGCAAGGGGCTTTGGGCTCAATCTGCCGCTCGACGCTTTCGCGATGCAGGTGTCCCGCGAGGCCATCGAGATCAGCTTCAAGCCCGATATCGCCGACGATCCGCATGCATGGCGCTTCTCGCTGTGCTCGCCGTCGCCCTCGCATCGCCTCGCGATCGCCGACGGCTCCCGCGCGCACGGCGGCCTTCCCATCACCCGCAATTCCTGGCCGTTCCAGGAAGCGGCTGAATGACGCCCCCGCGGCTGCGCGTCTTTCCCGCGATCTCGCGCAACCGCGATCCCAAGAAATATGTCGGCGAGCTGATGCGGGTGGCACAGTTCGCCGACCGCAACGGCTTCGAAGGCATCCTGCTGTTCGAAGGCAACGACGTGTTCGTCGAGCCCTGGGCGATGGCCCAGCACATCATGGGTGAGACCACGCGAAGCTCGCCGCTGATCGCGGTCAATCCGGTCTACATGCACCCGTTCGCCGCGGCAAAATTCGTCTCGTCCTTTGCGCAGCTCCACGGCCGCAAGGTCTATCTCAACATGATCACGGGGACCGCGGTCAGCGATTTGCAGGGGCTGGGCGACGAGCAGTCGCATGCGGACCGCTACGTCCGGCTCGGCGAATTCGTCGCGCTGATGCGCCAATTGCTGGAAAGCCCTCGCCCGGTGAATTTCGACGGCCGGTTCTACCGCGCAAGCAATCTGCAACTTCGCCCGCGCCTGCCGGCGGAGCTGATGCCGGAATTCCTGGTCGCGGGCCAGTCGGAGGCGGCGCAGCGCGTGGCGAAGGAGACCGGCTGCATCAAGATGCAGATGCTGCCGCCCGATCTCGATCGCGGCCTCGATGCGCCCGGAATGAACTTTGGCATCTTCGCCCGCGAGGGACGCGACGAGGCACGGCAGGCGGCAACGGCGCGTTTCCGTGACAATGCCGATGATCGCGAGCTGCTCGCGCTCACCGTGGAGAACAGCGATTCCGTGTGGAAGCGGCGGCTCTATGACGGCCAGAGCGGCGAGCTCGCCGACAATGGCTACTGGCTGCTGCCGTACCTCACCTTCCAGGCCGACTGCCCCTATCTCGTCGGCAGCTACACCGAGATCGGCGCAAAGCTGAGGGATTTTGCGGCGAAGGGCCTGACCACGATCATGCTCGACATGGTCGCCGACGAGGCCGAGATGCAGCACGTCCGCAAGGCGCTCGCGGCGAGCGGGATGTTCTAGGACGTCACGCCGAGCGGACTGAGCCGTGCCAGCGGCTCGCTGCCTTCCGGCCGTCGCAAAAGCTGCATGACATGCCGCTTCAGGCGCACGAATTCGGGTTCGGTGACGAGATCGTGGCTCCGCGGCCGCGCAAACGGCAGCACGATGTCCTCGATCACCCGGCCGGGTCTTGCGCTCATCACGACGATGCGATCGGCGAGAAACAATGCCTCGTCGATGTCGTGGGTGACGAAGACCGTGGTGGTCGGGATCTTGCTCCAGATGTCGAGCAGGACCTCCTGCATCATGCCGCGCGTCTGCGCGTCGAGCGCGCTGAAGGGCTCGTCCATCAGCAGCACCCGCGGCTGGTTGATCAGGACCCGCGCGATTTCCACGCGCTGCTGCATACCGCCCGACAATTGCGCGGGATAGAACGCCTCGAAGCCGGAAAGGCCGACCAGCTTCAGGATCGCGTCGGCGGCGCGGTCGCGCTCCCTCCTCCCGAGACCCCGCATCTTCGGGCCGAAGGCGACATTGTCACGCACCCCCTTCCAGGGAAACAGCGTGTGCTGCTGAAACACCATGCCCCGGTCCGGGCTCGGGCTCTGGACCTGCTGGCCGTCGACCGTGAGACGGCCAGCCGTGATCGGCAAATGCCCGGCCAGCGCGCCGAGCAGCGTGGATTTTCCGCAGCCGGAGGGACCGAGGATGCAGACGAGCTCGCCCGGCGCAATCGCGACATCGAGACCGCTGACCGCTTCGAATGCATCGCCGCCCGATCCGAGCGAAATCGAGACATCGGCGAAGTCGATCCGACCGACGCTGTTCGTGCCGATATCCGCGACCCGGATGTTCATCGCGCCACCTTCGGGCTACGCCAGGGCATCAGAAGCCGCCCGGCCGTCGTCAGCAGCCAGCTCGATCCCATGCCGAGCAGGCCGATGATCAGCATGCCGACGATGATGTCGGCGTAGTTCTGGAGCGTGTAGGCTTCCCAAGTGTAATAGCCGATGCCGAACTGGCCTGAGATCATCTCCGCGGTGACGAGGCAGAACCACGAGGTGCCCATGCCGATTGCAAGCCCGGTGACGATGCTGGGCGCGGCGTCCGGCAGCACGACCTCCCTCAGGATCGCCAACTCCCCCGCGCCGAGGCTGCGGGCGGAGGCAACCAGCCGGCGGTCGACATTCGCGACACCGTGGACGGTGTTCAGCACGATCGGAAACAAGGCACCGATGAAGGTGATGTAGATCATCGAGAGTTCGGACGACGGAAAGATCAGGATCGACAGCGGTATCCATGCCACCGCCGGTATCGGCCGCAGCAATTCCAGCGGCGGCAGCAAAAGATCGCTCGCGGCGCGTGACCGGCCGATGGCAAAACCAAGGATCACGCCGATCACGACCGCCGCCCCGTAGCCCGCGAACACCCGCCAGAGGCTACTGGTGATATGTGCCGTCAATTTCGGCGAACGAAACAGGGCGAGCGCGGATTGAGCGACCTCGACCGGCGGCGGCACGTTGCGGAAGGTCACGATCCCCAGATTGAGATGCGTGGTCGAAGCGACCTGCCAAAGGGCGATGCAGGCCAGGATCGAAAGGCCGCGGACCATCCAGCGGATGCCCGCAGGTCGCGCCGGGATAGCGGTGGCCATCGCCTCACCGGCTCGCGACGAGGGACTCGCGCGCGGCCGCGAAGTCGAGCACCGCGCCACCGTTCTTCTTCGACCAGCCCTCGGCCGCCTGCTTGAGCAGGAACGCGCTCAGCTCGCCCTTGGACGACCGCACGAACCAGGCCTGGTTTGCAAACAGCTTGATGCCGCTCTCGCGATCCTGAGCGTAGACGACGCGGATGGTCTTGCCGTCCTTCTCGAGGCCGGCGAGCGCCTTGAGCGCGTTCTCGGGCGAGGCATAGTGGCGTACATGAGCCTCGTCCTTGACCCAGATCTGCGCGACGCGGCTGAAGTCGCTGATCTGGTCGCCCGTTGCGGCGTCCTTGGCACGAAGCGGAAGCTGCGCGTAGTTCTTCAGTTCGGAGTCGTAATCGCGTCCCGCCTGCGCCGCCGCGATACGGATGAACTTGTCGGTCACGAACTGGTTGATATCGAGATCACTGTCCGCGCGCTTGAGCAGCTTCAGCGTCTTGATCGAGGTTGCGACCGCCTGGCGGTACTCCGGCTTCCAGGTCACATCGCGGGTCTGGAGACCGAGCGGTCCGTGAAAGAGGTAGTCGACCTCCGCCTCGATGCCGGTCACCTTCGCGATCAGTTCGCTGTACTTCTCCGGCTCTTCCGCGATCAGGCGATCCGCTTCCAGCGCTGCGCGCAGATAGGCGACGACGATCTCGGGATATTTCTCGGCATAATCGGCATCGACCAGCCCGCCGTGGAATGTCGGGGCATTGGCCTGCGCGCCGTCAAAGATCTTGCGCGCGAAGCCGCGCCACGGGAACAGTTCGGCGAACGGAACGAAGTCGGCATGCGCCTCGATCTTGCCGGCCTGCAAGGCCGGCCCCGCAACCTCCGGCGCCTGCGTGATGATGTTGACGTCGGTCTCGGGATTCCAGCCCTTGGCCTCGATCGCGCGGAGCAGCATGCCGTGCGAGGTCGAGGCGAAGGGAACCGAGATGGTCTTGCCCTTGAGCTCATCGAGCGATTGCACCGGCGAGCTCGACGGCACCACGATGCCGTTGCCACTGCCCTTGGTGCTGCCGGACAGCACGCTGATGAAGAGGCTACGGCGTCCGGCCTTCTGGAACGCCACGCCGTTCAGCGAGCCCGGAAAGTCAGCCATCGCGCCGAAATCGAGCTTGCCTGCGACCATCTCGTTGGTGAGCGGCGCGCCGCTCGTAAAATTCTTCCACTGGATGTCGTAGGTGACATCCTTGTACTTGCCGTCATGTGGCAGAAATTTCTCAAGCAGCTTGAGCTCGCGAATGAGCAGTCCGCCGGTCGCGCAATTGATCGTCGTGTCCTGCGTCCCGACTGCCACACGGATCGTCTCCGCCTGGGTCGGCGCGAACATCGCAACAGTGATGGCCACAATGGCCACACTGAATCTCAAAGAGCTGAATTCGATCATCGAACTGTCCTCGGGAGGCCGGGCGCGTGCCGGCGGCAACGCTGGCCGGCACTATCGAAGGCGCGGCGCAACGCTTGAAGCAATTACTTGCGTCGCTGTCGCAGGACGTTCGCGTCATGATTCCGTCGCGCAACGACGCAAAGGATTTTCTCAGGACGGAGCCATGGACAGAGGAATCGTTTCGCTGCCGGTCGCCGCACACATCAAGCTTTGCTAAGTGATTTGGAACGATCGCAAAGAGATGGACATCGCACCACCGCCGCACTTACCTATTCGCAAGCCCCTGGAGAGCTGACGGATTGCGATGACCATACTCAAGGAAGCTGCCGCGACCGAGCCTGCCGCTTTCGCCGACCGGCCTCATGCAGGCGTTCCGTTCGACTGGACCGACCACAAGAAGACGCGGCGGGTCCGCAGCACACGCGCGAGGCCCGCAAGCTCGGCGCTGTTCATGAGCGAGACGATCGACGGGCTGAATGCCGGCGCGCATTTCCTCGACCGTTTGTCCGCGTCGGAGCAGGCGCGCGTGCACGCGGCCGGCCGCATCATCACGGTGCCGCAGGGCGAAATGGTATTCAGCCAGGGCGATGGCCACGACGGCATCTTCATCATCCGCCGCGGACAGGTGCGGGTCTACTACACCGCGCCGTCGGGCCGCGAGATCACGCTCGCCTATTGGACGCCGGGACATTTCATTGGAGGCCCCGAGATATCCGGCGGTGGCATTCACATGTGGTCGGGCATCGCCATCGAGGCCTGCGAGATTACGACACTCTCCGGCCCCGCGCTTGAGAAGCTGTTGACCAGCATGCCGAGCTTCGCGCTGGCGCTGATCGACGGCCTCATCGCCAAGGGCAAATGCTACTCCTCGATGGCGCAGATCCTCGGTACGCGATCGGTGATCGAACGGCTGGCGCAATTCCTGCTCACGCTGTCGGAATTGCATGGCACGGCCGACGGCGACACCATCGTCATCAACCGCAAGATCACCCATGACCAGATCGCGGCCATGGTGGGCTCGACCCGGCAATGGGTGACGATGATGCTGAAGCGTTTCCAGAACCGCCGCATCATCGCCATCGACGGCAGCACCATCCAGATCAGGCGGATCGACCTGCTGGAGCAGATTTTGTTCAAGGATTAGGCGCGGCGGGTTGTCTCCGTGCGCACGGTGACAGTCGAACTCGCGGAGAGGGGGGGGGGGGGGGGGGGGGGGGGGGGGGGGGGGGGGGGGGGGAGGCGCCGCGCCGGGGGGGGGGGGGGGGGGGGGGCGGGGGGGCGGGGGCGG
>NZ_JBVVPO010000010.1:130304-160445 GCF_055811795.1 Bradyrhizobium sp. MI1.7
CCCCCGTGCGGCTCCTTTTTTTTTACATTTTTTCGGCGGGGGGGGTTGCCCCCGGGCGCCGGGTCACTGCCCACCCCGCGCAGAGCCCCCCACCCCCTTATTTTCCTACCCAAAATCCCCACCTCTCCCCGCAAGCGGGGAGAGGTAAACTTCACCGCGCCTCTTCAAACCCGGCCAGCACCGAGGTCAGGTTCGCGCCCAGAATATCCGAGAGATAGCCGCCCTCCTGCACGAACACGGTCGGCAGGCCCAGCTTCGCGATCGCCTGGCCGATGCGGCGGAAGCCCGGCGTGGTGACGGCGAGGCCCTTCAGTGGATCGTGCTCGGAGGCATCGAGGCCGAGCGCGATGACGAGGGCGCCGGGTGCAAAGGATTCGATCGCCTTGCGCGCGACATCCATCGCCTGGATGTAGCCGTCGTCACCGGTGCCGATGGCCAGGGGGATGTTGAGATTGGCGCCGAGGCCGGGTCCTTCGCCGCGCTCATGCGCGTAGCCCCACACATAAGGATAGTACGCGATGGGGTCAGCGTGGATCGACACCGTGTAGACGTCAGGGCGTGCGTAGAAGATTCCTTGCGTGCCGTTGCCATGATGGACGTCGACGTCCAGGATCACGACGCGCTCATGCTTGAGCCGCAGATGCGCGGCTGCGATCGCGCTGTTATTGAGGAAACAGAAGCCGCCGGCCATGTCGCGGTAGGCGTGATGGCCGGGCGGACGGCAGAGTGCATAGGTCGCATCCTCGCCGTCCATCACCATCTGCGCTGCCGTGACCGCAACATCGGTGGCAGCGCAGGCCGCGGCCCAGGTGCCGGGACCGATCGGCGCCGCGGTGTCGGCGGTGTGCCAGCCGAGCTTGCCGACGATATGAGTGGGATAGGTCGCGGCATGACGCACGGGATGGATGTTGCCGATCATCTCCGGGCCGGAATCGCCGAGCGCGGTCCAGGCGTCCCAGGCTTCGCTGAGGAACGACAGATATTCCGGGCTGTGAATCCGCGCACGCGGCCCCTGCCCGAATGTCGTCGGTTCGACCAGCTGATGCTTGCCGTCCTTCAACCCCTTGAGCAGGCGATCGGCGCGCTCGGGCTGCTCCGTGGTGCGCTTGACGACACCGCGAACCAGGAAGAATTGCGGATCGTGGCTGCGATGCAGTTCGGTATGGACGGCTTTCACTCAAACACTCCGTGGTCGCGTTGACGGTGCCCACAGATGTCTAAATGCCTGCGGCGGCCAGATGCAAGCAAGAAGAATGCCGCCGCTTTGGTGCTGCTCTGCGCCGGAGGCAGACCGCCCGTGATGCTCTAGCAGCGCCCGCGCTGGAGGCAGTGCTCGCGGCCCTGCTGGTCGGTGCGGAAGGACTCGACGAAGCCGCCCTGACGCTGGGTGACGAAGACGGTCTTGCCGTCGCTGCCGCCGAAGGCGAGATTGGTCGGCTCCTTGCCCTTCAGCGCGATCTCCCGCTCGACCGCACCATTGGGCTTCATCAGCGCGATGGTGCCCTTGAGGATGCGCGCGACATAGAGACGGCCGGCGACGTCGGTGCGCAGGCCGTCGACGGTGTCGGGCTGGAAGGCTTTGACGAGTTTTGCGCCGGTGAGCTCGTTACCGCGGACGGTGTAGGACCAGATTTCGCCGCTGCTGGATTCCCCGACATAGAGCGTCTTGCCGTCAGGGCTGAGGTCGATGCCGTTGGTGGTGCCCATCGCGCGCGGCGCGGGCATCACCTGCCCCTGCACCGTGCCGTCCGCAGATTTGGCGATGCGCCAGATGTGGCCTTCCCTGCCTTTCCAGTTCGGATCGCTCGCATAGATCGTGCCGTCGCGCGCGACCGTGATGTCGTTGGGCTGGTTCATCTCGTCGGAATGAAACCAGACGACGGGCTCGCTCGCGCCCTTCGGGATCGCGAAGATGTTGTGCTTCTTGTAGTCGGCGATGAACATGGTGCCGTCACGCGCAAAGCGGATGGCGTTGCCGACGCTGCCCGCGGGCAGTGCCGTAAACTGCTCCGAAGCCGCGCCGCCCACCGGCAGCTTGCCGATGGTGCCGGGCTTGCCAAAGTTGACCACGAAGAGATTGCCGTCGAGATCGGCCGCCGGCCCTTCGATGCCGAAGGTGTATTCGCCCGACGGCGTCACCTGCACGCTTTCGAACAGCTTTGTTTCAGCATGGGCCGGCGATGCCGCGATGACGAGAAGGAGGCTACTGCACAGGCACCAGAAATTCCTGCCGAATGTAATAGCCATCGTCGTCGCTGCACTCGCCATTCAGATAGGGATCGGCAGGCCGGAAGAATCGGCTGAAGCCGGGTTTGTCTACAGCGCTCCTTTGTGTCACGACAACGACCTTGCCGGCCGGTATTTCGCCGCATTCCTTGTTGGTCTTGCCAAAGAACTTGCGCTGCGGCGGGCCGGACTTGATCCGCATCCGCGTGCCCGGAACCATTTTCGCAACCAGCAGGTCCGCGGTATCGAGCAGGCGCGTGTAGCCAGGTTCGGTCCTGGGCAGGCTTTCGCCGCCCGGCGGCATCAGCTTCTCGGCGCCGATACCGCGCAGCCGCGTGCGCAGCTTCCCGGAGTCTGGATCGCCCGGATAGATCCAGCCGTCCTGCGACAGCATGAAGCGCAGCACCGTCGCGTCCTTTTCCGCATCCGATTGCCCTGCCTTCAGGCCGAAATCCGAGTGGCAGCCGACGCAGTGCTTTTCGACGAGCCCCTTGCGCAGCGTGGTGAGCCGGACACTGTTCTGCGCGTCTTTGGCGACGAAGGCCGCGAGCTGGTCGATCATCGCCTGGCTGCGCATGTCGCAAGGCAACGGCGGCGGATCGCCAGCAGCGCGATCGATGCGGATTACCGTCTGGTTCTTGTCCTCGACCAGCCAGATTGCGCCGTCCTCTGCGACCGTCATGCCGACGGGCGCTCCTTGCGGCCGCGCGCCGTTGACGCGGTGCCAGCCTGCGATCAGTTCGTCGAATGGCGCGGCGGCGACTTCTCCGGCGTCGGTCTGAAAGCTGTGGGTCGGATCTGCCGCGCAACTGACGTGGTAACGCACCGGCGCCGGGGCGGGCTTCGGGAAGCCATGGTCGTCGACGTCATAGAAGAGGACGCGGCTGCCGGTCGGACGATAGCCGTGCAGGCCGACTAGCAGCTTGCCTTCCAGCTCCGGGAATTTCGCGCCGTGATAATAGAGCATCGCCAGCGGCGCGCCGTGCGGCGGCATCAGAGAGAACGGTGCCTTGTAGAGCGCATTGGCCGTGCAGAGCGACCTGTAGACCCCGGATTGCAGCACGGGCTTGAATTCGGGGCTCGGCGTCGACAGGTCGTAGCAATAAGGCCAGCCATAATGCCTGCCCTGCTCGATCGCGTTGATCTCCTCGTTCGGCTTGAAGATGTCGGGCAGATCGCGGCCGTTCTCGCCCTGCAGGAAGGCGTAACCAGGATCGGGAAAATTCGGATGCAGCGCCAGCGCCATCGAGTTGCGCAGGCCGCGCGCATAGACGGTGTGCGGCGGGTCGGGATCGGCCGGCTTCAGCGCCGGGAAGATGCCGCCTGCGGGCGGTGTGAACAGCCAGATCGAGGCCATCGCGGACGCGCCCTCGGCCGCCGCGCATGGTTTTGTGATCGGCGCCGACGTGATGCAGTCGTCGCTGTGCGAGCCGACATTGACGAACAGCCGCCCGTTCCCGTCAAAGGCGAACTGCTTGAGCGGATGGGCACTCTCGTCGAGCCTGGTGCCGTCAGGCAATGTGATCCGGCGGCCGGGCATGTGCCGGATGATGGTCTCGACCGTGCTGCGGGGATTGTCGGCGAGCGGATCGAACCGGAAGATCGTCTCCGCGGTCGAGGCGTACAGCTTCTTGTCCGGGCCAATCACGAGACCGAACGGATATTCGATTGCGGTCAGCAGCTCCTTGAACCGCTGCCCCTGCGGCGCATGCGGATCGAGCAGCAGCAGCCGTCCATCGGTGTGGCCCCAGCCCCCCATGTCGGCGACCACGAACAGGTCACGGCCTGGCACCTGGATGATCGAGCGCGGAAATTTCAGGCGATCCTCTTCGCTGGCGACGAGACCGGCGCAGAATCCCGCCTTCATGTCGATCTGGATTCTGGGAAAGGCGAGATCGCCGCTGCCACAGGTTTCCGTGCCGATCGCGTAGCCGCTTTTCCTCACCGGCTCGGAGGAGGCTCCCGGGGCAAGACCGAACAGCGCTCCGGCGACGATCGCCGCAAACAAGCTTCGGCGTTCATGCCAGAATGTGAGCTGGTTCACGGCGATCCCCCGGACTTTCGGTCCAAAGTTGTTCCATGCCATGGGAACGCCGTCCAGTTGATCATCACCCCCCTGTGATCAAACCCGCTCGGGCCTTCGCAGCGACCAATCTCCGTAGATTCCCTTACCGGGCTCGCCCCGAATGTTTCGCGAAGGCCTCGGGTGGTATCGGTTTGCCATCCCAGTCGCTCCCGACAGGAGACGCATATGGTCCAGGTCTATTTTCACTGCTCCAACACCGAAGGCACGCTGATCGATCGCAGCGGCACCGCGGTGGCCAGCCTGACCGAGGCGCGTGACCGTGCGGCCCAGATCATGCACTCGATGATCTACACCCCGGGTGCCGAAGACTGGCGCGACTGGGTGATCCATGTCAGCGGCTCCGACGGCGAGGAGATCTTCGACCTTCCCTTCACCGCCATGCTCGGCAAGCCGCATTGAGGTGATGCCGTGCTGTTCGCTTCATTAACCCTGCTCTGCCAGCCCCTCAACTTCGTCGCCACCAAGTGGCAGAAGCTGGTGCGGATCGCAGGCAACCCCTACCGCCCCGAACTTCACTACATGCGCGGGCCTGGCCCGAAATGGCACGCCAAATATCAGGCCAGCCGGCTGGACCGCGGGCTCTGAGCGCAGTCCGCGGCTGCTCCTCTACTTCCCCGTAAACTTCGCCTTGCGCTTCTCGACGAAGGCGGTGCGGCCTTCGATGGCGTCGGCGCTCTTGCGGATCGTGGCCTGAACCTCGATCTCGCGGCGGAACTGCGCCTCGTAAGCCGCATGCTCGCTCTCCTCGACAAGCGCACGCGTTGCGACCAAAGCGCGCGTCGGGCCGTCCGCCAAACGGCGCGCCAGGACCAGCGCCTCGTCCATCAGCTTCGCGTCGTCGACGACCTGCCGCACCAGGCCGATCTCCTGCGCACGTTCGGCCGTCAGGGGCTCGTTCAGCAACATCAGCTCGAGCGCGCGCTGCCGACCGACCAGCCGCGGCAACAGCCAGGTCGAACCGAGATCGGGCACCAGGGCGATCCGGCTGAACACCTGGATGAAGCTCGCCGACCGCGCCGCAACAATCATGTCGCCGGCCATCGCAAGGCTGAAGCCGCCGCCGGCCGCGACGCCGTTGACGGCGACCACGACAGGCACGCGGCATTCGCGCAACGCCTTGAACGCGGGCCAGTAGAACCGCATCACGCCGGCGGCGATGTCCTCGCCCAGCGCTTCCGATGCCTTCAAATTCTGTCCTGAGCAAAATCCGCGCCCCGCGCCGGTGAGGATCAGTGCGCGAATGCCCTCATCCCCAGTCATCTCGGCGACGGCGGCGGCGAGCGCGCCGAGCAGGTCCGGCGTCATCGCGTTCAGACTCGCCGGCTCGTCGAGCGTCAAGATCCCAACCGCGCCATCCCGCGCCTGTTTCACACCTGCCATGTCTCGTCTCCCTTTGGATTTTCTCGTTGGCGGCAATGTGCCATCCTTCGCACGCCCCGCCAATGCTGCAGCTTCCGCGTGAAGCCAGAACAACCGAATCCAGAGATCAAGACGACATCATGCCTCATCAGTTCAGCCTCGCCCAAGCCGTCCGCAAACCCGCCGTCACATCCAAGGGCGGCATCGTCGCCTCGCAATCGCGACGGGCGGCCGAAGTGGGCGCGCAGGTGCTGGCGGCGGGCGGCGACTGCGTGGACGCGATCGTCGCGACCACCTTTGCGCTGAACGTGCTGGAGCCCTGGAACAGCGGCATCGGCGGCGGCGGCGCCATGGTGCTCTACCGCGCCAAGGAAAATCGCACCGAGGTGATCGACTACGGCATGTGCGCGCCACAGAGCCTGCGCACCACCGACTACCCGCTCAGCGGCGAAGGCGCGGCCTCCGATCTGTTTCCCTGGCCGCGGGTGAAGGACGATCGCAACATTCACGGCCCCGGCTCGGTCGCCGTGCCCGGCGTCGTCGCCGGCATGGAGGAGGCACATCGCCGCTACGCCAAGATGCCGTGGAAGGATCTGGTCGCGCCGGCCGCCGCGCTCGCCGGCGAAGGCCTGCTGGTCGATTGGTGGACCACGCTGACGATCGCGGCATCGGCAGCCGATCTCAGGCGCTATCCCGCGAGCGCGGCCACCTTCCTGAAGGATGGCCTGCCGCCGAGCGCGCCGTGGGGCATCAAGTCCGAGACGCGGCTGCCGTTGGCCACGTTGAAGGCGACGTTGTCGCACCTCGCCGCTGCCGGTCCGCGCGATTTCTACCAGGGCGATCTCGCCAAAAGCATCGCATCCGACATCAAGGCCGACGGCGGCTCGCTGTCGGTGGAGGATCTCGCCGCGTTTCGCGCCCATCTGCGCGAGCCGCTGGCGATCCCCTATCGCGGCGGCAAGGTGTATGCGACGCCGGAGCTCACGGCCGGACCGACAATGGCGCATGCGCTGCGGCTGTTGCAGCAGAGTCTGAAGCCGGGAAGCGCACCCGACGCGACCACCTACAGCGAATATGCGGTGGCGCTGCAAGCAGCCTTCCGCGAGCGGCTCAAGGACATGGGCGATGCCGACGGCAAGCGATCGCTCGGCGCCGAATATCTGGCGCCCGCCTGCACAACGCATTTCTCCGTGGTCGACCGCCACGGCAACATCGCAGCGGTCACGCAGACGCTGCTCTCGTCCTTCGGCTCGAAATACGTGACGCCGCACACCGGCATTGCCATGAACAACGGCATCATGTGGTTCGACCCGACGCCGGGCACCACCAACTCGCTCGCTCCCGGGAAGCGCTGTCTCTGCAACTACACGCCCGTCATCGCCGAAACGAAGGACGGCAAGCGTCTCGCGGTCGGCGCCTCCGGCGGCCGCCGCATCCTGCCGTCGGTGATGCAGCTCGTGTCCTTTGCGATGGATTACGGCATGGACCTCGACACGGCCATCCACCAGCCGCGGATCGACGCAAGCGAAGGCGCGGTCGTGATCGGCGATATCAGACTGCCGGCAGACGTGCGCAAGACACTTGCCGCACGCTTCGATTATGAAGAGACGCAAGTGCAGGCCCTGCCGCAGAAGTTCGCCTGCCCCAGCGTGGTGATGCGCGAGGACGATACGAATTCGGGCGCGGTCGAGATCTTCCAGCCCTGGGCCGACGCTGTCGCCGAATCCTGAGCGTCACGACTCCTCCGCATTTGCACGCGACACCGCGATCGATGTTCGTTCGTCGAACGGACAGATGCGTGCCTAACAGGAGAGATTTCGGATGAAGAAACTTGCGCTCGCCGCAACACTGATCATCGCGGCCGGCTTCACCATGCCAAACGCCGCATTCGCCAGGGGCGGCCACGGACATGGTCATGGCCATGGCCACGGCCATCATGGCGGATACCATGGACATCGCCATGCCACTCATCTCGGATGGCACCACGGGCGCAAGGTCGGCTGGCGCGGCAGGGGCTGCCCGCCCGGCCTGTGGAAACAGGGTCGCTGCTGACGCCCTATCTGCAAGTCATGCAAGGCGTCGCTCCTGACGGGGCGGCGCCTTCTTCTTCAAACGCCCAGCCGATCCCGCACCCGGCCCGTGATCACAGCAGTCGCAACCCCCAAGGGCCAAAATGCGTGCATCGGAATCGGCTTGATACCCGTGACGGGCATGTCGATCTCAGCCTTGGCACCGCCGATCAGCCGGCGCGCGAGCTGCGCGCCCATCGCGGTCGAGAGCGCGACGCCGCGGCCATTGCAGCCGAGCGAGATCAGGACGCTCTCCGCCGGCTCGTGCACATGCGGATAATGATCCTTGGTGATGGCGAGCCGGCTGTTCCAGCCATGCGTCCAGGCGGCGCCCTTGAGCTGCGGCCATAGCCGCTCGGCATAACGCATGAGATAGGCGACGTCGTTGGGCGACTTGATCCAGCGCATCGGGCCGCGGCCGCCCATCAGCAGGCGGTTGTTTTGATCGATCCGATAATAGACGGTGATATGACCGCTCTCGTAGAGCACCGGCCGTGTCGGCATGATCGAGCGGGCGACCGCGTCGGAGAGCGGCGCGGTGGCGGCAATCGAAGAGAATACCGGCACGATGGTACGGCGGAGCGCCGGCCAGAGATCGTCGGTGAAGCCGTTGGTGGCGAGCAGGACCTTGTCGGCATGCACCACCGCGCGCGGCGTCTCGATGCGCCAGCGCGCGCCGTCGCGACGGAGCGACAGCGCCGGCGTTTCGCCATGGACCTTCGCGCCCGCGGAAATCGCGGCGCGCGCGAGGCCACGGGCGTAGCTGAGCGGATGCAGATCGCCGCCGCGCGAGTCCAGCATGGCGCCGATGTAGCGGTCCGTGCCGGTCATCTCGCGCAACTGCTCGCGGTTCAGATATTGCACCGGCATGCCGCGGCGCATGCATTGCTGCGCCGTCTTCTCGATCGCGGCGGCGCTGGCCTCGTTGTAGGCCGCGCGCAGCGTGCCATTCTGCCGCGCTTCGCAGGGGATCTGGTAACGGCGGATCAGGTCGTGCGTGAAATTGGTCGTGCCGTAGGAGAAGTCGATCATGCGGCGGCCGAGCTCGGCGCCGAAATCGGCCTCGATCTGATCGGGGTCATGCTTCAAGCCGGGATTGGTGTGACCACCATTATTGCCCGATGCGCCCCAACCAGGTTCCTGCGCCTCCAGCACCAGCGCCTCGACACCTCGCTCCGCCAGATGCAAGGCCGTGGACAGACCGGTGTAGCCGCCGCCGACGATCGCGACGGGGACGGTCTTGTCCGCGTCGAGCGGCGGCGTGGCAACCGGCGCGACGGCGGTGTCGGCATAGAGCGAGGGCGGCAGAGGCAGGCGCGTAGTCATGACGAGGACCGATCAGAGCGGATGCAGCACGCGGCGCAAAAAGTCCTGCGTGCGCGGGTGCTGGGGTTGATTGAGGACGGCCTTCGCCGCGCCCTGCTCGACGATGACGCCGCCGTCGATGAACAGCACGCGGTCGGCGACGTCGCGGGCAAAGCCCATCTCGTGGGTGACGACGACCATGGTCATGCCGTCATCGGCGAGCTTGCGCATCACGCCGAGCACGTCACCGACCAGTTCGGGATCGAGCGCCGAGGTCGGCTCGTCGAACAGGATCGCCTTTGGCTGCATCGCGAGCGCGCGCGCGATGGCGACGCGCTGCTGCTGGCCGCCGGAGAGCTGCGGCGGATGCGCGTCGGCCTTTTCGGCGAGGCCCACCTGACCGAGCAGCGCGCGGCCGCGCTCGAGCACCTGCGCACGCGGCTCCTTCTTTACAAAGAGCGGGCCTTCGACGACGTTTTCCAGCACGGTGCGATGCGGGAACAGGTTGAAGCGCTGGAACACCATCGAGACCTGGGTGCGGACCTTCACGATGGAGGACGCATCGCGGTCGACCTTCAGTCCCTCGACGTTGATCTCGCCGCGGTCGTAGCTTTCCAGCCCATTGATACAGCGCAGGATCGTCGACTTGCCGGAGCCCGAGGGGCCAATGATGCAGACCACCTCACCCTTCTGGACGGAGGCCGTGATGCCCTTGAGCACCTCGTTCTGGCCAAAGCTCTTGTGGACGTCGGTGAGCTCGATCATTTCTTGCCCGCCCGCTTCTCGAAGTGACGGACCAGCAGGATCAGCGGGATGCTCATGGTGAGATACATCAGCGCCACCAGCGTGAACACATTGGTGTTCTTGAAGGTCGAGGATGCGATCAGCTTGCCTTGCAACGCGAGCTCGGCGACCGTGATGGTGGAGGCTTGCGACGAATCCTTCAGCATCATGATCATGACGTTGCCATAAGGCGGCAGCACGATGCGCACCGCCTGGGGCAACACCACGCGGCGCATGGTGAGCCACCAGCCCATGCCGATCGACTGCGCCGCCTCGATCTGGCCCTTGTCGATCGCCTCGATGCCCGCACGGAAATTCTCGGCCTGGTAGGCCGAATAGGCGATGCCGAGCCCGAGGATCGCGGCCTGCAAGGCCGACAGCGTGACGCCGAGATCCGGCATCACGAAATAGAGGTAGAACAACAGCACGATGATCGGGATGCCGCGGATCACGTTGATCAGGCTGGCGCTGAGCATCGACAGCACCTTGATGCCGGAGACCCGCATCATCGCCCAGATCAGACCCAGCACCGTCGAGAGCAGCAGCGAGCCGATGGTGACGACGATCGTCAGCGCGACACCGCTCATCAGGATCGGGAAGAATTCGACGGCGTCGTGCCAGAAGCCTTTCATCGGTCAGCCTTACCAGCCTCTGTCGATCAACCCTGCGCCTTCTGACCCCACTTCTCGAGGATCTTGTCGATGGTGCCGTTGGCCTTCAGCTTCGCCAACGAGGCGTTGATCTTGCCGAGCAGCGCGGCCTCGCCCTTGCGGACGCCGATGCCGACCGAGCCGACGGTGACGGGCTTGTAGCCGTCGACGAGACGTACCTCAGGGAAACCACCCTGCTTCAGATTGTAGGCGAGGATCGGATAGTCGGCGTAGCCGGCCTTGAGGCGACCGGTGTTCACGTCGCGCAGGATGTCAGGGATGGTGTCGTAGGCCTTGACGTCGGCGAACAGGCCGGACTTCTTCAGCGCATCGACGAAGGCGGTGCCGACCTGGGCGCCGACCGTCTCGCCCTTCAGATCATCCTGCGTGGCATAGGCCTTGGTGTCGCTCTTCGGGACCACCAGGCCTTCGCCGTAGGTGTAGATCGGATCGGAGAAGTCGACGACCTCCTTGCGCGGCGCGGTGATGAACATCGCCGCCGCAATCATGTCGATCTTGCCCGATGTGAGCGACGGGATCAGCGCCGAGAACGCCATCGGCTCGATCTGCACGCTGAGGCCGGCGTCCTTGCCGATCTCGGTGACGATGTCGACCATGATGCCCTGGATGGTGTTGGTCTTGGTGTCGAGGAAGGTGAAGGGAATGCCTGTCGGCGTCGAGCCGACCTTCAACGCCTGCTGCGCCGAAGCCGGCATCGCCGCTGCAATCGCGAGCGCCGCGACCGCGGCCAGACCAAAACGCTTCATCGCATCCCCCTTTGGGCTTGGCCGATGTCGGCGCTCGCGCATGTCGTGATCAGACGTTGCGGGCCAAGCCGTTTCGGCCTATTTTCACCAATATGAAAATTTGGTCACACTTTCGCGGGCGATGCAAGCGGTTTTCATGCACATGAAGGAAGCGGTTTGACGTGAGCGGTGGCAAAAGAATGCGCAAACCGGCCGCCGCAAAGCCGGCGAAGGTGAAAGCCAAGGCTACCACCAAGCCGGCCGAGCCCGCGATGGATGTCGCGGTCGGCCGCCGTATCCGCGATCTCAGGCGTGTCAGACAATTCTCGCTCGAGACCGTCGCGGCGCGCACCGACCTGTCGATCGGCTTCCTCAGCCAGATCGAGCGCGGCCTGTCGTCGCCATCGCTGCGCGTGCTGGCAACGCTCTCCGACGTGCTCGGCGTCGGCATGGCCGCTTTGTTCGGTGCGAGCCCAAGTCCCGACGGTGCCTCCGACCAGGTGGTGACGCGCGGGCTTCAGCGGCCGGAACTGAAACTCTGGCGCAGCGGAATTTCGAAGCAACTGCTGAGCGCTGCGGGCAGCGACAACCGGCTCAACCTGTTCCTGGTGCATATCGATCCCGGCGGCTCCGCGGGCGACGAACTCTATACCCATGACGGCGAGGAAGCCGGCCTCGTGCTCGAAGGCGAGATGATGCTGACGGTGGACAGCGAGACGTGGTCGCTGAAGACGGGCGACAGTTTTCGGTTCGCTAGCCGAAGGCCGCACCGGTTTTCCAATCCGGCCAATGATGCGAAGGCTGTGGTGCTGTGGGTGAATTGCGTGACGGGCGCGGGGTAAGCCCGTGCTCACCTTCCACCGCGCACGGCGAAAGTAAGAAAAGCCGCGACGTCTCCACATCGTCATTGCGAGCGAAGCGAAGCAATCCAGACTTTCTCCGCGGAGGCACTCTGGATTGCTTCGTCGCTTCGCTCCTCGCAATGACGGGCGGATGGAGTCTTAGCCGAACCGATACTTGTACCGGTCCACCGTCAGCGCACTCACATCGACCTCCGGCTTCCTGCCCGACAGCATGTCCGCGAGCACGCGGCCGGAGCCGCAGGACATGGTCCAGCCGAGCGTGCCATGGCCGGTGTTGAGGTGGAGGTTGCCGTATTGCGTCGGGCCGATCACCGGCGGGCCGTCCGGCGTCATCGGACGCAGGCCGCTCCAGAACGTCGCCTTGGAGAGATCGCCGCCGCGCGGGAACAGATCGGTCAGCGAGTGATCGAGCGTGGCGCGGCGGGCGTCGTAGAGCTGGCTCGAATAGCCGGATATCTCGGCAGTGCCGCCGACGCGGATGCGATTGCCGAGGCGGGTGATCGCGACCTTGTAGCTCTCGTCCATCACGGTCGATTCCGGCGCGCCGGAGGCGTCCTTGATCGGCACCGTGATCGAATAGCCCTTCACCGGATAGACCGGCAATGAGATGCCAAGCGGTGCAACGAGCCGCGACGACCAGCTTCCGAGCGCGAGAACGTAGGCATCGGCCTGCAACGAGCCCGCACTGGTCACGACACCACTGACGCGCGCGCCATCCGTGACGATGCGATCGATGCCGGTGTTGAACATGAAGCGCACACCGAGCGCTTCGGCATGCTTGGCCAGCGCCTGCGTGAACATGTGGCAGTCGCCGGTCTCGTCCTGCGGCAAGCGAAGCCCGCCGGCGAACTTCTCCTTCACGGCGGCGAGCGCCGGCTCGACCGCGATGCAGCCCTCCCGGCTCAACACCTCGAAAGGAACGCCATACTGCTTGAGCACGGCGATGTCCTCACCGGTGCCATCGAGCTGCGCCTGGTGGCGGAAAAGCTGCAGCGTGCCCTGCGAGCGCTCGTCATACTGGATGCCGATGTCGCGGCGCAGGTCGCGCAGGCAATCGCGGCTGTATTCCGCGATCGGGATCATCCGGCTCTTGTTGACCGCGTAACGCGCGCTGGTGCAGTTGCGCAGCATCTTGGAGAGCCAGACCCACATGACAGGATCGAGCTTCGGCCGGATCACCAGCGGGCCGTGCTTCATCAGCAGCCATTTGATCGCCTTCACCGGCACGCCGGGACCGGCCCAGGGCGACGAATAGCCGGGCGACACCTCGCCCGCGTTGGCGAAAGAGGTCTCCAGCGCCGGCTCGGGCTGACGGTCGACGACCGTCACCTCATGACCGGCACGCGCAAGGTAGTAGGCAGAGGTGACACCGATGACGCCGCTGCCGAGGATCAGAACTTTCACGCTTCGTCAAACTCCCGCGGCATCACGCTCGCCGCTGCAAGAACAAACTCCGCAACGGCGAGAGCAATTATCAGGCCACCCGCTTGATGGCGTCGCCGAGGATCGAGACCATATCGTCGATATGGCTCTTCTCGACGATGAGCGGGGGCGACAGCGCGAAGCTATCGCCGCTCATGCGGAAGTACAGACCGCGATTGAAGCAATCGACCATGACGTCGTAACCACGCGCGCCGACCGCACCGTCACGCGACGACAGCTCTACCGCGCCCATCAGGCCGCAATTGCGGATGTCGACGACGTTCGGCAGACCCTTCAGCGAATGCAGCGCATCGCCCCAGTATTCGGCAATCGACGCACCGCGCGTCAGCAGGCCCTCGTCCTTGTAGATGTCGAGCGTCGCGATGCCGGCGGCGCAGGCCGTCGGATGCGCCGAATAGGTGTAGCCGTGGAACAGCTCCATCTGGTTCTCCGGGCCGACCATCAGGCCGTCGTGAACCTTGCGGCTCGCGAACACCGCGCCGCAGGGAATGGTGCCGTTGGTGATGCCCTTGGCCGTCGTCATCAGGTCCGGCGTGACGCCGAAGAAGTCGGCGGCGAATGGCGTGCCGAGGCGGCCGAAGCCGGTGATGACCTCGTCGAAGATGAGGAGGATGCCGTGCTTGTCGCAGATCTCGCGCAGGCGCTTGAGATAGCCCTTCGGCGGCGGCAGCACCGCGGTCGAGCCCGGCACCGGCTCGACGATAACGGCCGCGATCGTCTCGGCGCCGTGCAGGCCGACCAGACGCTCGAGATCGTCGGCGAGCTCGGCGCCATGCTCAGGCTGGTCCTTGGCGAAGGCGTTGCGGGTGAGATCGTGGGTGTGGCGGATGTGGTCGACGCCCGGAAGATGGGTGGCGAAGGCGCGGCGATTGGCGACCATGCCGCCGACCGACATGCCGCCGAAGCCGACGCCGTGATAGCCGCGCTCGCGGCCGATCAAACGGGTGCGGCTCGCCTGGCCGTTGGCGCGGTGATAGGCGAGCGCGATCTTCAGCGCGGTGTCGACCGACTCGGAGCCGGAGTTAGTGAAGAAGATGCGGTCGAGGCCCTTCGGCGCGATCTCGGCGAGACGCTCGGCGAAGTCGAATGCCAGCGGATGGCCCATCTGGAACGACGGCGCGAAGTCCAGCGTCATCAGCTGGCGCTCGACCGCTGCGGCGATCTGCTTGCGGCCGTGACCGGCATTGACGCACCAGAGGCCGGCGGAGCCGTCGATCACCTTGCGGCCGTCGACGGTGGTGTAGTGCATGCCCTCGGCCGAGGAGAACAGGCGCGGCGCCTTCTTGAACTGACGGTTGGCCGTGAACGGCATCCAGAACGAGTCGGTCTTGATAGTGTTCGGAATCTGATGAAGGGTCACGGGCCACGCTCCTTTGCTGACGGGATAGCAGAGGCACGGCTTCGGAAGCGCAACAAGTCCTTTTCTGGTCACCTGCAAGCCATTGATTTCACTGGGGCTGCCGGTCCATATTTGCGCGATCCGCAACACCTGCAACAGGGACCAGGGGCATGAGCGTCGACATCGGTAGACGGCTGCGATTCATCCGGGCGCACCACAAGCTGTCGCAGCGCGAGCTCGCCAAGCGCGCCGGCGTCACCAATTCGACGATCTCGCTGATCGAATCCAACCAGATGAACCCGTCGGTCGGCGCGCTCAAGCGCATCCTCGACGGCATCCCGATGGGGCTCGCCGAGTTTTTCGCGCTGGAGCCGGAGTCACGGCGCAAGATTTTCTACCGCGCCGAGGAGCTGACCGAGGTCGGCAAGAAGCCGATCTCGTATCGCCAGATCGGCGACAATCTGTTCGGCCGCAGCTTGCAGATCTTGAAAGAGCGATACGAGCCCGGCAGCGACACCGGACGCGTTCACCTCGTCCATGACGGCGAGGAAGGCGGCATCGTAATCTCGGGCAAGCTCGAAGTCACCGTCGAGGACGAGCGCCGCATCCTCAATCCCGGCGATGCCTACTACTTCGAGAGCCGTCGCCCGCATCGCTTCCGCTGCGTCGGCGGCAAGCCGTGCGAAGTGATCTCGGCCTGCACGCCGCCGACGTTTTGAGGCGCATCGACATTATCCGGAATCTTACGGAGTGCCCCGGTATCTTACGGATCTTGAGGCATCTCAATCTCCGCGCGTCGACCCTCTATATGTTGCGAACCCAAGCCGAGAGACATTCCGGCGCCGCTTCATAACTGGGCTCGAAGATGAAGATCACGCTCGCCAATGCAGAGGCCGCGCTCGATGAAGTGCAGCGCGACACCGACAAGCTCCATTCGCAGGAGCTGCGTAAGGCTATTGCCGACTACATCGAGACGCAGCGAGAAGCGCTGAAGGCGCTCCGCAAGAAACTGCATTAGCAGGACGCGGCGGAACGAGAAGATCTCGTCCCGCCTTTTTGCCTCAGCGCTGCGTCAACAACTCCTCGATCTTGATCGGAAAGCGGCGGACACGCACGCCGGTCGCATGCCACACCGCGTTGGCGACCGCGCCGGCGCTGCCGGTGATACCGATCTCCCCGACGCCCTTGATGCCGAGCGCATTCACATGCGGATCGTGCTCCTCGACCATGATCACGTCGAGCGGCGGCACGTCGGCATTCACGGGGATATGGTACTCGCCGAGATTGGCATTCATGATCCGGCCGCTGCGGCGGTCGGTGATGGCTTCCTCATGCAGCGCGAAGGACATGCCCCAGATCATGCCGCCGAACAGCTGGCTCTTCACCAGATGCGGATTGACGATGCGCCCCGCCGCGAACGCACCGACCATGCGGGTGACGCGGACCTGGCCGAGCTCGGGATCGACCTTCACCTCCGCAAACACCGCACCATGCGCGTGCATCGCATACTCTTCCATCGCCGCAGGGTTCGGCGCTCCGGTGCCGCGGGCTTCGAGTTCGGCAACGCCCGCGCGCGCGAGGATCTCGACGTAGCTCTCGCCACGGGTCTCGTCGTCGCGCCGGATCAACCGGCCATCGCGCGCGATCACGCCGGCATTGCCGGCACCAAACAACGGCGAGCGCTCGTCGTTGGTGGCGAGATCGGCGAGTTTTGCGACGACGGCCGCACCGGCACTGTGGATCGCAGCACCCGCGGTCGCGGTGTGCGCCGAGCCGCCGGCGATGCCCGCGTCGGGCAGGTCGGATGAACCAGCCTTGAACTCGACACGGTCGATGTCGAGCCCGAGTTCGTCGGCCGCGATCTGCGCGAGTGCCGTCCAGGCGCCCTGCCCCATGTCATGCGCGCCGATCTCCATCGCGCCACTACCGTCGCGGCGGAGCACCGCGCGCGCTTCGGCCTGGAACATCAGCGCCGGGAAGGTCGCGGTGCCCATGCCCCAGCCGACGAGAAGGCCAGCATCGTCGCGCATCTGCCGCGGCTGGAGCGAACGCTTCGACCAGCCGAAGCGCGCCGCGCCCTGCTCGTAGCAAGCACGCAGCGCCTTGGACGAAAACGGCTTGCCAGTGATCGGCTCGACCTCGGCGTAGTTCTTCAGGCGGAAAGCCAGCGGATCGATGCCGCAGGCCCAAGCCATTTCGTCGATAGCGCTTTAGAGCGCGATCGAGCCGGTGGCCTCGCCGGGCGCACGCATGAACAGCGGTGTACCGGTGTTGACGCGCACGGCGTCATGCGAGGTGCGGATTGATGGGCTGGCATAGAGTGTATGCGAGGCGTCCGCCGCGGGCTCGTAGAAATCGTCGAACGTGCTCGACACGGTCCGGGCGTGATGATCGAGCGCAGTCAGGCGCCCTTCGCCATCCGTGCCAATGCGCAGCCGCTGACGCGTCGGTGCACGGTGACCGACCGGGCCGTACATCTGCTCACGGCGCAGTACGAGCTTGACCGGCTTGCCGACCAGCTTTGCGGCCATGATGCCGAGGACCGGCGGACCAGCCATCAGCCCCTTCGAGCCAAAGCCACCGCCGAGGAACGGGCTGCGGATGTGGATCTTGTCATGCGCGATGCCGAACAATTCGGCAACGCGCGCAAGCGACAGCATCAGACCCTGGGTCGGCATGTCGATCTGCAGACTGTCGCCATTCCATGCGGCCACAATCGCATGCGGCTCCATCGCGTTGTGATATTGCGGCGGCGTTTCGTAAATCGCGTCGATCTGCTTCTCGGCCGCGGCAAGACCCGCCTCGACATCGCCGAGGTGATTTTCGGTGGGGTTGCCGACGCCCACGACCGGCGGCACGTAACTCTCGCCGGCATCGAGGCCGACCAGCGCGGGCAGCGTCTCGTAGCGCGGCGCCAGCAGCACCGCGCCTTCCGTCGCTGCCTCCAGCGTCTCGGCGATCACGACGGCGATGGGCTGGTTGGCGTAGCGGACCTCGTCGCTTTGCAACACCTCCATCCGAAACACGAACGGATTGGTCTTGATTTCCGGATCGATTGCGAGCTGCGGCTTGTGGTCTGGTGTCATGACGTCAACGACACCGGGATGGCGTTTTGCGCCGGCGACATCGAGCGAGGTGACGCGGCCACGCGCGATGCTGGCGACAGCCATCACGGCAAACAGCATGCCGGGCGGATGGTTGTCGGCGGCATAGGTCGCCTGCCCCTTGACCTTGAGGACGCCGTCACGGCGGGTCAGCGGCTGACCGATGTTCGAGCCGTGGCGCAGATGGGCGGGAGAGCTGGATAGATTAAGCTCAGGCATGGATGGCTCCGGACGTCGAGGCAAAAGGAGAGGCCGGCAGCGCGGGAATACGCGCGGGCGTACCGGCAGCGGCAAGGGTCAGCGCGCGCACGACGATGCGGCGTGCGAGCTCGATCTTGAAGGCGTTGTCGCCGGACGGCTTTGCGTCGGTAAGCGCGCGCCAGGCGGCTTCCTGAAAAGCGTCGCTCGTCGGCGCGACGCCCTTGAGCACGTCTTCCGCGGCACGGGCACGCCAGGGCTTTGCGGCGACGCCGCCGAGCGCCAGCCGCGCCTCCGCGATCTTGCCGTTCTCGATCCGCAACGCCGCCGCGGCCGAGACCACGGCGAACGCGTAAGACGTGCGCTCGCGAACCTTGAGGTAGCGCGCATGCGTGGCGAAGCCGCGCGCCGCGGGCGGCAGGCGCACCGCGACGATGAGGTCGCCGGGTTCGAGCCCCGATTCACGCTCGGGCGTGTTGCCCGGCAGACGATGCAGCGCGTCGAGCGCGATCTCGCGGCGG
Source organism: Bradyrhizobium sp. MI1.7 (assembly GCF_055811795.1). Taxonomy (NCBI): domain Bacteria; kingdom Pseudomonadati; phylum Pseudomonadota; class Alphaproteobacteria; order Hyphomicrobiales; family Nitrobacteraceae; genus Bradyrhizobium; species Bradyrhizobium sp. MI1.7. The sequence continues at coordinate 148,997 of NZ_JBVVPO010000010.1, forward strand.
CCGTTCCTGCCCTCGATCTCGACGACGGCATCGAGCGCAAGCAGGGGTACGCAGAAGTCCGACGGGTGCGTGGCGATACAGCTCTCGCTCCAGCCGAGCACGGCATGGGTGCGGTTCTCGCCCTCACGGGCGTCGCAGCCCGAGCCGGCCTCGCGCTTGTTGCAGTGGCTGGCGGTGTCGTAGAAATACGCGCAGCGCGTCCGTTGCAGCAGATTGCCGCCGACGGTCGCGGCATTGCGCAGTTGCGCGGACGCACCGGACAGCAGCGCTTCAGCGACGGCCGGGTAGGATTTCGCGAAGTTTGCGTCATGCGCGAGATCGGCGTTGCCCACCAGCGCGCCGATGCGCAACGATCCGTCAGCGAGAGTCTCGATCTGATCGAGCCCATCGAGATGCGTGACATCGACCAGACGATCCGGCCGGCTGACGCCGCCCTTCATCAGATCGAGCAGATTGGTGCCGGCGGCGAGATAGGCAGTACCCGGCTGAGCGGCCGCCGCGACGGCCTCGGCCACTGTGGCCGGCCTGATATAATCGAACGGTTTCATGCGGAGCGCCTCTGATTGGATTCATCCATGCCGGCCTGGGCTTCCAGCACGGCATCGACGATGCCGGCATAGGCGCCGCAGCGGCAGAGATTGCCGCTCATGCACTCGCGGATGCGCTCGGGATCGTTGCCGGCTTGCGCCTCTTGCATCATGCCGATCGCGCTCATGATCTGGCCGGGCGTGCAGAAGCCGCACTGAAAGCCGTCATGGGCGATGAAGGCCGCCTGCACGGGATGAAGCTGGTCGCCGCGCGCCACGCCTTCGATGGTGAGGATGTCGGCGCCATCATGGCTGATGGCGAGAGCAAGACAGGAGTTGATGCGCTTGCCGTCGACGAGAATAGTGCAGGCGCCGCACTGGCCGCGATCGCATCCCTTCTTGGTTCCGGTCAGATGGAGGCGCTCACGCAGGAGATCGAGCAGCGTGACGCGCGGATCGTCGAGGACGAAATCGCGCCGCGCACCGTTCACGGTGAGGCTGATGGAGTGGTTCATACAAGGCTCCGATCAGATATGGACATGAGTCATCAGCCAGCGCGCCACCTCCGTGGCCGCCGTCGATATGCGTTGGCCAGGCGGAACCCGGCCAACATCTCAAGGAAGATACGGAGGCACCCTCCGGTTAACAAGGGCTGCCCGAAAATATTTGGAATTCGTCGAAAGCCCGTGCGCATACAACGCGATGCAGCCTTGCTAGGGTTCAATCTAACCAATTCGTGATCTACATTACCGCCATGGACGACCAGACCGACCAGATTCGGAAGCCCCGCGCCGACGCCGTGCGCAATCGCGAGCGCGTGCTCGAGGCGGCGAAAATCGTGTTCAACGCGGGCGGTCCCGAGGCGAGCCTGGAAGCCGTCGCCAAACGCGCCGGCGTCGGCATCGGCACGCTCTATCGGCATTTTCCGACTCGCGAGGATTTGTTCGAGGCGGTGTACCGGCGCGAGGTCGAGCAGCTCAGCGAGCTCGCTGAGCAATTGAAGAATGCCAAGGACCCGGTCGACGCGCTGCGGCGCTGGCTGCGCTCCAATGTCGAATTCGTTGCCACAAAAAAGGGCATGTCGGCCGCGCTGGCGCTGACGTTCCAGAGCTCGTCGGAACTCGCGGCGTTCTCGATGGACCGGCTGACCAAGGCGATCGGCTCGCTGCTCGACCGCGCGGTCGCGGCCGGCCAGATGCGCGGCGATGTCAGCCCGGAGGATCTGCTCAGGGCACTCGTCGGCATGTGTTACATGCACGACCAGCCCGGCTGGCAATCCTCGGTACTGCGCATGCTCGACGTGTTCGTGGACGGGCTGCGGGTGCAGCCGGCCGGCAAGTCCGGCACCAAGACCAAGGCGCGCGCCGCCAAGCCCGCAAAGCCCGCGGTGAAACGGAAGCGATAGCACGCCGTATTTCGCTGAGGTCGTGCTAGGATTGGCATCGCCGGGATTTCAACGCAGAGCCTGTCATGCGCATCGCCGCCTTGCTCGTCGCTATCAGCGTTATCTTCAGCTCCGTCTCAGCACGCGCCGGCGACGTCTCGGCGGCGCAAGGCGTGATCAGCGCCCAGGAACAGGCTCTCGCGCGCGACGATGCTGCGGCGGCCTATTCCTACGCCGCACCGGCGATCAAAGAGATATTCCCCGCCCCTGATATCTTCATGTCCATGGTGCAAAACGGCTACGCGCCGGTCTACCGGCACAAGAGTTTTGAATTTGGCGAGAGCAGGAGCGAAGGCAACTGGATCTCCCAGCACGTCCACATCATCGATGCCAATGGCGAAGCCTGGGAGGCGCTGTACACGCTCGAGCAGCAGGCGGACGGCAGCTACAAGATCACCGGTTGCTCGCTGCTGAAGGTGGGACGAGAAGTCTAGGTCGCAAAACCCGGTCCCGTCTTGACCGCGTTCATTCGCGACCGGATCAGCAGCGTCAAGACGATACCGACATTGAGGGCATTCCACGCCACGCCGTTCGCGAACGCCGCAGCGTAGGAGCCCGTCGCGTCGAAGATGACGCCCGACACCCAGCCACCGAAGGACATGCCGAACACCGAGGCGAAGATCACGATGCCGACGCGGGTTGCCGCCTCGCTCGCCGGCATCGCCTCGCGCACGATGATGGCGTAGCTCGGCACGATGCCGCCCTGAAACAGGCCGAACATCGCGGAGATCAGATAGAGCGAAGTCAGGCTGTCGAAGAACAGATAGAACACCAGTGCAAAGCCCTGCGCCAGCGATCCGACCAGCAGCGTGCGGATGCCGCCGATCTTGTCGGCAAGGTAGCCCGAGCCGATGCGGCTGACGATGCCGCAGGCCATCATCAGCGACAGCATCTCGGCGCCACGCGCCACGCCGTAACCGAGATCGCCGCAATAGGCGACGATGTGCACCTGCGGCATCGCCATGGCGACGCAGCAGGAGATGCTGGCGATCGAAAGCAGCACGGTCAGCGTATTGGTCGAAAGCTTGAGATCGACTTGCGGCGGCCGCGCATTGGCGTGATTGCGGACCTTGTCGTCGCCGATCTGTGCGCGCAGGACCAGCACCAGGATCGTCATCAGGACCACGCAAACGAGGGCGATGCCGATATGCGTGGTGCGCCAGCCGATCGTCTGCATGCCCTCGCTGATGAGCGGCGGCCACATCGTGCCCGCGACGTAATTGCCGCTCGCGACGATGGTCACGGCAAGTCCGCGATAGCGTTCGAACCAGTGCGAGGCCTCCGCCATCAGCGGCGCGAAGGTCGCCGAGGTGCCGAGCCCGATCAGGAAATAGGCCGCGACGAACTGCCAGAGCTGGGTCGAGAGCCCCGCCAGCACGTTGGCAACGCCGATGAAAGCGATGCTGATCGCCATCGCCGGCACGATGCCGAACTTGTCGGTGATCTTGCCGGCGATCACGCCGCCAAGGCCGAAACCGAACATCATCAGTGTGAAGGCCAGCGACACAGCTGCTCGCGTGGCGGCGAACTCGGTCTGCACGACGGGAATCACCACGACGACCGCCCACATGCCGACGCCACCGATCGAACCGATCAGCAGCGCAAGCAACAGCCGCACCCAAGCCTGACGCGAATCAGGGGTGAATGAGGCCGGTCTCTGTTCTGGAAGATTTGGCGCGTGCACGGGCCGGACCATGTTCGCTGATCGCCGCGCGGTCAAGCATCGTGCCGCGATATTGGGCATGCGCGGTGCACTGCGGTAAGAAGATGCTTGGCGAAGCCGCGCTTTGCCATTAGTTTGCAATCTGCGTGTGCAAGATTGCCGCGCGAGGAGCCTGTCGGCGGAATGCTGTTGCGATTAACGCGATCGATGCGGATCAGGGTGGGGCGGATCATCGCCCTCGCCTATTTGTTCTGCGTGCTCGCTCCGGCAGCAGCCCTCGCCTGGGGCAGCGGCCCGGCGCCGTGCCTCGACGACGCGCTCCTCGCCGATCTCGTGCCGGTGCATCACCAGATGCAGGCCGGCGACGTGCATGACGGTGTGCCGCATGACCACGCAGGCATGCACGCGCATCACCAGACTGCCGCACAGGATGCGCCCGCCCAACATCACCATGACGGCAAGGCTGGCCCGTGCTGCGCGATGATGTGCGTGAGCGCGCTGCCGGCCGACCTGCCCGGCGTCGCCAAGCCGCTGCAGCCGATTTCCGCCTGCGCGCCCGAGATCGTGGTCAGCCTGCACAGCGCGGCGCCGCCTCAGCACTACCGCCCTCCCATCGCCTGATCTGACGCGACGACGTCAGGGCCGCACGTGCATCCGCGCGCGCGAACCTGTGGTCTCTACGACAGATCAAGGATGACTCATGCTTACGCTTTCCGGGGCGAAGTTCGCCGCCGCATCCGCGGCGCGTGGACGACACTTTCCATTGAAATGGCCGCTGCTGGCCGTGCTTGCACTCGCGCTGTCGGGCTGCATGCCAGCAACGACGCAAATTGCCGGCGCCGATCCTGCCGATCCTGCGGCAAAGGTCGCACGCGTCGGCTATCGCTCGACGATTGCGCCCTACACCAGCCTGCGGCCCGCGACGCCGGGGCCATGGCGCGACCGCAACGACGCTGTCGCACCGCAGCCGAAGCAAGACCGGTAGGGGCGCGCCATGACGCATCATTTTGCGCGGGGCCTGCTCGTGCTCACTGCGCTGGGACTCTCCGGCTGCATGGCATTCTCGCCGGACGGAGGCATGACGACGGTCTCGGACCTCACCAGCCAGACCATCAACAAGGACGTCGCCTTCGTGCGAACGGCCGAAGGCGCGGAGGCCGTCAACGCGGCCGTCCGCCGCTTGCTGGCACGCACGCTGACCACCGAGACGGCCGTGCAGATCGCGCTGCTCAACAACAAGGGACTGCAAGCGACCTATAACGAGCTGGCGCTGGCCGAGACCGAGTTGGTCGAGCAGAGCCTGCCGCCCAATCCTGTGTTTTCGATCTCGCGCATCGCAGGCAATGGCGCGAGCGAGATAGAGCGTCAGGTAGTTGGCGACATCCTCGCGCTGGCCACCCTGCCGTTCCGCTCCGACATCGCCCGCGACCGTTTCCGTCAGGCGCAATTGCGCGCGGCGTTGGCGACGCTGCGGCTGGCCGCAGATGTCCGGCGCGCCTATGTCCGTGCGGTCGCCGGCAACGAAATGGTGGCGCTGCTCACCGACGCGAAGGCGACGGCGGAATCGACGGCGCAGCTCGCGGTCAAACTCGGCGAGACCGGCTCGATCAACAAGCTCGACCAGGCCCGCGAGCAGGTGTTTTATGCCGAGACCACGGCCGACCTCGCAACCGCGCGGCAGGCGGCAACGAGCGTCCGCGAAAGGCTCGCGCGCCTGATGGGGCTGTGGGACGGCGGCCTCGACTTCCGTCTGCCCGATCAACTGCCGCCGCTGCCGCGCCGGCCGCAGGCACTGCCCTCGATCGAGGCCGATGCGGTGGCCCATCGCATCGATCTTCAGACCGCGCGGCTGGAGCTAACGGCGCTGGCAAAGTCACTCAACCTCACCGAGGCGACGCGCTTCGTCACGCTGCTCGACCTCGCCGGCATCTCCCGCCGCACCCAGGATCCCGAGGGCCCGCCGTTCCGCGAACGCGGTTTTGACGTGCAGTTCCAGATCCCGATCTTCGACGGCGGCGAGGTGCGGGTGCGGCAAGCGGCGGAGACCTACAATCTCGCCTTCAACCGCCTGACCGAGCGCGCCGTCAACGTCCGCTCCGAGGCGCGCGATGCTTATCGCGTCTATCGCTCGACCTACGACATCGCCAGCCACTATCAGCGCGAAATCCTCCCCTTGCGAAAAATCATCACGGAGGAGATGCAGCTGCGCTTCTCCAGCATGCAGGTCGATATTTTCGCGCTGCTCACCGAAGCGCGGCAGCGCCTGGCGTCGCTGCGCGGCGCGATCGATGCCAAGCAAAAATTCTTCCTCGCCCAGTCCGACCTCCAGACCGCCGTCAACGGCGGCGGCGCGCCTGCGTCGGGCGGCGACACTTCAACCACCATCGCCGCGGCAGCGCCTGCCGATGGCGGTCACTGAGATGGAGGCCAACATGTATTCCCGCCGAGGATTTTTGGGCACCGCCGCGCTTGCCAGCGCGTCAGCCGTCAGCGGCCGTGTGCAGGCCGCGTCCATTCCGGAAGCGCCTCACATGGACAAGGTGGTGATGCAGCCGCCGCTGCATCCGATCAGCGGCCCGGACTATCGCCCCGTGGTCACGCTGAACGGCTGGTCGCTGCCGTTCCGCATGAACGGCGACTGGAAGGAATTCCACCTCGTCGCCGAACCCGTGGTGCGCGAGTTCGCCGAAGGCATGAAAGTGAATTTGTGGGGCTATAACGGCCAGTCGCCGGGTCCGACCATCGAGACGGTCGAAGGCGACAAGGTCCGCGTCTTCGTCACCAACAGACTGCCCGAATACACCACCGTGCACTGGCACGGCATGATCATTCCCAGCGGCATGGACGGTGTCGGCGGACTGACGCAGCCGCACATCCAGCCGGGAAAAACCTTCGTCTACGAGTTCGAGATGAAGAAGAGCGGGACCTTCATGTACCACCCGCATTCCGACGAGATGGTGCAGATGGCGATGGGCATGATGGGCATGGTCGTCGTGCATCCGCGCGATCAAAGCTTCCGGCCGGTCGACCGCGACTTCGTCTTCGTGATGAGCACCTATCGCGTCGATCCCGGCACATACCTGCCGCAGGTCAACGAGATGACCGACTTCAACATGTGGACCTGGAATTCGCGGGTGTTTCCCGGCATCGATCCCTTGCCGGTCAGGCTCGGCGACAAGGTGCGCGTGCGCATCGGCAATCTCAGCATGACCAACCATCCGATCCACCTGCACGGCCACAGCTTTGCGGTGACCTGCACCGATGGCGGCTGGATTCCGGAGAGCGCGCAATATCCGGAGACGACCACCGATGTACCCGTGGGCGCGGTACGGGTGTTCGACGTGCTCGCCGACAATCCCGGCGACTGGGCGTTCCACTGCCACAAGTCACATCACACCATGAACGCAATGGGGCACGAGGTGCGTAACCTGATCGGCGTGTCGCGCAAGGATCTCGCCAGGGCGGTCGGCAAGCTCGCGCCCGATGCCATGGCGATGGGCTCGACCGGCATGGCCATGGGCAACATGGAGATGCCCGCGCCCGACAACACGCTGCCGATGATGACCGGCACCGGTCAGTTCGGGCCGATCGAGATGGGCGGCATGTTCACCGTGATGAAGATCCGCGAGGACCTCGCGCGCGACGATTATCGCGATCCCGGCCCCTACAAATTCCCGCAAGGCACCGTCGCCTACGAGGTCACGCCGCCGGCCGCAGAGCCGGCGCGGCAGCAAGGCGCGCCGATGAAGAACATGAAGATGTGAGCGTTTCGATGAACCACCAACTGGAGAACAAGATGAAGAAGACGATCAAACTCGGACTTGCGCTGGCTGCACTTTCGATCGCACCGGCGTTTGCCCACGACCAGCACGGGCACGGGACCTTTTCGGCCGGCGAGCCCGGCGATCCCAGGAAGCCCGCGCGCACGATCGAGGTCCTGCTGAACGAGATGGACTACGCGCCCGCCAGGATCGAGGTCAAACGCGGCGAGCAGATTCGTTTCGTGCTGCGCAACGTCGGCAAGGAGGACCATGAATTCCTGCTCGCCACGACGAAGGAGAATCTCGCGCATGCCGTGGAGATGAAGAAGCATCCGCACATGGAGCACGACGATCCCAACGGTGTCCGGCTCGCACCGAACAAGACGGCCGAGATCCTCTGGAAGTTCAGCAAGGCCGGCACGTTCGAATTCTCCTGCCTGATTCCCGACCACCGCGACTACGGCATGGTCGGCCACGTCACCGTGAAGTAACAAGGAAGACTCCCATGAACCGCACCATCCGTATCGCCGCAGCGCTGGCGCTGACCGTCGGCCTTGCCGCCGAAGCCTTCGCGGCCCAGGGCGCCGCGATCAGCGGCGAGGTCAAGAAGATCGACGAGGGCGCCGGCAAGATCACGCTCAAGCACGGACCGGCGAAAAGCCTCGGCATGGATGAGCCCATGACCATGGTCTATCGCGTCAAGGACCCCGCTTTGCTCAAGCAGGTGAAGGTCGGCGACAAGGTGACCTTCGAGGCCGAGGAGGCGGCTTCGGGGTATACCGTGACGACGATGCAGAAGGCGAAGTAGGGCTACGTCCTCCGCAGCTGATTTCGGCGCCAAACGCTTCCACAGCGTCATGGCCGGGCTCGTCCCGGCCATCCACGGCTTCGGCCGCGCAGGCGGGACAAGCCCGGGCATGACGACTTCGTCCCTGCCAGGTGCCCGAAACACCCCGGTCTGACCTCCTGCCGCACCCTGCGTTAACCCTTTGCTAACCATACACCCGGCAAGAATTGCCGGGTGAAGTCGAGTGTCGTCAGCCGCGTAGAACGGGAGGTCCCCCGTGGACGCCAGTGCGGTGCCTCACTTTCGAAACGGCGGCCCTTCGGCCGCCGCGCAGACATTTGGGGCGCGCGGACGGCAGTCGCGCGGGGGAGCAGCTACCATGGTCGACGTCACCGCGGGACAGGGCGTAGGCAGCACGAACGCCGGCTTCCCGACCCTCACCGAGATCGGCAACATCCTCAAGCGCGGCGATATCGCGCTGGCACTCGGCGTCCTCACCATCCTGGTGGTGCTGATCCTGCCGCTGCCCGCGATCGTGCTCGACCTGTTCCTAGCGATCTCGATCACGCTCTCGATCCTGATCCTGATGACGTCGCTGTTCATCCAGGCGCCGCTGGAATTCTCCGCCTTCCCGACCGTCCTCCTGATCTCGACCATGCTGCGCCTGTCGCTGAACATGGCCTCGACCCGCCTGATCCTGTCGCACGGGCACGAGGGCACGGATGCCGCCGGTCACGTCATCGAAGCCTTCGGCAGCTTCGTGATGGGCGGCAATTTCGTCATCGGTATCATCGTCTTCGCCATCCTGATCATCGTCAACTTCGTCGTCATCACCAAGGGTTCGGGCCGTATCGCCGAAGTCGCCGCCCGCTTCCACCTCGACGCCATGCCCGGCAAGCAGATGGCGATCGACGCCGATCTCTCCGCCGGCCTGATCGACGAGAAGGTCGCCAAGCAGCGGCGCAAGGACCTCGAGGACGAGAGCGGCTTCTTCGGCGCCATGGACGGTGCCTCCAAATTCGTCCGCGGCGATGCCATCGCGGGCCTTTTGATCGTCTTCATCAACATCGTCGGCGGCATGATCATCGGTGTCGCGCAGCAGGGCCTCTCCTTCGCCGATGCCGGGCGCAGCTACACGCTGCTGACCGTTGGTGACGGCCTCGTCACCCAGGTGCCGGCGCTGATCGTTTCGACCGCGGCCGGCCTGCTCGTCTCCAAGGCCGGCGTGTCCGGCGCCGCCGACAAGGCGCTGATGAAACAGTTCTCCGGCTATCCGCAGGCGCTGGCGATGTCCGCGGCGGTCATGCTGGTGCTGGCGGCGCTGCCGGGTATCCCGACCATCCCCTTCCTGGCGCTCGGCGGCGGCGCCGGTGCGCTCGCCTGGCACGCCCGCAACCGCAACCGGGCGACTGCCAGGGCTGACGAAGTTGCAAAGACCGCATCCGCTCCGGGAACGCCGGGTTCACCTGGCGCCGCTGCGGCCGAAGAGCCGATCTCCGCCGCGCTCAAGATCGACGATCTCAAGATCGAGCTCGGCTATGCGCTACTGCCGCTCGTCAACGGGCCTGATGGCACCGACCGCCTCACTGAGCAGATCAAGGCGCTGCGCCGTTCGCTCGCCATCGAGATGGGCTTTGTGATGCCCGCGGTGCGTATCCTCGACAACGTCCAGCTCGAAGCCAACACCTACATCATCAAGATCAAGGAGGTCGACGCCGGCACCGGCAAGATCTGGCCGAACCAGTTCATGGTCATGGACCCCGGCGGCAGCCAGGTGCAGGTGCCCGGCATCCACACCACCGAGCCGACCTTCGGCCTGCCCGCAACCTGGGTCGATGCCAGCCTCAAGGAAGAAGCCTCGCTCAAGGGCTACACCGTCGTCGACGCCGCGACCGTGCTCTCGACCCACCTCACCGAGCTGCTCAAGGCCAACATGTCGGACCTGCTCTCCTATGGCGAGGTGCAGAAGCTGCTCAAGGAGCTGCCGAAGGAGCAGGGCGAACTGGTCAAGGACATCGTGCCGGGCCAGGTCACGGTCTCCGGCATCCAGCGCGTGCTGCAGCTGCTGCTCGCCGAGCGCATCTCGATCCGCGACCTCTCGACCATCCTGGAAGGCATCGCCGACTCGCTCGCCTTCTCGCGCAATCCCGCGACCATGGTCGAGCATGTCCGCGCCCGCCTCGCGCGGCAGATCTGCGCGCAGAACACCTCCTACAGCGGCTATCTGCCGCTGATCGCGCTGTCGGCGCGGTGGGAACAGGCCTTCGCCGAATCCATCATCGGCCAGGGCGAGGAACGCAGCCTCGCGATGCAGCCCTCGAAGCTGTCGGAATTCATGACCGGCGTGCGCGAGGCCTTCGAGCGCGCCGCGCGCGAAGGCGAGGCGCCGGTGCTGGTCACGTCTGCGGCAATTCGTCCCTTCGTACGCTCCCTCGTCGAGCGGTTCCGGGCCCAGACGACGGTGCTGTCGCAGGCTGAAATCCACCCCAGGGCGAGATTGAAAACGGTCGGAAGCATCTGATTTGCCTTAAGAAGCCGTATGTTTTTGGGCCACAGGCAAATGGTTTTTGAGTTCCTGGCGCCTTGTCGACCAAATGCAAACAAGGCGCCTCGCAAGCACATTACACCTTTGAAATAATTATATAATCGCACGATTGAGGGGTCGCTTTCGATCGCGATCTTTCACGTCCTGTCACGCTCTTGTGATCGCCCCTTGGGAACGAATCCCCCCAATACTAGGTTGTTGGGGACCGGAAGCATGAACCTCCCCCAACAGGGTAGCGACTACTTCGGGTAGATGGCGGCAGGAGCCTTCCATGAACCACTCGATTTACAGCGCCGATCGCTCGACCCACTTGAAAATCGTGGTCGTAGCCCTCGTCGCCGGCATCGCGGTGGCAGGCTTCGGCATCACGGCGGCGCGCACGGGTTCGGACGAAGGTCTGACCCAGACCGCCCGCGTCATCAAGGCCGGCAAGCCGGTTGTTATCACCAGCTCGAACGCATCCCTCGTTCGATAAGGAGATTTGACGAGTTTTGTGAATTCACGCGGCTCTTTACCAGCCCCCCAAAGTCGCCACGTGGATATGTAGACGACCCCAACCCCAAGTCGACTACGGAAAGCGCCCGCCCCCCACGGGCGCTTTCTCATGTCTGGGGGTACCTCGTCATTTGGGGGCGGTGGGGGGGAAGCCCCCCGGGGCCGCGCGGAAGGTGTGGGGTTGGGTGGGGGCCGCGCGCGAGCCGGGGGAAATGGGCCGCCCCGCG